>NZ_CP132543.1:955856-1270034 GCF_030845195.1 Sanyastnella coralliicola
CACGTTGCTCTAGAATTTGAAAATCTGCAAGGAAGCTTAGAATTTACTCATTCAATGAATGACTACTTTCCTATTCCAGAGCATTCGTTGATGATTCAAAGAAATGTGATTTTGAAGATTCTAAAACAGTATCCACCTGAAGATATTTTGACAATAAATTTTCTGATGGAAGATTTGAGGACAACATACATGAAAGAGGATTTTTGGTTTGATCGAGGTTTTTTGTCTTTATTCATAGAATATCGCCTGAGTAATTGTGACGATCATCGATTGAAGGAACAAATAGACATACTGGAATATGCTCTTTCAAGTCCTACTTCAGAATTCGATATAGACATCAGTGAATGTGTATATGATTTGTGCGAGTAGGTTGTCACTTAACCATGTTTGAGGTCAGCCTGAGATAGAAAATCAAATTTCCCTTTCTAGAAGCTTGACAGGTCGTCACCTCCATTTCTTTCAATTTATGAACACAAATAGAAACCGCAGACAGGTGAAACTATAGAACCCCTCTGGGGTACTGGGTTTTCTCTTTAATCTTCAAGCAATAAGGTAGTATCCCTACGGGATATGGAAGGTGCAGCTTATGTTATGCGTGGGTT
This sequence comes from Sanyastnella coralliicola, assembly GCF_030845195.1. Lineage (GTDB taxonomy): Bacteria > Bacteroidota > Bacteroidia > Flavobacteriales_D > Sanyastnellaceae > Sanyastnella > Sanyastnella coralliicola. The sequence continues at coordinate 956,459 of NZ_CP132543.1, forward strand.
GGTAAATTAAATGGAGAGAGAGGTGAACGGTGAAATCACTAAAGTGCCCACAAACAACGATGTAGCACACAAGATTATCAATAACGCGTTGTGCTTTTGAAAGTCCGGCAGAATTAGCATCAAATTGGACGATTTAGTAGAAGGAAATGCTAAGGATTCATGTAATATTGCAAGAGACACGAAAAAAGTTGATCAGGCAATTAAACATTCGGTTTATGTCTCAGGATGGAGATTTACCCTACCAAACAAATATCGTAGTCAGAAAAAAATAGTCCGGGGAACTTCAGGAGCCCGGAAGATGCCGCAGGCGGCGATTAGAAAGAGAAAATTGACATTGATTATGTACTACCTAAGGCATGAAATGGTATTTTAAGACTATAATCTTGTTGATTTTAATTTCTTGTTCTCAAAATGAGGAAGGAGAATTCATAACGAGTCCATCTTCGAAGCCAAGAAGTGAGGTTTCGAATCGATATCACTGCAATGAGTTGCGTCTATCTTTGAGCAGTGCGTTTGAAGCAAAGAATTATCAGGATGTTTTAAGCTTAAATCAAGAATTGAATTTAAACTGTAACCCTGATACTTTGGCATTTTTAACAACGCAGTTAGAAATATCGAAAGTTTACTATGACGATGCTGATAGTGTTCTTTACTATCTCAGACGAATTTGGAATAGACCTGATAGGAATGAAGTATGGAGTGATTCAGAACTATTGTTGTCATTCGCGATTACTTTCGATCTTATTGCCCAGCGTGACTCCGCTTGCATTTATTTTGAACTTCTTCGAGTGGAAGGAGACTTGGAACAATACAATAAGTACTTTTCACAAAGGCTAGATTATTGTGATTGAATAACAACCTCCCAAGTTGGCAGTGGGTCAAACTATCACCTGAAGGCTCTGAACTACAATTATTGCAGCCGCTCTAAATAAGAAGGGTGTTCGAACTAGAAAACTAAAACATCAATGTTGCGCATATTTGTGAACGTCAAAAAGCAGACGAATTTATGTTCACAATCGTGTTTTCAGATTCCATGTTCACAATTGCATTCGCGAAGTGCGTGTTCACAATCGTATTTTAATGACCCATGTTCACAATGACATTCGAGAAATGCGTGTTCACAATGGTGTTTCTGGGTTCTCTGTTCACAATGGCATTTCAGAATCGCCGGTTCACAATGCTTTCTCAAAGAATTCGTGAATCAAGAATGTGACTGAAATTATCGTGGACTAAAAAAGGGCTACCGATACCGGCAGCCCTTCCACTTAACACCTTGATTTATTCATGAGGTGAAACATTTGATTGATTATGCAGCGTTAGCCAAGATCGAATCGATCTCTACGATCTTTGCTTCGAGGTAGCCGATCTCCATTTCTACTGCGGTGATGGTGCGTATTTGCTATTGAGCTTCGCGGCATAACGCAAATCACAAATCAGTTGACCCGTAAATTCCTGAAGCTTAAGGATCGTGATACCTCCTGGTCGTCGTTTTCCTTTTTCAATCATGCTCAACATTCCAACAGAAATGCCGGTGGCCATCGAAAATTGGCGGAGGTTCATCTGGTATTGCTCTCGCACCCATTTGAAGGTACGCGCAGAATGGTCTGAGATTTTTCGTCTCATAGTACAATGTGTTAATGGTGAGTCTTTCGACCCGAGTTCAAGTGTGTTAAGTGCATCTCCTTTCAGAAGACACTAGCAAGGTATACAAGACTCTTAGTTATGCATAATTGTTCACTCAATATTAGACGAAACAGGCGTATTCCCCGACTAACTCACTGAGGGTTTGGAATTTGCCTATATATAGACTGAGTGGTGAACGGGAGAGGAAGAATGAGAATTAGAAGGAGAATGGAAGAAAAAGCCACGACCCACGACCTACGACCCACCTTGAATAATGATTAATAAATACTGAATTCTGAATGATAAACTTTCGGGCGGCACCTTGAATTCACCATTTACTATTGAAATTCATTATTTATTATTCTTCCGGTCCACGGTCCATGTGCCCCCTCTGTTCACAATTGTATTTTCGGATTTGTGTTCACAATGGTGTATTTGACTTTCGTGTTCACAATGATGTTTTTGGATTCTGTGTTCACAATTGTATTTGAGGAATGTGGTTTCACAATGGTGTTTGGGAATTCTGATTTCACAATTGTCTTTCAGGAATGTCGTTTCACAATTGTTCAGCGGGCCATGCGTCATTCAAATAAGCTATGACTTCTTTGTCTTCCCAAACGATATGGTCCGTCACATGAAAAACTTCTTTAATCCATGGGTGTTTTAGGGCTTCTTCGCGATTCAGCATCTTCCCCAAAATCTCCACGTCCTCCCACTCACATTCTTCTTTGTCTCTTAAGCCAACTTGGTATTGACCTTCATTCATCCAGATTCGAAAAGGAAAGGCGAACCGCTGCTCTGGGAAATCTGTCCCCCAATCACCAAGGCTCACAACAGCATTCACCACCTTGACATCATGTCCTATAGTGAATACACAGTAATACACCCCATATGCATCACCATTTTCTCGAAGAAACCTAGTGAGACGCACAGTCGTATTTCCACAACAGTCACAGGTACTGAGATTCGGTGGGCTGAATTCGATTTCGAGCATGGTAGAAGATAGTTAGGTTTCATTATCTAGGTGTACATCTCGTACATCCAATTCATTTTTTGCTCTACCCATTGATCGCTGTCTAAATCTGTTCGATCTAAATCGCCGAATGAGAGCTCTTTAATTTCCAACTGATCATCGGTCACCTCAAATAGGGCATAAAACGGATCTTGATAAGATCTATGACATCTGTGATCTTCAGGCAGTGCGAGCCAGTAAATTTGTCCCCAATATGCCAACCGTTGGTTTTCAGAAATCTCAATCTTAAGCGGAACCACATCGTCTGCACCAAAACGCCTGAGATCTTTGTCATTTTCCAATAACAACAACTTTCCCAAGAGTAAGGCCATTGAATATGCCATACCCGACTGGTTTTCTATCTCATTGAGATCCACAATCCCATTCGAATCTAGAAGAGGCGTAAAGAGAGCACTCAGCTCACGAGAACACTCTTGCAAATTTTCTTGAGCCTTATCGATCCATTTCTTCTTGGAGCCCATGAGGGGAATATCCTAATTATTATTGAACCCCTCTGGGGTACTGGGTTTTCTCCTTAATCTTCAAGCAACAAGGTAGAATCCCTACGGCATATGGAGGGTTCTGTCTAGGTGATGCAGGGTTGGGTTTGTGGCGCCGTTAGGCGCCTCCTCTCTCCCTAGAAAATGCCATGGTAGGGACGGATAAAATCCGTCCGGAGCTATAGAACCCCTCTGGGGTACTGGGTTTTCTCCTTGATCTTCAAGCAACGAGGTAGAATACCTACGGGATATGGATGGTTCTGTCTAGGTGTTGCTGGGTTAGGTTTGTGGCGCCGTAGGCGCCTCCTCTCTCCCTAGAAAATGCCATGGTAGGGACGGATAAAATCCGTCCGGAGCTATAGAACCCCTCTAGGGTACTGGGTTTTCTCCTTGATCTTCAAGCAACGAGGTAGAATACCTACGGGATATGGAGGGTTCTGTCTAGGTGTTGCTGGGTTAGGTTTGTGGCGCCGTAGGCGCCTCCTCTTTCCTTAGAAAATGCCATGGTAGAGACGGATGAAATCCGTCCTTTAACGATGGAAGGCAAAACACGAAAGAAACATAAGCCATAGGCCTTACGCCTTAGGCCTCAGGCTTCGGCCTTCTTCTTCTTCGCCCTCGTCCGCTTCGGAATCTCAACCAACGCCTTCTCAATCACTCGTGCCAATTGTTTGGCTTCCTTTTCTTCGAGTTGTTTCCCGAATCGGATTTTTGATTTGAAGTGCTCGAAGCCGAGGGTTTCGCCTCCCATTTCCCAGAACGCACGATCCATGAATTGGCCGAACTTGGTGAAGTCGTAGGGGATGACACCGAACTTGCGGATGTTGTCTGTTTGGAATACTTGCGGTCTTCCGGAAGAGCCGATGGCATTACGAATAGTTAATTCCTCTTCACGGATGCGGATCATTTCTTTTCCCATACGACGCCAGAGAAAGACCTTTCCATAGCGTACGACGAAGAAGGTGACAAAGGCACTACCTACAGCGAAGAAGATGCGCTGATCCGATTCGCTTGGTGAGGTCAACCAAAGGTAAATGAAGGCAAAAAGTGCACAGAATAGTGCCACCATCCATGCGAAGAAGATGGCTTCTTTGTGGCGTGGAATCTGTTGGGTGATGACCACCTGAAGCTCGTCAGGACTTCTCTTGAACTGAATTCGTTCGCCGATGGTTTGGGTGCGTTCAGCCATTTGCTACCGCTTGTTTTTCTATCAATCGAGCGTACAATGCTTCGTACTGTGGAAGAACGGAGTGAATGTCGAAATCTTTCGCACGCTCTTTGGCTTGTTTCGAGAACTTGGCCAGTAGCTCTTTATTCTCTAACAAGTACAAGGTGTTCTTGGTCATGTCTTCCACGTCGCCAACGTCACTCATCATTCCGGTAACTCCGTGTCGGTTCACTTCTGGTAATCCTCCAGTGTTCGTAGAGATCACAGGGATTCCAGCAGCCATTGCTTCCAGGGCTGAAAGTCCGAAACTCTCGGCTTCAGAAGGGAGGAAGAAGAGGTCTGAAATCGACAGCGCCTCTACAGGATTTTTAAGCTTACCTAGCATGATCACATCTTCACAAGTACGCAGTTCGCGGCATAGTTGTTCAATGCGGTTACGTTCTGGTCCATCACCTACAAGTAAAAGTTTTGCAGGAACCTTCTTGCGCACTTCAGCGAATACACGCACTACGTCTTCCACACGTTTTACCGGACGGAAGTTCGAAATGTGGGTGATGATCTTTTCACCGTTAGGGGCGTGCGCAGCTCTCAGCTCTTCGTTTGCTTCGAGTTTGAATTGATCCAGACAAACGAAGTTGGGAATGACAGAGATGTCTTTGTTCACTCCAAACAGTTTGTAGGTATCGTTCTTTAAGCTATTCGAAACAGCTGTTACCGCGTCGCTTTTGTTGATGGCAAAAGAGATCACCGGTTCAAATGAAGCGTCGCGACCAAGAAGTGTAATGTCTGTTCCGTGTAGTGTTGTTACTACCGGAAGTTCAATCCCTTGCTCAGCGAGAATTTTCTTCGCCGTGTATGCTGCAGAAGCGTGAGGGATGGCATAGTGTACATGAAGAAGGTCGAGTTTCTCGTGCTTCACTACATCTACCATTTTGCTTGCCAATACCAACTCGTAAGGAGGATAGTCAAAGAGTGGGTACTCAGAGACGTTGACTTCATGGTAAAAGATATTCTTGCGGAAGCTCCCTAGACGAACCGGCTGGTTGTAGGTGATAAAGTGAATCTCATGGCCTTTCGCAGCCAATGATTTCCCAAGCTCTGTGGCAACAACACCACTTCCTCCAAAGGTGGGGTAACAGACGATTCCGATCTTCATTTCACATGTCCGGGTGGTCTATTCAGCCAATTCACCCAGTAGGTCTTGATTCTCGCGTTGTTTCTGCGCTCTGATCGCATCATAGATAACCTGCTGAATGTTTGTGCGGATATCCATCTTCAATAGTTTCCTATTGTCTGCATTTGGATAAACCCGGTTCGACAAAAATACATAAACAAGATCTTCTTCTGGGTCAGCCCATGCCAAAGTTCCTGTGAATCCTGAATGACCGAAACTAGCGCTGGATGCATCATTGCATGTTGGACCAGAATCCGGTTCTAGCGCGGGTTTGTCGAAGCCTACACCACGTCTGTTGTCATCGTAACAGTAGTGGCAAGTCGTGTATTCCTGAAGGGTGCTTGGTTGAATGTATTGAACGCCACCGTATTCGCCGTCGTTCATGAACATCTGCATCATGATCGCGAGATCTTCCGCGTTAGCGAAAACACCTGCATGGCCACCAACACCACCAAGCATTGCCGCACCTGGGTCATGTACATGTCCGTGAACCAATTGCTTACGGAACAACATGTCGTATTCGGTAGGTGCAATCTCCTTAATGTCTTGTCGCTCAAGCGGTAGATACCCCATGCTCGAAAGACCCATGGGTTGGTAGAATACAGAGTCTACAAAGTTCTCAAGGCTTGTGCCGCTTGTTTTTTCAATCACCTTTTGAAGGAAGTAGTAGCCCAGGTCACTGTACTTGTATTCCTTTTCTGGACGAAGCGCAATCATATTGAGCTCTTGGTAGATTGAATCAGCATAGCTGTCACGAATGAATAGATTCTCAGCGACCTTCGTTGTGAAACCGCGTGTAGCTTGCTTGCGGTAAAGTTCCGGACGAAGTTCTCCTTTATCGATCGTGTGCATGTAGAACGGAATCCAAGCGGGAAGCTGGGCGTAATGGCTGAGCATCTCACGCAAGTTCATATTGTAGCAAGACGAGGTGTCTGGCACTGTAATGTAGTCGCACAAGTTGTGGTCAAGATCGATCTTCCCTTCATCTTGGAGACGCATCAGTGAAGCGGTCGAAGCGACAATCTTTGTGATACTCGCCAAATCATAAATCGTTGAGCCGTCAACAGGAATCTTGTTCTCGTAGGTTTGGTAGCCGTAGCTGCGGTCAACAATCACACTTCCATTCTTAATCACGAGCACACGACAGCCAGGGTAAGCCTGTTCTTTGATGCCTTCTAGGGCAATGCTGTCGATGCGAAGAAGGTCATCAGAATTCAGTCCTTCAAACTCGGGCATGGCATGTCGTAATCTCAACAGCTGGTCAAGTTGATCTCCTGAACCTGCCGGGAATACCAACCCACAGCTCACAGGAAGCGTTCCTTTCGCAAAGGCACCGCCCACCATGGCTTCAGCACAAATCTGCTGTGTCAGCGGATCGTCTTGATATGCCACCATCAGTCCATTCACGCGTTCTATTCCGCGCATGTTGCGAAGAGCGTACGGGTTAGTGAAGAGATTCACAGCCACTGTAGTTTTCGAATTCAAGGCAGAGATGATACGCATGCTCTGGTTGGTCACTCCCCAGTTTTTGGAAGGACGATTGCTTGCATCGAGAAGATTGACAATGACAAGGTCGTATTGACTCAATTCTGATTCAATCTTCTGAGAGGCAGAAAAGTCTGGAGTCTTCGGGTAGACAAAGACATCTGCGTCCATGTATTTCTGAAACTGTTCGCTGAACGCGGAAGCTTTCTTCACTCCTAAATCTAGGATGGCTACTTTCTTTCCTTCATACCCACGAAGCGGCAGCAATTTCTTTTCATTTTTCAACACGGTGAGCGACCCTTCGATAACTCTACGCTGAATTGCTTGTCCGGAAGGAGCGAGGAGATCAGCATAAAGTCCTTCACGACGAATGCTATCGTTTTCAGCAACCTGACACCATTCCTTTGCTCGAAGAATTCTCAACACGTGTTCATCTAGGGCTTCTTCGGTAAATTCTCCTGTTTCAATGGCTTCCTGAATACGCTTTGCAGCTGTAGGGACATCTCCGGCGAAAAGTAGAATGTCATTCCCGGCAAGCAGTGCTTTGAACTCAGCGTCTCCTGGTCCGGCGATATCAGCGATACCGCGCATATTCAATGCGTCTGTGAAAACAAGCCCTTGAAAGCCGAGCTCTTTACGTAACAGATCATGGGTGATCTTGCGAGAAAGGGTAGAAGGTAGTCCACTAGAATCAAGCGCAGGAATATTCAAGTGCGCAATCATGACGCTTCCTGCTCCCTTGTTAAAGAGCGTGCGGAAAGGGTAGAGCTCCATGCTATCCAGTCGCTCTCTTGAGTGCAGGATAGATGGCAGCGTTTTGTGGGAGTCAGTATCAGTATCTCCGTGACCTGGGAAGTGTTTGACGTTCGCCAAGACGCCTCCGTCTTGAAGTCCACGCATATATGCTTCACCTAACCTTGAAACCAGCATTCGATCTTCGCCAAAAGCTCGGTTCCCTATTACGGGGTTGTCCGGATTTGAATTCACATCCACCACAGGAGAGAAGCTCACATGCACTCCCATGCGCTTCAACTGACGTGACTGTTCTAGTCCGAAATCATAAATCAAATTGTCATCATTGGTTGCACCCAGTGTCATTTGACGAGGGTAGTAGAGCACACTGTCTAAACGCATACCTAATCCCCATTCAGCATCCATCGAGATCAGCAACGGAATCTCGCTTATCTCTTGATACTTGTTGTTGAGAATGACTTGGCGCTGTGGTCCTCCTTGCATGAAGATCAACCCACCCACTTGATATTCGGAAATCAAGGTCTCAATCTCCTTGACATGCATAGCATCTCGGTTCGAGTAGGCGGCCACCATGAAGAGCTGTCCAATCTTCGCCTTCAAATCCATCGTTTGAATCAACGAGTCAGCCCAGGGTGTCTCTGATTGCAAAAACACCGGAGGCATACGTCTATCCTGAAGCTGCGCATGCAGCGTTCCGCCGATAGGCGCAAAAAGAACAAGGAATGATATGATAGATAGGAGCCGCTTCAACATAATCTCTCGAAATTACAACGTGCAGAGGCCTCGCGAGCGCATGCGTTTTGCAATTATCAACACTTAGCTAAGAACAACAAGCGTTCCAAGAATCCGCTGGCGGATTCTTGTTGAGCGTGGTGCGTGGTGCGTGGTTTGTGGTTTGTGGTGCGTGGTTTGTGGTTTGTGGTGCGTGGTTTGTGGTTTGTGGTGCGTGGTGCGTGGTTCGTGGTACGTGGTGCGTGGGGATATTATTCACTTCGCTTTGCGCAGTGCCATTTCACACAGACGAGTTGTAGGGATTGCCCGAGGGCAATCCTCTCTAAGCGTTCGTGGTGCGTTGATGAAACTTTGGGCGACAGAGGTAAAGTCATTTCTGAATGGAATCAGTCTTCGGATATATTCGGGGCATGAATGAAAGTAACTGGGAGCGTTTGTTGGTGTGGCAGAAGTCAATGATGATAGCCAAAGACTGCTATCATATCATTATGCCAATCAAGGAGGCCAAGGACTTTGGGTTTCACCAACACCTAATTAAAACCATGGTTTCTGTGAGTTCGAATATCGCAGAAGGAGCAGCAAGTGGCAGTCCGGCTGGATTTCATAAACATCTGAACCATGCAACGGGGTCAGCTGCAGAATTATCAACCCAACTCGATCTGACAGTTCAATTTGGATATACTTCAGCAGAAAAGGTAGAAAGAGTCAAGGAAGAAATCAAAGTGCTTATCAAGCAATTGAATGCTCTAAAAGCCAGCCTCAGAAGACGCCACAACCTAAGTCAAAAGTGGTAAACAGCCCCACGAACCACGAACCACGAACCACGAACAACGCACCTCAAGACGGAACAGCCAACACCTTATTCACATGATTCATCGCAAACACAAACTGCTCATCCATGGTAAGATTCGAGTTGTCAACTACCACGGCATCTTCGGCTTGGCGGAGTGGGTCAGTTGAGCGAGTTGAGTCAATTTGATCGCGTTGCTTGACGTTCTCTAGGACTTCTTCGTAAGTGACTTCGAGTCCGTTGTTTTTGAGTTCGTTGAAACGGCGTTGAGCGCGTACTTCTGGGTCAGCAGTCATGAAGAACTTCACCTCTGCGTCAGGGAGTACTACGGTCCCGATATCTCGGCCATCCATCACAACACCGCGTACTTCTGCCATACGCTGTTGAAGTTTTACAAGCTTCATGCGTACTTCAGGAATGGCAGCGACCGGACTAACGAATTTCGAAACCTGCATAGATCTGATCTCCTTCTCGACGTTCTTACCGTTAAGATGAGTTTCTGATCGCTTAGTGTCGGTATTGTACTTGAAAGTGATGTACGCGCTGTCGATCATTGCTTTTAGCTTGTCGACATTGAGTTCATCGTTGCGAATGAGATGACTTTTCAGTGCGAAGAGTGTCATCGCGCGATACATCGCACCTGTATCTATGTAGATATAGTTGAGTTCCTTTGCGATGGACTTGGCTAAGGTGCTTTTACCACATGATGAATAACCATCAATAGCGATGTTAATCTTCTTTCTCACTGGTCAGACTTTGACGCGAATATAACGGATTCAAGTCAGCCTTGGAAGCCTTCGCCTTACCAGTCTGTAAGCCTAGTGGTGATTGTGAAATGATTCGAAGGACCAGCGAAGTGATAGATCGCTCGACCGTAGCTCAGAGAGAACTTCTTAATTCTGAATCCAAGCCCCCATGAAAGTCCTGCTGTTCCCGGTCGGTCTTCAAGTTTGAGTTCTTGCCTTCGTCGATAATTGTAACCGAAATTGATCTTGAAGTTGTCTCCTAAAAGGAACTCTGTTCCGAAGATCACGTGGCGCATCAATTTGTCGCCAAATTCGAAGTTGTTGTCTTCAATTATCTCTCCTGTAATCGGGTCTACTACCACTACGTTGTCTTCTGGAGTAGTCAGGTCCCAACGCTGGAGTTGGTCAAATACTACCGAGAATCGGAATGGTGCGTGCTTTAAGCGTTTGCTAATTCCGATCTGGAAGTTCACTGGAAGCGTGTCACGCACTCCATCTCTATAACCATCAAGTTGAAGTCCGAGGTTGCGCACTACCAATGAAGCGGTCAAGTTGCGCTTTGGATTGATGTAGGTAACACCTCCGTCTAAAGCAACGCCCCAGGCATCATAGCTTTCAAGGTTGCTGTAGATGAACTTCAGGTTAACCCCTGCGGTGAAGAGCGAATCAATAGGCTTCGCTGCACCTAAAACCAAGGCGTAGTCTCCAGCTCGAAAGCTTCCGACATCAAGTCCGTTAGCATCGCGAGCGGTGAAGTTCCCGTAGTCTACATACTGGATATGTCCGGCGAGTGTGATGTCAGTGCTATCCAAATGGTGCGCATAGGATGCGAATCCCAAATTGATGTTGCTGAAGTAGTTCACATAACTCAACGAGGTAGATTGATGCGTCGTTGAATCGAGCAATGACGGATTGTATAACGCAAGATTCAGGTCTCCATCTGCGATCGCAGGAAGCGCACCTCCCATGGCTGCTACACGAGCAGAAGCAGGAATGTCAAGGGAATTGAAGACGCTTTGTCCGCCCAATTGAGCGAGCAAGGCCACTGGCGCCATGGCCAGCATGAGTATGATAGAGAGTCTCTTCACGGAATTGGTTAACTGGCTTGAAAACGGTGCTTCTACCGAGTTATTGTGATGCGCAAGTTACTACCTTCTGTCAATCCTGACGAATGTCAAGGACTCCTATGATGATGGTCAAGGAAGCTTAATAGATATGGTAGCACTTTTGAAGCGGTATAACGAAAGACATCCGCCACATACAAGTTTCTCGTCCTAAGGTATCGATTACCTCACTCATGAAAGGCGGATGAACTTTTGAAGCGCAAGCAAAAAATAAGCCGACTCTGAGCGCAGAGTCGGCTTGTTATTTTATTGTCTTTCAGCCTTATGCTACCTTCAGTGGATTCACCACTTTCTCTTTAAGCAGGGCTTTGTCAATCACATCAATCATCTCCTTCACGTAGTGGAATTTCAATCCTTTCAAGTAACGCTCATTGATTTCCTCAATATCTTTTTGGTTGCGTTCTGAGAGGATGATCTCTTTGATTCCTGCACGTTTTGCCGCGAGAATCTTTTCTTTGATTCCACCGACGGGAAGAACTTGCCCTCGCAAGGTGATTTCACCCGTCATGGCGAGGTATTTCTTCACTTTCTTTTGAGTGAAGGCCGACGCCAAGGCAGTAAGAATCGTAATACCTGCTGAAGGACCATCCTTTGGAATGGCGCCTTGTGGGACGTGAATGTGTACGTTCCATTTGTCGAAGACTTCTTGTTCCATTCCTAGATGTTCTGAATGCGCCTTCAAGTATTCCATGGCCAGCATGGCAGACTCCTTCATGACTTCTCCGAGGTTTCCTGTGAGCGTGAGTTTCCCCTTTCCTTTGGTGAGAGAAGTCTCAATGAATAGAATGTCGCCACCAGTGGGTGTCCAGGCTAATCCTGTGACAACACCTGCGTGCTCGTTGTCTTTGTACTTGTCTTTTTCACGACTAGCACCCAAGATTTTGTGGAGATGTTCCGTACGAACTTCGGTATCGAACTTTTCTTCAAGGGCAATTTCCTTTGCTCGGTTACGAACGATCTTCCCAATACGTTTTTCCAGTCCACGAACACCACTTTCGTTGGTGTATGCTTCAACTACTTGTTCGAGTGCTTCCTGAGAGAAGGAGATGTGGCTTTCATCAAGTCCGGTTTCCTTCAGGTGTTTAGGGATGAGGTGACGACGAGCAATTTCAACTTTCTCTTCCACCGTATATCCCGTGACTTCGATGATCTCCATACGATCGCGAAGGGCCGGTTGAATGGTAGAAAGGTTGTTACACGTTGCAACGAACATCACTTTGCTGAGGTCGTAATCGACCTCCAAGTAGTTGTCGTAGAAGGTGCTGTTTTGTTCAGGATCAAGTACCTCCAAAAGTGCCGATGACGGATCACCGTGCATATCGCGGGTAAGCTTGTCAATCTCATCCAACACGAAGAGTGGATTCGAAGTGCCAATCTTCTTCAGGTTTTGAATGATCCGACCAGGCATCGCTCCGATGTAAGTCTTACGGTGTCCGCGGATTTCTGCTTCGTCACGTAAACCACCCAGACTCATGCGGACGTATTTACGACCGAGGGCTTCTGCCACACTTTTTCCAAGACTAGTTTTACCAACTCCGGGAGGTCCGTACAGACAAATGATAGGTGCTTTGAGGTCACCTTTGATCTTCAACACGGCCAAGTGCTCGATGATGCGCTCTTTTACCTTTTCTAGTCCGTAGTGATCACGGTCAAGGATTTCTTGCGCGTGCTTCAGGTCGAAGTTGTCTTCAGAATACTCTTCCCAAGGAAGGTCAAGTAGCATGTCAACGTAGTTCGTCTGAACTGAGAACTCCGCACTCTGAGGATTCATGCGTTCCAGCTTCTTGAGCTCTTTCAAGAACACGCCTTCTATTTCTTCGTTCCACTTCTTTTCAGCGGCGCGTTTCTTCTTGTCTGCAATCTCTTCGGCTACAGGGTTGTTTCCAAGTTCTTCCTGGATCTGCTTCATCTGCTGATGCAAGAAGTACTCTCGCTGCTGCTTGTCGATATCGACTTTCACTTTCGACTGAATGTCGTTTTTCAACTCAAGCATTTGAAGCTCCTTGTTCAGCAACTCCAACGCGCGCTCAGCACGTTCTTTCAGATCGGTCATCTCAAGCAACTTCTGCTTTTCAGTGACATCAACACTCATGTTAGAAGAGATGAAGTTCACTAGGAAGGAGAGGCTTTCGATGTTTTTGATCGCAAAACCGGCTTCGGTCGGGATGTTCGGAGAAATGTTGATGATCTTCAGCGCGAGCTCTTTCAAACTATCGTGTAGCGCGGCCTTTTCCTTTTCGTCAGCGCCTGATTTGGCTTCGTCGAACTCTGTAATCTTGGCTTTGAAGAACGGCTGCTCTTGGATCATTTCAGTCCACTCGAATCGCTTCTTTCCTTGAATGATAACCGTTGTACTTCCATCAGGCATCTTTAGCATTTTCACTATGCTAGCTACCGTCCCTACTTGGTGAAGGTCTTCTCGATTCGGCTCCTCGATCTGTGCATCTTTCTGTGCCACCACACCGATGATCTTGTCTTTCTTATGGGCTTCATTGATCAAACGAATAGACCGATCTCGGCCTACAGTGATTGGAATGACGACACCAGGAAAGAGAACTGTGTTGCGAAGGGGGAGAAGAGGAATCTCTTCTGGGGCCTTTTCGCGGTGCATCGCCTCTTCGTCTTCTTGCGAGATCAAAGGAATGAAGTCATGATCTTGCATATCAGACAAGGCGAATTCTATATCGTTGTTGAATTTCATTTCGGTCATTTTGTCATTTCCCTAGCGGGGAAACGCATATGCACCCATAAGGTCAAAGGGTGTGCCATTCAGTAGGAACTGAAATATTGTCGGACTTACCCTCGGAATGTGGCGGAATTGTCAAAAATCGACCGAAGAAGTGTCACATCTTCTGGAGTGAGATCGACCTTTCGTCTTGCCATCATTCGTGTAGCTGTTTCCATGGCCTTATCGAAGTCGTAGGTCTGGAAACCATCACTTCCTCCCCATGAGAACGAGGGGATAAACTTCGGAGGGAAGTCTCCGCCATAGATGTTAGCGCTCACACCAACGACCGTACCCGTATTAAACATGGTATTAATTCCACATTTGCTATGGTCACCCATGATGAGTCCGCAAAAGGTTAATCCGGTCGACTCAAATTGTTTGTTGGCGTAATTCCAGACCTTGACTGGTCCGTAGTTGTTCTTCAGATTGGATGTATTCGTATCTGCACCGAAGTTGCACCATTGTCCAATAACTGAATTGCCTACAAAACCATCATGTCCCTTATTCGAGTAGCTGTGGAAGATGCTGTTTGAGATCTCTCCACCCACTTTACACCAAGGACCAATGGTCGTTGCGCCGTATATTTTTGATCCTGCTTTTACGGTGGCATGATCGCAGATCGCGATGGGTCCGCGCAGCACGCTGCCTTCCATCACATGGGCATCAGCGCCAATGTAAATAGGACCATCAGTGGTATTTAGCCATGCGCCTTCTACCGTTGCTCCTTCTTCAATGAATACGAGTGCCGGATCGCCAATAATCATTGAGGTTGGATCGAGTGCGGCAGAGACTCTACCGTAAGAAGCGCGTTTGAAATCTTCTTGAATGGCGATATGGTTCTTTGCAAATAGGTCAGGAATCTGTTCTATGATCTCTATTCCTTCTTCTATCGCTATCGCGGAATGGCTTGTTGGCACACCATCGGCTGGCGACCATGATTGTAGCTGTTCCTCCGAGAGTCGCAAAGCGATGACGGTGTCTCCTTGAACGAGGCATTGATCTGCTTCCAGATCGTTGAGCGTTTTTCGTAATCCGAAGTTCGGGAGAACGCGAGCGTTGATTAACAGATTTTCCGCGCTAGCGTTTAAAGAAAACAGGCCTTGAAGCGCAGCATTTGTGTGAAAACCCACCTTAGATGACAATATATCTTCCCATTGTTCTGCCATGGTGTTGATACCAATGCGAAGGTCCCCAATTGGTCGAGTCAGTGTAAGCGGTCGAAATCGAGGTGCAAGATGGTCATCAAAGAGTATAGTATGCATAGCAGAGCATTCGCTTGAATTGAAAGTCGTGTGTTGTCAACACTTAGCGCAAGATAAGTCAAAGGGAACGCAATTGCGGTATGTTCTTTTTTGAAACATTTTCGTACAACTGTTGTTATAGTTGACGATCAGTTAGAGTAATGCAAGAATTTTCGATTAAAGATCTCGAGTCTTTCACCGGGATCAAGGCGGGTACTATTCGTATTTGGGAGCAGCGGTATGGCATTCTCGAACCAAAGCGCACGTCTACAAATATTCGATACTATACAGACAAAGATCTCAAGAAGTTGTTGAACGTTAGCGTTCTTGCAGAGCTTGGGTATAAGATATCGCGCATTGCTGACATGCCTGAGCAGGAGATGCAGAAGATTATTCGTGAAGCGAATAATGTCGATACCAAAGAACAGCACTATTTAAACATGCTAAAGATCTCGATGCTGAATTACGACGAAGAGTTGTTCTACAGCGTTGCGAACAGTTATATTGAGGAGAATGGAGTAGAAGCAACATTTGTGAAGCTTTTCATGCCATTTATGACTCAGGTGGGCATTCTTTGGCTCACGAGTGCTATTTGTCCTGCGCAAGAGCATTTCATCTCAAACCTCATTCGTCAAAAGATTTTTTCGCTCATTGACGGCATGGAAGGAAGGTACGATGTGCCTGATAAGCTCTTTATCATGTACCTGCCAACAGGTGAGATCCATGACATCAGCCTCTTGTTGATTCATTACATGGCGAAAGCACGTGGCTTCCGCAGCATTTTCCTAGGACAAAGTGTTCCGTTCGAAGACCTTGTGCAGGTAGTAAAGAAATATGCCGGAGCGACTTTTGTATCATATTCTACAACTTCACCTTCAACAAAACACGTGAAGCAGTATTTAGACCGCATTGAACGTGAGTTTGCCCAGTATGACTGCACTTTCCACCTAGCAGGGCGTACATTAAGTGAAGTTGAATCTGAGAGCGATAGCTTCATTAAGGTATACAAGAATGGGCAGGAGCTCATTCGCTCAATCTTCGCGTAAACCCCAGTAATTGTAGTGTTTACACTTTCGGGAAACGTCCCTCAGCGTTCCACGAATGCACTTTCCGTGTTTAAAGAATATGTTAAATGCTTCAACAAAAATTTGGAGCGTATCTAGTTTTGTGTAATCTTTGTATCGGAAAGTTAAACAAACACTTGCAACATGTCCACGGTAGAATTCAATAACTTACTTATCAGCCACAGAGAGTTTCTTCGTGGCTTCGCATTCAGTTTCACGCGTAACTCAGAAGACGCGGACGATCTGATCCAAGACACTTTTGTTAAAGCCCTTCGTTACAAGAACAACTTTAAGGAAGGGACGAATATCAAAGGATGGTTGTTTACCATCATGCGCAACATCTTCATCAATAATTATAAGCGTAAGAAGTTTCAGAACACCATTACTGATTCAACAGACAACAATTACTTCATCAATGCGTCACAGGATTACAGCTTTGACTCTGTAACAACGCAGATTAATGAAAAAGACATTCGCGGAGCAATCACGTCACTCAATAAAGAGTTTCGTGTGCCATTCACTATGTTCGTGGAGGGTTACCACTACGACGAAATCGCCGATACGCTCGGTATCCCAATGGGAACAGTGAAGAGCCGTATTTTCCATGCTCGTAAGAAGCTTGGGGCGAAACTGGAAGATTACCGTCGCTAATTAGATAAGCGAACCAGGTAGTCATAGTGTGGACCTTCGGCTATCAGGTCAAAGGCTAGACCAGCCTTCTGGGAACAATATTCGAGCAAATCAGGGTCAGGATAGATCCAATCAAAGTTGCTTCGGAGTTCCTTCCATTCCAGTTCAAAGTGAACATTTCCGTAATAGTTATTGAGAAGGAGAGGCGAAGGCTTCTCCTTTTTTATTTCCTCATCATAATTCTCTGGAACATCTTTCAAATAGGAGATGTCAGAAGTGTCTCCTAAGATTTGAGCTCCTGGCTTCATCAAGGTTTTGGCATGTTGAAGCATTCGAATCGTGCCTTCCACATTTTGCCCCATTCCGAAGCCGTTCATCAATAGCAGAATGGTGTCAAATTGGCTTCCCTTGTGGCTAAAAAAATCAGCGTGAATCACCTCTTTCAACCCACGCTCTTTCATGACTTCACAACCTCCTTGAGAAATCTCTAAGGAACTGACATTGAGTCCGTTTTGTTGAAGTACAAGCGAATGACATCCAGCCGCCGCTCCGACGTCCAACGTGCTTCCTTCGCACAGGTCAAGCGCGATCAATTCTAACTGCGGCATTTGCTCTGTTGAGCGAAAGAAATAGCCTGGATCAAGAGGATCTTGTTCCTCTCCATCAATTTTTACTGAAATCGCATCACTTTCTCCCTTGGCTAGGAACTCAAGAAATGACTGGCCGAATAAGTCCACTTTTTGCTCGTTTTGGACCCCAAAAATAGTATTCACAAACGGTAGATTTCACGCTACTTTGCTCATATTCTGCAACTATATGAACAATAGGATTGGAATTCAGTGAAATAAACCTTGTGTTTTCATGCAACCTATGTCGTATTTTTGATGTCTAGTGTGTGTATTGCGTTAGAACCTATTGACCTTATGAAGCAACGATACCTGAAATTACTCGCCTTTCTTCTTCTTATCCCCGGGATTGCCGCGGCTCAGCCTACGGTAACATCGGGCCTAACGCTAGAAGAATATGTGAATGAAATTCTCCTCGGTTCCGGGGTGACGGCATTCAACATTACCTACACAGGTGACGAAAACCAAGTTGGTTACTTACAAAATGCTGAAGATACTGGCCTTCCTTTGACTGAAGGACTTGTACTTTCTTCAGCATACGCTTCCAACCTTTCGTGTGAAACATTTGAGGATGTACCATTCGGAAGTGGAGTATCTGGTGACCAAGATCTCGTAGACATCGCGAACTCTGTACCGGGAATGATCGGACAGAACTTCAACGTAAGCTCGGCAAATGACCTCTGTATCCTAGAATTTGATTTCGTTGCAACAGGTGATACAGTGAAGTTCAACTACATCTTCGGTTCAGACGAATACCTAGAGTGGGTGAACTCTTCGTTTAACGACATCTTCGCATTCTTCCTATCCGGACCTGGTATTACTGGGCCGTATGATAGTCCAGCAGGATTCCCTGACGGAGCGGTTAACATTGCACAGGTTCCTAACACTGACCCACCACTTCCTGTAACGGTATCATCAGTAAACGATCAGTTGAATGATGAGTACTACATCGACAACTTCAACAATGATGGTGTTTGTCAGGATGGATACACAACAAAACTAGAAGCAATCCACGAAGTAATCTGTGGAGAGACTTACCATATCAAACTCGCCATCGCAGATGGTACTGATACGGCTCTTGAGTCGATCGTAGTACTTGAGGCAGGGTCGTTTACATCAAACTCAGTTGTTCAGGTAGACTTGAGTATTGACGTAGGTGGACCAGATGCAGACACGATGTTTGAAGATTGTGGTGAAGCAACATTGACATTTACTCGTCCGATCGAAACAGTGCTTGAGATCGAAGAGATGGTAATCATCGAATACCAAGGAGAAGGAATCAACGGTGTAGATTACACCTTGCTTCCAGATACGGTGGTCTTTGCACCGGGTGTTGAAAGCGTAAGTTTCACGCTTGATGCCTTCGAAGATGGTTTAGCCGAGGGAATAGAGCTCGTCCAATTTGAGATCCTCAATCTCGCCGCCTGTAACGGAGACGGTTTGACCTCTTACTTCGAATTCTACATCGCAGATGAACCAGAACCACTCGTAGTCGAAGGTTACACCGTTGAAATGTGTGTAGGCGCAGGCGTAGAACTTGAGCCAATCATCACCGGTGGTTACGGAAACTTCGTATACGACTGGTCAACTGGTGACGATACACCAACAATTGACGTTGATCCAGATGTAACCACGATCTACAACGTGATCGTTGGAGATACATGTGGAATGCAACCAGATGACGCTGACATTGAAGTGATCGTTCTGGATCTTCCTCCACTCGAGGTATCTATTGACAACGGAGACATCACTCTAGACTGTAACGGAAGCGAATTCATCACAGCAACAGCTACTGGTGGAGACGGTGCATACAGCGGATGGACATGGGAGAATGAAGAAGACAATAACCTCTTCGGTTTTGGAAACTCACTCTTCTTCGGTTCATGGCAAGATGCTGAGTGGATTGTCGTAACGGTTGAAGATGGTTGTGGCTTTGTCGCCCAGGATTCGGTAGAAGTCTCCTTCAACATTCCAGAACTGATCATTGACCTCCCGGAAGAGATGACCGTTCTCTGTGGCGAGAACTTCGATATTGACCCGAACGTCTCGGGAGGACAAGCACCATACTTCTACAACTGGACAGAAGGATTCAACTGGATCAGTGGAAACGAAATCTTGAATTACTCTACAGAAGTAGACATTACACTTACTTTCAATGCTTCTGATGGCTGTGGACAGAACGAGTCGGCAGAAATAGAAATCATCGTTGAAAGCCCAGCTGTTACGGTGACGCTTCCAGAGGAATTCATTGGTCCTTGTACTGAAGTCTTTGATATCGATGCCGTGATTGACGGAGGTTCAGGAGGCTTCGAATACACATGGACAGTCAACGGAGAATTCTATGACACGGGGGCTTCGATTGATTTCCAAAGCGACGTTGATGCGGTAATTGGAGTTGACGTAGTTGACCAATGTGGTGCTGCAGACAATACTTCAACGAACATCATCATTGAAAACCCTCCATTGGAGATTGAGCTTGGTGAAGACATCAATGCAAGTTGTGTAGATAACACGGCGATTACTGTAGATATCCTCAGTGGTTCTGGTGGCTACACTTACGAGTGGATGGTTGCGGATACCATGTTTGCTACGTCTGAAGACATCGTGCTACAGTCATTCAACACAGTCCCAGTAGTGGTGAACGTTCAAGATGCCTGTGGAGGAAGCAACTCAGATAACCTTCTGTACATCATTCCAGATATTCCACTTGATATCACGGTTACAGCAGATACATCACTTTGTGCTGGAGACGGAATGTCGCTTTCAGCTCTTGCTGATGGGGGAGAAGGCGGTTTCTTCTATTACTGGCCAGAACTTGGTGAGTACGGTGAAGACCAATACATTGTGCCTTACAACACCGAAACATATGAAGTCATTGCTACAGACATTTGTGGTGAGTCGATCACAGCAGATGTTAATGTAGAGGTACAGTACTTGTTCTCGAACTTCACGGCTTCAAATAATGGCGACAACGCCTACGAGTTCTTTGCAACTCCAGAACCAGAATGCGAAATGTGTGAGTACCTATGGAACTTTGGGGATGGCAGCACTTCAACACTGGAGAATCCTTCACACACGTTTGATGGACTCGACGAATACGTAACTAGTCTGACTGTTACCAACGCCATTGGATGCACAGATTCAACATCGATTCTGATCATTAATCCAATCATTCTGTACGTTCCAAATGCATTCACACCGAATAACGACGGAATCAATGACGTCTTCCTAGCATACGGAAGCGGTATCCTAGGATTCCAGATGACGATCTTCAACCGCTGGGGTGAAGTAGTATTCGAATCAGATGACATCAACACTCCTTGGACCGGAAATCACCAGAGCGGTGGATACTACGTTCCAGATGGAGAATACTCTTACGTGGTGAAGGTGAAAGGAATTGACACCGATGCGTATGAACGCAAAGGACACATTACTGTCCTGCGTTAGACGAATTATATAGTTAGAAAGAGCCGAGTTTTGAGACTCGGCTTTTTTTGTGCTTCTTAGCCGTCTTAAACCACTACTGAGAACTACCAATCGCATTTTTACCATGACCCAAACCAATCAGAAACTCAAGGGGGCGTTTATTGCTGTCACCTCTTTGTTCTTTATATGGGGATTCATCACCGTGCTGGTGGATGCTTTGATCCCTCGATTAAAAGAAGTTTTTGAATTAGAGTATTGGCAAGCTGGCCTAGTTCAGTTTGCTTGGTTTACCGCGTATGGACTGGTCAGTATACCAGCCGGTATTTACCTAAGCCGTACGAGCTACAAACGAGGAATTGTTACTGGTCTTCTGATCGCAGGAGTGGGATGTTTAACCTTCTATCCAGCAGCAGAGTTTAGGGTCTTCGGAATCTTTCTAGCAGCTTTGTTCATCTTGGCTTCGGGGATCACGGTGTTGCAGGTGGCAGCCAATCCATATATATCTGTCTTAGGAGCTCCAGAAGGAGCAGCAAGTCGCTTGAATCTAGCCCAAGCCTTCAATAGCTTAGGAACAACAATAGCACCGCTGATTTCGGCTGCTTTTCTGCTTAGTGATAAGATTTATACGACGGATGAGCTGAATGTATTGAGTGAGTCTGAAAGCGCAGCCTACTATGCTTCAGAGGCTTCAGCGGTGCAAATGCCTTTCGCGTTGCTTGCCTTATCGTTGATAGGGTTGGCTGTAATATTCCGATTTGTCAAGCTTCCGAATATTATCTCTGGAGATCATATTTCTCTTCAGAGCGTCAAAACAGTTCTAAGCAATCGACGCTTGATGTTTGGTGCCCTTTGCATCTTCGTATACGTAGGCGCGGAGGTGGCGATTGGGTCATTCTTGACGAACTATTTCATTGATCTAGATATCTATCACAGTGTCATGCAGAATGACACGATGACGAGCATCCTAGGCTTCATCTCTACCAATTTCAACGGTAAAGAATTGGCAGCGCTTGATGCGAAAGGGGTCGTAGGAACCTTTGTGTTCTTCTATTGGGGATCTGCGATGTTAGGTCGTTTCGTAGGCGCAGGTCTTATGAGTAAGATTGACCCAGGCCTCATTCTTTCCATCTTTGGAATCGGAGCCATTGGACTGGTGTTGTGGTCAATCTCAAGTGTAGGTTTCACAGCAATGTTCGCGATCCTAGGTGTGGGCTTCTTCAACTCTGTAATGTTCCCTACAATTTTCAGTATGTCGATCGAAAAACTGGGGGATAACAAACCTGAAGGATCGGGAGTGTTGTGCACTGCTATTGCGGGTGGGGCATTCATTCCGCCGCTCGTAGGTAGTTTACGAGATGCGCACGGAACATTCGAATCAGCCTTTATTCTTCCAATCTTCTGTTACGCGATCATTTTTACATTTGCCCTCGTATATAGACGTCGTTCTTCAAAAGCACTAGCATGAAATTCAACTTTCCAATCTCAATAACTCTTCTTTCTAGTTTTTTCTTTTTCGCTTGCGCGGAATCGGATACTCCTCCAGCGAGTGAGACCGAAGTAACGGTGAATCATTTCGACACCTTGAAGCATTGGATGACTGGTTCATTCAATAGCTCGCTACAAGCGCAGAACGATTCGGATTACTATGATATCAGTCTAGAGATGCACGAAGTATGGAAAGAAGACCCATCAACGTGGATTTACGTTGAACAGGCCTTGTCTTCAGCTAAAGATCGTCCTTACCGTCAGCGTGTATACCGACTAGATCAAGAAGACAGCATATATCAGTCATTCATCTACGAATTCAACGATCCATCAATCTATACAGGGCAATGGAATAACGATTCTCTATGGAGCGCAATTACACCTGATTCCGTCTTATTGAAAGAAGGGTGTGAGGTATCATTGCTCTGGGATGAAGCAAATCATGTCTTCGCAGGTGCTACTGACAGCGCTACATGTATGTCAACACTTCGTGGAGCTTCCTTTGCGACATCGATCGTAACAGTTTATCCAGAAGCCATCAATTCATGGGACCGAGGATTCGATTCGACAGGTGCGTATGTTTGGGGGGCTGAGAAAGCCGGCTACGAATTCATCCGACAGGAGTAGTTCGGGTAGACCACTTTTTACTTGTATCCATACAGGAACTTGATGATTGTCAGAACCTTTTCAATTGTTAAATGTTCCTTATATGATAGAATCGGGATATTAATTCCGTTCCTTAGTATGACAACAGAGTAATTAGTGATATGGCAACGCGCAGAAAGAAAAAAGTGGTAAAGATTCCAGAGCCGAATATCCGTGTTCGACTAGATTCCAAAACAGTGATCACACTGAAGGACGCAAGCAAGCTTGAGTTCTGGAAACAACGTTACCCGAAATTGGTAGTGCTGGAAGGTTAATCCAGCCGAGCATCGAGCACCGCCTCGATCTCCTCCATTTTCTTCTCAGAATACAGCCCTTTCGTGGCATAGATGATCGTACCTGATTCATCAATGATAAACAGGTAAGGCAAGTCCTTTTTGTCCATCTTCAAAACATCCACGTAGGGATCCATGCTTCCTTTGTAAAACAACAGGTAAGGGAAGAGGTCTTTCCTATTGCTTTCCTTCATCTTCTTCATAGAAACGTCGTAGGCCGCTTTCTTGGCCCCTGTGTACATCGGTACGAAGTAAAAGTTCACATCATAGAGGTGGTCCATGATACCGCGTTTTAAGACAAACTTGTCGAACATCGGTTCGTACCAAGTTTTGAGCGTAGCTTCTGACTTTTTCGAGTAGGCCATTCCAACGATGGTAATTTTATCGCCTGTGTCGGTTGGAATCGTAATCTGAGTGCCTTCTAAAGACTCTCCTTGTAGTTCTGGGAACTGTTCTCCTTGTTGTGCAAAGCTCACTACCGAAAGGAGGCAAAGCCCAAGTACGAATACGTTTTTCATGTGCAGGTTTTAATACTAACAGTGGTCCGTTTACCTAGAGTATAGTTCTATTGATTACAGTCCGAGAACCGCGCTTCCTTGTTGGAATACGATATCAACTGGAATGCCGGCAGCATCAATGCGATCAAGATCCGCTTGAAGGGCCGGGCCAATATTCCCTTTTTCCTCCATCAATGAGGTTACTCCTTCGTAGTCGCCTTCTCCTTGTAGCTGCAGAATCAATGCACTCAGGCTTTCAGTGGCTTCCACCATTTTGTCGAAATCAACACTGTAGGTGCCCGAAGCTTCGTCGTATGAGAATGCTCCAGCCTCCTTGAAGTAATTGAAGCGAAGCATGTTGGCCTTACCATGGGCGCTACTCGCTCCAAAACGCACAGAACGGAAGATTCCAGCCAAGAAAGTAACATAGTTGTCCATCACTTCGCCTTCTTCAATCTCACCCATTTCAAAAAGTCTAGTCACCATCCAAAGTCCAAGGATGTCTGCTTTTCCTTCTTCCAATGCTGAAGCTCGGTCTTTTAATGCTTCGCGTACCGTTCCGTTTCCGTTCACCGTGTTTTTGATACCGAGTCCGTGCGCTACCTCGTGGAACATGGTGTTTCCGAAGAAGGCAGGGAAGGTGATGTGCTTACGCTGGTCTTCAGCGATCAATACATCCGCAATCGGTACCAGGATCTTGTCGAACTTGGCTTGCATGGCGTTTTTCAACTGTGAACGTCGAGTTCCTGTGCTTTGCTGAATTCCTTCATCATTCGGAAGGTTTACTGCAATGGTTTTGCTTCCTGCGTTACAGTCACCAGCATAGAACACTACGTCGTATGCGTTCAACTGTGCCTTCCCACCAATCGCATCTTGCTTGTACTTTTCGTCACAAGGAAGTTCTTTCTGTAGTTGTGGTAGGAGATCTTTATACCGAGATAGGCGCTCGCTCCAAGCTAAGTCTTTCACCAATACGTAGGCTTCGTAAGCTGCCTTGTAACCGTATAATTTGTCTTCGTAGTTCTCAATTGGGCCAATAATGATGTCAAGGTGGTTGTCTTCTAGTGACAACCAAGCAATATCACTTGCATTGTAGCGGTCATTCATTAAGGCTTCTGCTCGCGATTCGAGGTACAGCTTGAAGCTTGGGTTCTGAGAGTATCCTGATGCTTCACGAAGGAGAGCGGCAGCTTTAGCTACCTCTTCAGCGTATGCTTCGTGGTAATACTGGTGCATGAGGGCACCCGTTGAATCACGCTTCACCAAAGTGTACAAGCTCGTTTTGTATGGATTCTCCCATGCTTCGAACTCTTCTTTTGTCATATCCTCCGGATAGAACTGAGCTCCCAACGGCTTTTCACCATATCCTTTGATGAAAGGTTTGTTGTCGTCTAGTCGATCCCAAGGGCCGTAGTTGATCTCTGCGTATCGACGCGTAAGCTCATCCGGCATTTGCTCAAGAAGAGCGTCTTTGTTACCGAATGATTGCTTCCAGAAAAGGCCATCCATAATCGCAGCTGCTTCAATGAGCAACGGCAAGATCTTCTTGTCCTCCTCGGTGAGTAGTGACATGTCAGTTGTCAGCTCAAAGTTGGTGTAAGTTGGGTTGGCATTTGGATCAAGGAGTGATTCCATGACCATCAAATCCGATGCAGTATCATCTGCATTGGTCGTTTCAGATTCAGAAGTAGTTCCACATCCAATGAGGATGAGTGCCGCCAAAAAGGAGCTTAAAAGCGATTGAAGTTTCATGATAGCTGATTAAGGACTTCGAAGTTAGGTGAAGCAGGGTATAAAAAGAAGAGGCACCTGCTATGCGGTGCCTCTACTTGAAATTTGAAAGCATGTTTACGATGCCACACTGAACTCCTGTGCTGGAGCGAAAGAGAGAACCTCTCTTCCTTTTCGTGTGAGCATGTAACCTTCTTTGTTTTGGATGAGGTCTTCGATGTACAAACGAGTCACGCGTTCGCCGATGCGAGCTTGACCAATGTTCAACGATTTGTCATCCTCAATGCGTTTCCAAAAATTCTTTTCGATGTCGTTCAGTCGGATGTAGCTTCCGAATTGTTGTTTATACGAGTGGATCACGTCCAGGATCATGTAGTCGTACTTATCCATTGGGCTTAGAATTTTGGAGGTTAATACAGTCGTTTAGGTGCTGAAAGAGGGTGCATTCTTTCTAGGTTCAGCGGTTCGAAAATAGAAAAGTCAACTTGTCAACCAAGCCTCGGTTCATAACTTTCTATTCACAAATTATTAACGTTCGAGATCGCTATTCGCTATCGTCCATAAAATGAAGGTAGTAGTTGTGGAAGTAGCTCCTCACATATGCCATATCGCGGTCTTCAAACTTCGTCAAGCTGAACGGATTGTGGAACTTTACCATTTTCGTGCGGTGATCAAAAGCCACTAAAACTAGCGGAGAATCGGTTTTTCGAACCACATCATAGAAGAGATCATTCCCATCCGGATCTAGGTTGCCAGGGGTGTTGAAAGGGATGACGATACACACGCGATTACGTTCGGTAATTTTGTTGATGAGACGCTTTTTCGTCTTTTCAGGATTGTTGAAATCTACTTTGATACCACCGATTCTTTTCCACAACCAGCTGGAGTACCATTTCCATAATTTTTGGTCAATGGCCACGCGCATCTTGAAGCGTGTTAAGTGTTGCACAGCCAAACCAATCAAGATGTCTTTGTAGCCCGTTTGAGGGCCCATGACAATGATGACCTTATTCAATCGCTTTGGTAACGTCCCAACGAATCGCCACTTGTTGCGTTTGAACCACTTGACTGATAGTTCACGAATCATTTCAGATGCTCTTCCAGGAATTCCCAGTTGCCTTTCAAGGTAGGTTGCTTCAATGACTTATTCAACTCATCAAGAAACAATTGACGTGGGATGTGAGTCGCACCCATCCGACCAAGATGATCGTTGTAGATCTGACAATCGATGATTTCGAAGCCTTCTTCTTTTAGCGCTCTACCCATAGAAATCAACGCCACTTTACTCGCATTGCTGGCTTCTGCGAACATCGATTCTCCAAAGAACATGTTCCCTAAGGATATACCGTAAAGTCCACCTACCAGTTTGTCGTCTTGCCATACTTCCACAGAATGAGCTACGCCCAGTTCATGCAAGGTCAGATAAGCCTCAATGATATCTCCATTGATCCAAGTGCCGTCTTGCCCCGGACGTTCAACCCTTCGGCAACCATCCATGACATTCACAAATGCTCGATCAAAAGTCACCTTGAACTTCTTTTGATTCAAGACGTTCCGCATGCTCTTGCTAACCTTGATTTCATCAATGTATACCACACACCGTGGATCCGGCGACCACCAAAGAATAGGGTCTGGCGGACTAAACCAAGGAAAGATTCCGGATTCATATGCCAACAACAATCGATCAGCATCCAAATCCCCACCAACAGCCAACAAGCCATCCTCATTCGCAAACAGCGGATCAGGAAAAACTAAGTCATCGGTGAGCATGAAAACTGGCATGGGGGCAAAAGTATTAACGACAGTCGATAAACTATAATCTATGATCTATAACCTCGACCATTGGAGGCCCAGGATTATTATTAGACGGTTATCGATTATCGATTATTGTTTTTCGATCGGTTGTCATGACAGCATTTGCCGTAGTTCGGCCAACATCATCGCAGTGGCACCCCAGATGACATGTTCGCCTGGTTTGAATGCGCCTACCTTGACATTTCCGAGGTTGGGGATGGAGATGCGTTCTTGTGTGATGGATGATGCATGGAGAAAGGCTTCCAGAGGGTATTCTAAGATGGCTTCTACTTCGCGTTCGTCTGCGATGAAATCTGGTCGCTCTTCCGCGATAGCGAGATAGGGACGAACAATAAAATTACTAGGAGGGATGTAGACTTCTGTTAAGGAACCGATGACATCAACCTTCTGAGGGATAATACCAACCTCTTCATTGGCCTCGCGGAGAGCTGTGTCTTCGAGGTCTCGATCAGCATCTTCACGCTTGCCGCCGGGAAATGCCACTTGGCCAGAGTGAACTCCATCATAAGTTGGACGAAGAATGAAGTTGAGGTGGGCAATGTTGTCTTTCGGGTAAACCAAGGCCAACACACCGCCTTCGCGGAATGATTCTCCTTTCGCTCGAACCTCTGAAGCGCCGTCGCGAGCGTATGACATGATTGCTTGGTGGGCTTTTGCTCCGGGAAGATCCTGAGCAAATGCTGATTGAATGCGGTCTTTCCAGTCCTTCACGGTGTAAAGGTAGAGAATCTTGTGGTGCGTGGTGCGTGGTTCGTGGTTCGTGGTTCGTGGTTCGTGGTGGGTAGTTCGTGGTTTATTTGATTGGGGTGAGGAAAACTCTGTGTGTTTCCTTCTTGTCTCTCGAAAGGGGTTTAATAATTTCGCGGCATGGATAATCTACAATCAGTCATTGAAGCGGCATGGGACGATCGTTCATTGCTGTCTTCGGAATCAACACAAGAAGCTATTGGGGAAGTAATCGAGATGATCGATAAAGGAAAGCTTCGTGTGGCAGAGCCTTTGGCCGATGGTTCTTGGCAGGTAAATGAGTGGGTGAAGAAGGCGGTGGTTCTGTATTTCCCGATCCGTAAGATGGAGACGATTGAAGTGGGTCCATTCGAATTCCATGACAAGATGAAGCTTAAGACGAACTACAAAGAATTGGGAGTTCGTGTTGTGCCTCATGCGATTGCTCGTTATGGTGCCTACGTAGCTTCAGGAGTGATTATGATGCCGAGTTACGTGAACATCGGTGCTTATGTAGATAGCGGTACCATGGTTGATACGTGGGCTACGGTAGGGTCATGTGCTCAGATTGGAAAAGACGTTCACCTCAGTGGCGGTGTAGGTATTGGCGGCGTATTGGAGCCTCTTCAAGCAGCTCCGGTGATCATCGAAGACGGAGCCTTCATTGGTTCGCGTTGCATCATCGTAGAAGGAGTTCATGTCAAGAAAGAAGCGGTACTTGGAGCAAACGTCACTTTGACGAAGAGCACACGTATCATTGATGTGACTGGTGATGAGCCTGTAGAATATCGAGGTGTTGTTCCAGAACGATCAGTAGTGATCCCTGGTTCGGTTCCAAAGGAATTCAATGCTGGAACCTACCATGTGCCAGTAGCGCTGATCATCGGGAAGCGTAAGGAGAGCACAGATAAAAAGACATCGCTGAACGATGCGCTTCGTGAGAACGACGTAGCGGTTTAGAAGTAATGTCCAAGACCCAGAACAATTCCGCGTTGCTGGTCATCCATAGTATTCACTCCGTAATCAATTCTTAATACCGCCTGATTTGAACGGGTCCAGATGAGGCGTGTACCTAAACCAACAAAGTGAACCAAGTTTTCATTCATGGTCAGTTGGTCAAAGTCGCCGCCCGGAGTTCTCCAATTCCCTAGATCTGAGAAACCGACGATTTGTCCAGCGAAATTGCCCTTGGCGAAGAATTGCTGACGGTACTCCAAGTTCAGCACAGCCACAGCTGTTCCGCGGTCTACGCGATTACCCACACCTCGAATGGTGACCTGACTATCAAGAACGAAAGGAGCGAAGGGTGTTTCGTTGTTGCTAGATACTCCTAGTCTTACTCGAGCGGCCAGGTTTCCACCCATGGCTTGCAATCTTCGGAAGTAGAGAATGTCAGCCCAGTAAATCAAGAAAGCATCATAGCCGCTGTCAATGTCGTCGATAACTTGGAAGTGCTGGTTGATTGACCAACCACCGAAGTTGATAGCATGACGGTTCACGCGATCAATGGAGTGCGTAAGCTTGTAAAGTACTTTTCGAATCTTAGCGGAAGCAGGAGCTCCTTGAATGAATATATCGTCGCGCTGCTCGTAATCTTCATAAAGAAAGCTCGCACCGGCTTCGAGGAAATGACGGTACTTGAATTCTTTGATGATGGTTCCACCAACGGTGTAATTGAGATAACGATAGGTTGATGATAATTCACCGAACTGAAGCGGTTCAAGACTGGCGTAACGTTGGGCTTCGAATGAATATCCCCAGCGGGTTCCTTTTACGTAAGGTACACGTAAACTGAAGTATCCGTTGTGTTCACCTTGGTTGTTGCGATAGAAGGCTGTTCCTTCAATCGAACGGCCGAACAAGCTCAATTCTTTGAGACCGGCTAGGAACCATTGATTGTCTTCGATCCCCCCAAAAGCAACTAAAGGGATCGTTGTGATCCCTTCTTCCACTTTGATGCGGATATAGTTTTTACCGATGGAGTCAACCTCAGCATTGACCACAGCGGGCAGATTTCGAATGCGCTGCACTTTAGACACAATGTCATCGTGCGTATCGCTCGTATCTATTCGAAGGATTTGCAGGAGATGGTCGTCCTTGCACTTTCGGTTTCCAGAAAACTCTACTTGTACTTGCGCTAGCAGCGATGTCGAAAAACATACCGATAACAAGCACACTAAGCCAAGCTTAAGTGTTGATACGTATACCGAAGTTGATCGTTGCTGCTCTTCCATTATTCTCTTGCAAGAATGAGTTTGTGAAGTATGTGTAGAGTGCCTCTACTTCAAATTTCCTTGAGAACTGATATTTCGCTCCCAGTCCGCCTTGATAAAAGTAATCAAGGTCTGGCGACCACGTTGGTGCAAATCCATTTAATGCATAAATCGTGGTGTTAGGCTCAGGGAAATAACTCAAGATCACCGTTGCTGGTGTAGTGAACTTGTTAAAATCAGCTTCTTCACGACCGATGTCTTCCCAAAAGATGTCTAGCTCTGTGAACAGGGAAAAAGAAGAACCCAAGGGGAAGTCATTGAAAATTTGCGTGAAGAGCGTAGGCTTGTTCCAGTCTACGTATGGACTTTCAGCAGTGCCTTCTAAGTCATTTCTCAATGGAATCCATAGCGCGCTTTGAATAGAGAAGTTCGACCACTTCGGTACAGGAGCCCAGCGGATTTTTGGTCCGATCGTCGCAATTTCACTCCTGGAATTGCGGGCATTTCCTCCAAAGTTCTCGAAAGGTGAGGCAGGGAAGGCGAAGTTCGTGTACTGGCGGAATCTGATTTCAACACCAGCATTAAAGCGATCGCTCACTCCATAGAGACTGGTGATCAGCGTAGTAAAGAAGTTGTCGCGGTTTTGCAGTGTCGTTCCATCTCCTGTCGCCTGCGTATATAGGTTGTTGAATATTTTCGTTTCCGTGCTTCCCTTGGGGATCGTAGAAGAAACTACATATCGAATCGCGTTGTTTGCTTGCCCTGGATCTCCGTCAGCAGTTCCCACGTTAGTGGAAGCCATCCCATTCAAATTCCAATCGTATGGAATCGTAGAAATCCTTGCGTCGGTTGGAAGAGGAGAGGTGCGGAAAGAATTGATCCATTCGAGTCGTGCAGCTTTCGAACCGCCAAAGTCTTTGGCGTACCAATCGAAGATCGCAGACCATGAAATCTCGTTTGAAACAGCACCGTATTGAATCACATTCAGATTGCTCATGGCAGCCGTAGTCACAGCATCGAGCTGAGCCTCTAATGTCTCTGGACGAAAAGCCTCACTAATAAGAGGAGGACAACCAATAGCACCACAGACCAAAGCAAAGTGAAGACGCGCATCCGGAAACTCCTTGAAGAGGATTTCTTTCTCGAGAATGTTCAACGATACTTTCTCCCCATTGTGAATGAACTCTTTGGTCTCGAAGAACTGTCCATCATCTTGCACAGAAGCAGGAATGCCTCGGCGAATCACACCTTTGATCACCAGTAGGTTGTAACGGTTGATCATGTATGCTTTACGTTCAGCATCCGTGCGCTCAAGGTTATACCAAGCTTCACCAGCTTCCAACACGTTGTTGAGTTGGAATTCGCTGATCATGGCATAATCAACTCGACCATCCTTCACGTACATCGACATGAATTCGTCGGTCTGCGTAAAAAAGTCTTTCTGGGCGTAGCTGGTCATACTTATTACAGCCAGCAAAATGGCGAGTAGGTGCTTCATTTGATTGCTTTGGTCAAAATTGGAGGTAATAGATCACGTAGAACTCACGGATTGGTAAAGGCTTTTCGCCTTAGGCGTTAGGCTATAGGCTTTAGGCGTTAGTGGGGCTATAGCCTATGGCCTAACGCCTATAGCCTAGTGGCTAAGCCACTGGCTTCATTTCGATGATTCGATCAAGTCGAATTTCGGTGCCGTCTTCTGCTAGGAGAAATTCTTCTCCATTGAGCGCTCGAAGCGTTTTGATGATTAGTGAGTTCGTTACTGTCTTTTCCCCTTCTTTGTACGTCACAGACAGAAGGGTTCTTCGCATAGCGTAAACCTCATAGTGGTCGTATAGACCGCAATCAATAGGTTCGTAGGCCTTCTTGTTCTTTTCCATGATACAAAAGTAGGCCCCGAGTGTCTCATGGATATTCCGAAAAGATCACAGTTTCGTCCACAATGACTTTTGTGACGTGTCTGGTCTTTTTCCCCGGATCTAATAAAGTAAAGTAATCAGGACAGAAAGTCGTGATTGATTCGCCTTCCAGTTGGTAAGCATCTTCTTCGGAAATACCGTATTCAGTTCCCCGATTCATGTAGAATCTGCGTGGATCATCCTTGAGTACAAAGAAAATATCATGGCTTTCAGTGACCCAAACTCGGTCAACGGTACCAGATACTTTTTCGCATTGATCTTCAGGAAGGATGGGAACAGGGCGGAGGGTAAATGCACCCAACGCAATCACGGCCCCCAGAATGAGGACATTGCGTAAGAGTTTCTTCATGATTCAATTAAGTTTTGGTATTGTGAGAACGTAAATCCCTCGTTCCTATTGCCTTTTACATGTAATAGGCGACGTCTCTAAAGACGATTGCAAGTACAAAGAGTGCAAGGAAGATGATACCTAGCCACATGACAATTTTACCTTGCTTTTGGGCACGTTCAGAGTAAACGTAGTACAATGAACCTTGCTTGTCTTGCTTTTTATAGTACGCTAGTATCCAGCCAATTATAGCACTCACAATTGGAGCGATTAGCAAAAGTATATACGCAATAACAATGATCCCGATTTGATCGTTTGGTTCAACGCTATCTTTTTTGTCGTCGATTACCATTGAGGTAATCGGTAGATTCCGATCCTTGGCGATTTTTGAGCTCAGCGCAATGTCAACTTCGTTCCACTCATCGAAGTCACGAAGAACATCCATGATTTCTTCATCGGTGAATGAATAGAGGTAATGATCTTCTGGAATATGATGAAGTTCTTTTTCTGCTCTTTCCACCAGAAAATTCATGGCATCTACATATTGATGTCCATCGACAAGCACCTGAAATTCCTCGTTGATTTTACTGTTTGAGAAGGTCAAGTCAACCGCACCAGAGTTGTCTGCTACGTAAGCATTCACCCCGTCATCAATTAACTGCTTAGCTAATTCTGTGGCTTGCTCACGGTTTTGGTATATGCGAATGAGAGCTTTATTCATGATGATGGCTTTGGCTAAATGTAAGGATGAATCCTTCTTTTTTTCAAGAGAAGGCAACCCTAAGTAACTTTCTCGTGTCTTACGTCTCCTTTCGATCGTAGAATCATGAAAACAAAACTTGCCAAAAGTTACGTTGACACGTTTAGAGGACTGTCAACTGAGGTGTGGTGGCTCGCGCTCATGACATTGATTAACCGCGCTGGAGCGATGGTCATCCCGTTTCTTTCGTTGTATTTGACAGAAGGACTTGGTTTTACCTATGCTCAAGTTGGGTGGATTATGTCTGCTTTTGGTATTGGTTCAGTTGCCGGTTCATGGTTGGGAGGTAAGCTCACCGATCGCATTGGTAACTTCAAAGTGATGGTGATCAGCCTGATCTTTTCAGGTTTATTCTTCATCGGCCTTCAGTTCTTTAGAGAGTTCGAGTGGATCTGTGTTGGTGTCTTTATGACGATGCTCGCTACAGATATGTTCCGTCCAGCCATGTTCGTGGCCGTTGGTTTATACAGCAAGCCTGAGAACAAGGCACGGAGTATCTCTTTGATTCGTCTTGCCATTAACCTTGGTTTCTCTGCAGGTCCGGCCATAGGAGGGTGGATAATCGCCAATATCAGTTACAACGGATTGTTCTGGATCGATGGTGTGACATGTATGATTGCCGCCTTGGTAATTATGCTTACCCTATCGCCGAAAAGAGCCAAAGTAGTCGACGAGCTAGATGAGTCTAAAAAAGGCTTGCCGGAGCATGATGGATTGTTCATGTGGTTCGCATTAGCGATGATGCTGTTCGGCTTTGTCTTCATGCAATACTTCTCTACCGTTCCACTTTACTATGCCGAAGTGAGAGGATTGAGTGAGCCTGATATTGGCCTTCTTCTCGCGTTCAACGGTTTGTTGGTTTTTTTAATTGAAATGCCACTAGTAGACTGGTTAGAAAGAAAGAAGGCGGATCGACTATTGCTCATGCTTTTCGGAGGACTACTTCTGGTATTCTCTTACCTCGTTCTCAATTGGTTCGGCTGGATGGGAATTCTAGTGGTAGGTATGATCCTGATGTCTATCGGTGAAATCGTAGCCTTTCCTTTCTCGAATACTTTCGCGATGGAGCGTTCCAAGCGCGGTAAAGCAGGCGCGTACATGGCAATGTATTCTATCGCGTTCTCGATCTCACACATCTTCGCCCATAACGCTGGTATGCAACTCATTGACAAGGTAGGCTACGAGATGATGCTATATGCGATGGCCGGTCTTGGCCTCATCTGCTGCCTCATCCTCTTCGCGGTGAAGAATATGCAGGATGCGGAGGTTGACGGTTGACGGTGGACGGTAGACGGTTGACGGATGACGGATGACGGTAGTCGGTTGACGGTAGACGGTTGACGGACTCGTTTGTAATCACGATCATCCCGCAAACCGCAAACCGCAAACCGCAAACCGCAAACCGCAATCCGTGTTCCGCGATCCGCATCCCGCGTTCCACATTCCACAGAGTTTTGCTGATGGAGGAGAGTCAATTATATTTGCCCTAAACCAGATCAGACCATGGGAAGAGCATTTGAATACCGCCGTGCGGCGAAGGAAAAGCGTTGGGACAAGATGTCAAAATTGTTCCCGAAACTTGGACGAGCGATTACGGTCGCGGCGAAAGCGGGTGGAACTGATCCTGATATGAACTCTGCGTTGCGTACGGCGATTGCCAATGCGAAGGCAGAGAACATGCCGAAAGATAATATCAAGGCGGCCATTGATCGCGCCTCTGGAAAAGATGCGGCTAACTTCACTGAAACCATTTTCGAAGGAAAAGGACCTCACGGTGTGTTGGTCATGGTGGAGACTGCGACGGATAACAACAATCGTACAGTGGCAAATGTCAAAGCTTACTTTGGCAAATCTGGTGGACAAATGGTCCCAACAGGTTCATTGGAGTTTATGTTTGATCGCAAAGCCATTTTCACTTTCGATAAGACGGACGAGATGGACTTAGAAGACATGGAACTGGAATTGATCGATGAAGGCCTTGAAACCATTGAGTTGATTGAGACCGACGAGGATGATGACAATCCTGATACAGTCCGTGTCGTTGGAGACTACACGAGCTTTGGTAAACTAAGTTCTGCACTGGAAGAGCGCAGCATCGAAGTGAAGAAAGCGAACCTTCAGCGTATTCCTAATTCACCAGTTGAGTTTTCTGATGACCAGCTGGAAGAGATCGAAAAGCTCATCGATAAGTTGGAAGACGACGACGATGTGCAAGCGGTCTTCACGAATATCGCCTAGCCCTGGAGCGCATACTGGTCATACAAACGGCCTTTATTGGTGACGCCATTCTCGCGACGTCGCTCTTAGAGTCTTTGCACCAAAAATATCCGATCGCACAGATTGATTTAGTGGTACGCAAAGGGAATGCCTCTTTGTTTGAGAACCATCCTTTCATTACCACGCTGCATCTTTGGGATAAACGCAAACGCAAATACCGAAGCCTCATTCAGTTGATGTTCACCCTGCGCAAGCAGCGCTATGATCTGGTGGTTAACCTTCAACGTTTTGCTTCTAGTGGTATGCTCACGTGGGCTATGAAGAGCAAGAATAAACGCGGTTTTACGAAGAATCCCATGGCCTTCGTCTACTCTCAAAGCTTTGATCATCGTATCGGAGAGAAGGGGGAGACTGATTTCCAACACGAGATCGAGCGCAATCATGCCATGATTGAGCAGTGGGTTGGGCCGAAGGCTGCTCAACCTCGTTTGTATCCTGCACAAGTGAATGCTTCGGCTAAGCTTGATACACTTTTCGCTAGCGCGGAACGGCAAAGCCTTATTGTCATGGCACCGGCGTCGGTCTGGTTCACAAAGATGTACGCGGAAGAGAAATGGGTAGAGTTGGTTGAAGCCTTCAAAGATCACAAGGTAGCCCTCATCGGAGCTCCAAGTGATGGCGATTTGGTTGAACGAATCATCAAAGCATCAACACATACCGATATACATAATCTCGCTGGAAAATTGAGCTTGTTAGAAAGTGCTCAGTTAATGAAGGAGGCGAAGATGTCATATGTCAATGACTCGGCACCTTTGCATTTGGCTTCTTCCGTTGATGCTCCCGTGACAGCGATTTTCTGTAGCACGATTCCTGAGTTCGGATTTGGACCAGTAGGAGAGAACAGCTGCATTGTTCAATCTCCGAAAGAACTTGCTTGTCGTCCATGTGGCTTGCATGGCAGACGTTCTTGTCCGCAAGGACATTTCCAATGTGCGCTTTCTATTCGCACGGAAGATCTTACGGAAGGGGTGAAATAAAAAATCCCCGCCGAAGCAGGGATTTTCCTCCGGCGAACCGGATTATGTTTTGGTTGATTATTCGCAATCTCCAATGCACAGGTTTCGATCACCTGTCAATTCACGAACGATCTTAATCTCTTCTCCAGCTTGGATGTTCTGATTAACGTACTCCGCTGTAGTACCATCTTCCGCTTTGATTCGAATACGGATAGAAGTCAATTGACCATCTGCCCATTCGATCAAG
This sequence comes from Sanyastnella coralliicola, assembly GCF_030845195.1. Lineage (GTDB taxonomy): Bacteria > Bacteroidota > Bacteroidia > Flavobacteriales_D > Sanyastnellaceae > Sanyastnella > Sanyastnella coralliicola. Next base: position 993,170 of record NZ_CP132543.1, read on the forward strand.
TCGTAACGGAAATCAATATTCTCTTCCGCAAGTCCGTTGCGGATATCTAGAAGATCATAACGTGAAGCCTCAGAAGTTACTAGGGCTTCGATCTTATCATCAGTAACTGAAACTTGCGCATCAGCTGCAAAAGCAAATGCAAACATTCCGAAAAGTAGAGCTACAACTTTTTTCATAGCGAAGATTATTTCCTGCAAGGTAATGATTTGGTCGAATAGGTTCGACAGAGTATAGATGCAGTCGACCACCAAAAGGTTGCTTAACGAAATCGATAAATGATAAACTATAACTGATAACTAGTGCTACTGCTATTCCTTACACCCTGTTCAGCTTTCGATGATCAGTTATAGTTTATCGGTTCTTGATTATCGATTACTATAAACCAAGAACTAATAACCAAAGACCGAACACGTCATCAATCCCTAGTTATAGATTATCGTTTATCGATTTCCCCCCCGCGTTACGTTTTCAAGTTCCTGCATTATACCCTTGAAACCAACCACAAAAAATCAAGGAAAATGGCAGGAAATAACATGTCTCCCCGACAAAAGATGATCGGTATGATGTACTTGGTACTCACCGCAATGCTCGCACTCAACGTTCAACGTGAAGTCCTGGAAGCCTTCGTAACGCTTGATGAGGGAATCGAACGAGCTGGAGAACAACAAGAGCTGGAGAACGATCGACTCATGAGTGAGATCCAGGCAGCTTATAGTCTTGACCCGACAGGCGTGCGGCAATGGATGGAAGCTGCAGATCAGGTGCGACAGGGTGCCTCTCTCGTACAAACCAAGATTGATTCGTTACGCGTGAAGCTAGTGATGGAGGCCGAAGGATTGGAGCGAAGTGAAGCCGATACGCTCCAACTGAGGTATGTAGAGAAGCAAGACGACATCGACGTTGCTACCTACATTATGGTCGGGGAACAAGAAGATGGCTCTGGTGGTGAGGCAGCGAAACTGCGTGAGCAGATTCTGTCTTACACCGGAGGGGTGAATGATCTCCTCTTCCAGCGCGGACTGGAAGCCATCGACCTGCCAGTTGATTTTTCGTCGAGAATGGTTGACGATATCGAATTAGAATGGGAAGTTCATGCGTTTTACGAGATGCCTTTTGTGGCGAGTATTACCATGATGAGCAAGCTTCAGAATGATATTCGTCGCTTTGAATCAGAAGCATTGAATCGCCTCGCCGGCGAGCTGGATGCCGATGATTTTCCAATTGACACCGTGTTAGCACGAGTGCTTCCTAAATCATCCTACGTATTGCAAGGAGAAACCTATGAAGCAGATATTTTCCTAGGAGGCTTTAGTACCACCTTGGCGCCTGAGATTTTGATCGGTGAATTAGATGAGAACGGACAATTGATCAACGAAGGTCAAGCCCTGGAGGTCAATAATGGAATGGGACATTTCGCCGTAGACACTCGTTCAGAGGGAATTCAATCATACAGCGGTGTCGTCCGCATGCCCAACAAACGTGGACAGGTCATGGAGTTCCCCTTCGAGTCTGAGTACATGGTAGCTCGTCCTTCTGCCACGGTTTCTCCAACGGCTATGAACGTTCTATATAAAGGAGTAGAGAACCCACTTTCAGTTTCGGTACCGGGAGTCCCAAAGGAGAAGACCAGAGTTCGAATTACCGGGAATGGGAACCGCGTTTCGCCCAAAGGTGATGCCTATGAAGTGGTTTTGAACAACAGCGCTCGAGGCACAGTGAGTGTGATTGTAGAGGCAGAGATCGACGGAGGCTATAAGGAAATGGGAAAACAGGAATTCCGTGTGAAGCCGCTACCAAAGCCTTCCGCTCGATTTGGAGATGTAGCAAACTCAGGAGTTATGACGAAAGCCGCCTTTAAGGTTAATTACGTAATTGGAGAGTACGGCGATGACTTCGTGTTCAATCTCCCGCTGAGAGTGACATCGTTCACACTAGCCTACCCTAAAGACGGAGTTAGAGTAGAAAAACCAATTCCTGGCCGTCAGATTCCAAGGGATTTATGGGACCTAATTGACAGAATTCCGCGCAACACAATAGTGACAATCGAGGATATTATAGTAAAGGGTAACGATGGCGTCGAACATGAGGTTTCGCCGATCATTATTAAGATCACCGGCTAGGCTGAAATCATGTGTAAAACTCCCAGTTTAAAATCATGTCGCAGACGAGGGTAAAAGGGTATATTTGTCGCCCTAACCCTAAGGTTTATACCCATGAAGTTCGTTGTAGCTAGCGATAAACTACATAAGCAATTACAGTTGTTGAGCGGAGTGCTAAACAGCTCGAATACATTGCCGATTCTAGATAATTTCTTGTTTGAGCTTTCGCCGAACAAGGCTACGATCTCTGCCTCAGATCTTGAAACTACCATGACTACGGCCATGGAAGTAATGACAGATGACGAAGCAAGTATTGCGATTCCAGCAAAACTGTTGATCGATACCTTGAAGTCATTCGGTAGTTCGTCAATCCCATTGACCTTTAAGATCGATGAGAAGTCTCTAGCGATTGAAGTTACAAGTGACCAAGGACGCTACAAACTAGCCGGAGCTAACGGAAGTGAATTCCCGAAAGCACCAGCTATTGAAAGCGACAAGTCATTTGATATGGATGGTGGAGTGCTTTCGAGCGCTATCAATCGTTCATTGTTCGCCGCAGGAAACGATGATCTTCGTCCGGTAATGAGCGGTTTGTTCTTCGAAATTCACGAAGACAAGATGCACTTTGTGGCGACTGACGCTCACCGCTTGGTTCGCTACACACGTAGTGATGTGCAAGCAGGCGCTGCTGGCAGCTTCATCGTACCGAAGAAGCCGTTGAACTTGCTTAAGAATGTAGTAGCAGGAGCTGATAAAGTGACTGTGACTTACAGCGAAAGCAACGCACACTTTGCGTTCGATGACATCAGCTTGATGTGTCGATTGATCGATGGAAAGTACCCGAACTACGAAGCGGTTATTCCAAAAGACAACCCGAACAAGTTGACAGTGAATCGAGATCAGATGTCACAGTCGATTCGTCGTGTGAGCCTTTTCGCCAACAAGACAACACACCAGGTACGTCTGAAGATTGCTGGTAGTGAGCTTCACATTTCAGCTGAAGACCTTGACTTCGCTAACTCTGCGATCGAACGTATGAGCTGTAATTACACAGGTGAAGACATGGAGATCGGTTTCAATAGCCGATTCATCCTAGATATGTTGAGCAACATCTCTACTGATGAGGTCGTTCTCGAACTCAGCGCACCAAACCGCGCAGGTATCCTACTTCCAGGTGAAGTAGAAGAGGAGGGGGAAGACATCTTGATGTTGGTGATGCCTGTTATGCTTAATAGTTAAGAAGACATCCTCGCCGAAAGGCGTCTATAGAAAGCTCCCTTTTTGGGGGCTTTTTTTTGTCCGGCGTCCGGCGTCCGGCGTCCGAAGGGAAACTCTTACGGATGCCGGACGCCGGATGCCGGAATCTGTTACCACGAGAAATCCCCGTCAGTACTATCGCTCTGATAAAAGCTCCCTCCCTGACGAGGAGGTCTTGAAGAACCGTCTGATTTCGATTCTTCCTCTAATTTTAATTCTTCCTCTAATTTTAATTCTTCCTCTAACCTTAATTCTTCCTCTAACTCTTCCTCGATCTCCCATTGCGTCTTCTCTGCCTGTGGTCCTTGGTTTCGCAAGAGGATCGCGAGTACGACCCCCACAATGGAACCAGCAAGGTGGCCTTCCCAAGAGATTTGTGGGTCAATTGGTAGTACCCACCACACGATACTTCCGTAGAGAAAGGCCACAGCTAGAGCTACGCGGAGGAGTTTTTGGTTCTTTCTTACGATACCGGAGAAGAAAAGGAAAGCGGCCATTCCGTATATCACACCGCTGACGCCTATGTGGTTCCCACCACCTCCAAACGCCCAGAGCAATACGCCAGAGACGAGGTAAATGATGAGAATGGTCTTGAAGGCAATTTCTCGGTAGAAGAAAATGATGAAGGTGCTGAGTGTAAAGAATGAGACAGTGTTACCCCAAATATGCTTGAGGCTCCCGTGAAGGAATGGAGTCGTTAGAATTCCAATCGTTCCTTCCGGTGTTCTTGGACGAGTGCCATAAGCACTCAAGCGATGTCCTGTCTCGTATTCATAGAGCCAAAGAGCCCATATGATCATCAAAAAAGCAAGATTGAAAAGCACTGCATCTATCAACCTCGCACGGTCTTGCTTTTGCATGTTAACGATTGTTAAGTCGGTCACTTATCGTACCTTTCACCGTAATTTGACACAAAGTTCATCACTATGAAGAAGCTCGTATCACTTTTGGTATTTACTGCGTGCATCGCTACTGCTGGTTGGGCGAACAACTCTCCTGACACTCCTGGCGATCCTGAGCAGAAAAAGAACGAAAGTGAATATACGTTTTCTCTAAGCACGAGCTACTTCTCCATCTTCAACATTTTTACGGTAGAAACGGCACAGACTGACAGTCTTCGTCGTCGTACCGATCTATTGCCAAAAGAAGATGAGTTGATGTTTGAAGCAGTGCCGCTCTGGCCTTAAAAAACCAATGCTTCTTCTACCTTTGCCGGCATGAAAGCTCGGCGTACCCTTACCGATAGAATTCCAGAAAGTCAGTTGATTCTTCAACCCAATGGTGCTGTGTATCATTTGGGTGTAACCGGAGATCAAATTGCAGATACTGTTTTGATCGTTGGCGATCCTGATCGTGTACCGATGATCTCTCAGCGATTTGACTCCATTCAACACAAAGTTGCCGGAAGAGAGTTTGTCATTCATACGGGCCGCATCGGCAAGAAAGAGATTACTGTGCTTTCAAGTGGTATTGGTGTAGATAACATCGATATCGTCATCAATGAGTTGGATGCAGCGGTAAACATCGATCCAAAAACCCGTATACCGCGATCAAAGAAGAGGATTCTTCGATTGATCAGATTAGGAACCACTGGAGCTTTGCAGGAGGATATTCCCGTTGGCACGCGCATTGCCAGCGCCTACGCCATTGGATACGATGGTGTGCCTTGGCATTATGACGTAAGCATGCTGGCCGACGAAGAAAAAATTGCGCAGGCCTTCATAGAGCATACCAATTGGCCACAAGAGTTGGCATCGCCGTATGTAGCAAAAGCGGATAAGGTCTTACTTAATACGATTGGCGAAGGCATGGTACATGGAATCACCGTTACAGCAAATGGATTCTATGGTCCTCAGAACCGTGCGCTTCGAGTTCCGTTGCGTGATGCTCAACGAATGGATCAGATGCGCAGCTTCCAAACCAGTGAACATCGCCTCACAAATTTCGAAATGGAGTGCGCGGGTATTTATGCTCTCGGAAGCATGCTCTCGCACCGTGTTCTCACGTGTTGCGTCGTATTAGCAAACCGATACAACGAGGAATTCACAACCGACCCTGCAAAAGCCGTAGAGTCCTTGATCAACGCGGTGTTGGGGCGATTGTAACAAGTTCATTTTAAAAAGTCCGAAGAGATTCGTCTGAAAGCCCTCTACCGTCGGCTAATTTTGGTTTCAGCACTTGAGAACTGCTGCAGACAATCATGAGTTCATCGGAAATTTCAGCCCTTATAACCCTCATTGAAGATCCAGACGAGATCATCTTCTCACAAGTACGTGCAGAATTAGTTGCGCGTGGTGAAGAGATCATTCCTCAGCTGGAACGATACTGGGAGTTCAACCCCTTCGGGGAATTGTTTCAGGATAGAATCGAGAAATTGATTCACAACATCCATTACAATTCGATCAGTACATCACTCCAAACTTGGTCTACTGCCGAAATGAACGACCTCTTGGATGGAGCCATCCTGATCAATAAGTATCAGTACCCTTCTTTCGATGAAGCTGAAGTACGCAAGAATGTGAGCGCCCTGCGCCAAGACATCTGGCTTGAACTCAATGATAATCTGACAGCAATCGAACAGGTGAATGTGATCAACCACATTCTATACACTGTTCACGGTTTCCAAGGCAACAAAACGAATTACACTGCACCCCAGAACAGCTACATCGCAGATGTACTTGCTTCGAAAAAGGGGAATCCTCTAAGTCTTGGGATTCTGTACCAAGTCATCGCAAATAGCCTGGAGATTCCGATTTATGGGGTAAACCTTCCAAACCATTTTATCCTTGCGTACATGGACGAGAACCGCATGGGACTTGCTCCAGGAGGAAATGACAACGGCATTCTTTTCTACATTAACCCGTTCAGCGGTGGAACCATCATCCACAAGAACGAAGTTGATGATTTCCTTATGCACTTGGAGTTACCACAAGAAGTGCGCTACTATCGTCCGTGTCAAAACGCTGATATTATCCGTCGAATGGTGAATAATCTCGTCTTCGCATACGGGCAGCAAGGGAACTTGAATAAGGTGGAAGAGCTAAAGCAGCTGCAAGATTTGCTTAACGCAGGATCTTCCCCAGCGTCTGCATGATCAGTTTGATGTCGTAGACAAGCCCAGATTTCGTTACATACTCCAATTGCAAGGCGAGTTTCTGAGGTAGAATCTCTTCGATATAGGCTTTTTCAGGATCTTCTGATTTTCCTAGAATCTCATCTTCGTCGATGAATTCGATCGACGCAGGGTCAGTCATTCCTGGTCTCACGGATAATACTTGAAGCTGCTCTTCAGAATAGTGCTTGACGTACTTCGGTACTTCTGGACGAGGTCCAACGATGCTCATATCACCCGCTAAAACGTTCAGGAGCTGCGGGAATTCATCAATCTTATACTTCCGAATAAAATAGCCGCTCTTCGTTACGCGAGGATCTTTGCCGCCAATGGTTAGCTGTCCGCGAGACTCGGCATCCTTGTACATCGATCGAAACTTGTAAATGCGGAATTCGCGTTGGTCTTTTCCGACTCTTGTTTGGCGAAAGAAGATAGGGGTTCCATCATCGATGATGATCCATAAAGCTATGACAATGAATAGCGGTAGTAATACTATGATCGCTATCGCGGAAGCGAGCACGTCAAAGAGCCGTTTCATCCTTTCCAGAGTTCTTGAACGGCACGAGATACCCTTGCCACCATTTCTCTCGTCATTCCATACCAAACGGGAAGAGAGATCTCATTTTCATAGGCCTTCCAAGCGTTTGGATAATCAGACATATGGTATCCTTGTTCCTTGTAGAAACTCAACAAGGGAAGTGGCTGGAAATGTACATTGCTCGAAATACCCTGTTCTCTCAACGCTTCGATTAACGCATCACGATCTCTTTCACTTCCGTTGCGTAAACGAAGCTGATACAAATGATAGCTGGTCTCACAATCTGCATCTTGCTGTGGTGGTATAATGAATGGGCCATCTTCGAAGGCCTCGTCGTAGCGTTCACAAATGCTTTTACGGCATGCTAAGGTCTCATCATATCGACCGAGTTCAACCAGTCCCATGGCAGCCTGAATATCCGTCATGTTGCATTTAAAACCGGCCTCGATGATATCATACCGCCAATTCCCATCCGTTTTAGACAAGGCGTCTTTGGTTTGTCCGTGCAAGGCAGAAATGCGCAATCGCCGGTAAAGCTCTTCGTTGTCTTCTTTGTTCTGCAAATTGAAGGCAAGTGCTCCACCTTCAGCTGTGGTCAGATTCTTAACGGCGTGAAACGAATATCCACTGATATCCGCTTGTTGACCAATCTGTTTACCCTTATACGTAGCCCCAAAACTATGCGCAGCATCACTCAGGAAGAGAATACGGCCTAGTTTCTCCTGCTCAGTGGAGTTCGGTCTAAATAGACTTTTCTTTTCGTTAATGACGCTCCAAATGCCGTCATAGTCCACAGGCATCCCACCGATATCCACAGGCATGATCACTTTCGTGCGCTCGGTCACCGCTTCCGCGATAGCGTGAGGATCAATATGGCAATGATCAGGCAAGGAATCAACCAACACTGGCGTAGCCCCAACGTGCATGACAATATTGGCTGTGGCAGCATAGGTATAAGCGGGTAGAATAACTTCATCACCTTCGCCCACACCAAACCAACGTAGCACAAGTTCGCACGCGTTTGTCCATGAATTCAAGGCCAGAACTTTGTCTACACCAATGTATTCAGCCAATTCAGTTTCAAACTGCGCCGTCTTCGGTCCGGTCGTAATCCAACCCGAACGTAGAACTTCCGTAACAGCCTCCACCGTTCGGTCATCAACACGCGGAGGGGAGAAGGGGATGTTGTGCATGCGGCAAATGTACGGGTTCGTTGGTTATTGGTAGACGGTAGGCGGTAGGCAGTAAGCTGTAGGCGGTTGGCCGGGGGAGCATGATTAGTCTGCCTTCGGCGGTTAGCATGGTTAGTTGGTTGACGGTTGACGGTTGACGGTTGACGGTTGACGGTTGACGGTTGACGGTAGACTGTAGACGGTTGACGGTAGACGGTGGACAGGGGGAGCATGATTAGTTCGCCTTCGGCGGTTAGCATGGTTAGTTGGTTATTGGTAGACGGTAGACGGTAGACGGTTGACAGGGGGAGAATGAATAATACGACTCAGACGTATAGAATGTTTAGCTGATTAGGTTCATCCATTCCACGGTCCACGGTCCACGGTCCACGGTCCACGGTCCACGGTCCACAGTCCACCGTCTACCGTCTACCGTCAACCGTCCACCATCAACCGTAAGTGCCTTTGGTCACAAATGGCGCTGTTCTGATTTAATTACCTTTGAGAAAACCGTGATTATGTGGCAGGAAAACGATGATAAGTTAGTTCGGGAGTTCCGCTTTAAGGACTTCGGTGAGGCATTTACATTCATGACTCGTGTGGCAATGATTGCCGAGAAAATGAATCATCATCCAACATGGTATAACGTGTACAATTACGTTCGGATTGAATTGAGTACGCATGATGCCGGCAATAAAATCACGGAGAAGGATTATCGCCTAGCTCGCGCGATAGACGAGTTTCTACAATAGCCATGATAGAAGTTATTCCAGAAGACGTAAAGCAGAAGTTTGAATCTGAATTCAAGCATTTTTCACCTGATTTGAAGTCGTTTTTGACCGAAGTTGGATTAGCGAAGGAATTTAGAGAAGGAGAGGAGATGATGCGCACTGGCCAGTACTTCAAGCATACCATGCTTGTGGTGGATGGTAAGGTGAAGCTTTATCGTGAAGATGAGGAAGGGAATGAATTCTTGCTCTATTACCTCGAACCAGGTTCGGCTTGCGCACTTTCGATGATTTGTGCTACGCGTGCTGAACAGTCGCAGGTGAAAGCTGTGGCGGTTGAAGATGTGACCGCATTGGCCATTCCGATTCAATACATGGATCAATTGATGACCGATCACAAATCATGGTACTACTTTGTTTTAGAGACTTATCGATCGCGATTTGAAGAGCTTTTAACAGTCATCGATCAGGTGGCCTTCCGCAGTATGGATGAGAAGTTGCTCTTCTACTTGCGTAGGCAATTCAAAGCATATCAGTCAGATACTATTCAAACGACTCACCAACAGATTGCCTATGATCTGAATTCTTCGCGTGAGGTAATCTCGCGCCTCTTGAAGAAAATGGAACAGAAAGGCTTCGTAGCGCTGCATCGCAATGCGATCGAACGCAAGAATCTTGACCAAGATCAGTTTCCTTGGTGACCTAGGGTACAGTACATCCAGAGTAAAGTGCTGACATTTGTATCAGAATAAAAACTCAACCCATGTTATTCTTTCGTAATACCAACAAGACATCCGGTGAAGAAATCCGCAAGGAGATTGAGTCAAATGCCGGGATAATTATTGACGTTCGCACCGCTGCAGAACGTGCTATGGGAACACTTCCAGACGCGCAAGCTGCAGATTGGCTTTCAGGAGAAGTTCACGAGAACGCTTCTTCATGGGATCCAGAAAAGCATTACTACCTCTATTGCAGGTCAGGTAATCGCAGTGGACAAGCTGCTTCGTTTCTAAAGGCTCAAGGGTTCAAAAATGTAACAAACATCGGGGCCTACGGTGATCTGAAGAACTCATTCTAACGGCCCTGGTTCAACCTAAATAAGGGAACCATGGAAGTAGTACAACTCTATACTAAGTGCCTAGCACACGGTGCTTATTTCATCTCCTCAAATGGGGAGGCAGCGATTATTGATCCACTTCGTGAAACGGAGCCATATCTTCAAATGGCGGAAGACGAAGGTGTGAAGATCAAATACATTCTCGAAACTCACTTTCACGCTGACTTCGTTAGCGGTCATCTAGACCTAGCGAAGAAGACAGGAGCGAAGATCATTTACGGTCCAACAGCCACTCCAAATTTCGATGCGTATATCGCTGAAGATGGTGAGTTATTGGCTCTTGGAGACTTGACAATTAAAGTGCTCCACACGCCTGGTCATACCATGGAATCAAGCTCTTTTCTTCTCAGAGATAAGGAAGGAAAAGACAAAGCGATTTTCACCGGAGACACGGTGTTCTTAGGTGATGTAGGTCGTCCGGACCTTGCTCAGAAAGCAGCCGATATGACTCGAGAAGAGTTAGCTGGTTTGCTCTTTGACTCTATCCGTGAGAAGATCATGGTCTTAGACGATGATATTATCGTTTACCCTGGCCATGGCCAAGGATCTGCCTGCGGTAAGGCCATGTCGTCAGACACTGTAGATACCCTCGGAAATCAAAAAGAAAGCAACTATGCTCTGCGGTCAGACATGACACGTGATGAATTCATCAAAGAAGTGACAGACGGTTTGCTACCACCTCCTCAGTATTTCCCTTCGAATGCGAAGATGAATAAGATGGGCTATGAGAGTATTGATGATGTGCGCTCACGCGCGGAAAAGGGATACTCCCCAAAAGAGTTCGAGCAAGCGATGAACAAGGAAGGAGTGTTCGTCATCGACACGCGTGATCCTGATGCCTTCACTCAAGGGTTTATCAATGGTTCACTATCCATTGGTTTGGAAGGAGATTTCGCCCCATGGGTAGGTATTCTAGTCAATGATATTACCGCACCTATTCTGTTGATTACCGATGAAGGTCAACGAGAAGAAGCCGTGATCAGGCTAGCTCGTGTGGGTTATGATAATATCCAGGGATACCTCGAAGGAGGCATTCAGGCGTGGCATGACGCTGGAAAGGCACTCGAGACGATCGCATGTGTTTCCGCTCAGGAGTTTGTTGAGTCATGGCCACAACAGCCCGTCGTTGATTCACGTCGATTCAGCGAATACCAAGCTTCGCGTGTAGACGGAGCCATTAATTTGCCACTGGACTTCATCTATGCAGATTTACAGAAGTACCCGGATGAACGATTCTACCTGCATTGCAAAGGAGGATATCGTTCAGTAGCAGCTGCCTCAGTATTAGCTGCCAATGGAATTAAAAACGTCATCAATATAACCGGAGGTTTTGATGCCATGGTCGAAGCAGGCTTGCCTGTTGTCGAACATGCTTAGTGATTTAGTTTTGGCGTCGAACCACCTGCCAGATTTCGCAGCGATCGGAAGCATGAAATCATCAACGGCAGGTGGTTCTTTTTTCTCCCCATTTCAAAAACTGACAAATGCCATAATGCTCTGTGACTTAGGTCGCACAGTCTAGCTTATGTGCTGGTTAAGTTGCAGTATCCTAATTCATTAACGCCATGAAACAACATTATCAAGTGGTTATCATCGGAGGAGGAACCGGTGGTATCATGACCGCAGCTCAGCTGCTCAATCACGACTCCTCGATGAAAATTGCGGTCATTGAACCTGCTGAATCTCACTTCTATCAACCCGCTTGGACTTTGGTTGGAGCTGGAGCATATGAAATGCAGAAGACTGAGCGTAAAATGTCTTCCGTGATGCCGTCTGGGGTGACTTGGATTAAGGACTATGCGACGACATTTGAACCCGAGAATAACGCCGTAAACACACGAGAGAATGGATCCGTCTCGTATGACTATTTGATTGTGTCTCCCGGACTTCAAATGGACTTAGACGGAATTGAGGGTCTGCGCGAAGCGCTGCAAACGGAAAGCGTCTGCAGCAATTACATCGATCCAGAAAAGACCTACCGGGTACTTCAGAACTTCAAAGGAGGGAATGCCCTCTTTACTCAACCTGCCACTCCAATCAAATGCGGAGGAGCTCCTCAAAAGATTATGTATTTGGCAGAGGAGTATTTCAAGAAGTCAGGAGTAAGGGACCAAACCGAGGTCATCTTTGCCACTCCAGGTAGTGTCATTTTCGGCGTTCAGCCATTCAAACAAACACTGGAAGAAGTGATTCGTAGAAAGCGCGTCCACTTGAAGACTTTTTATAGCCCGTATAAGATTGATCCAGTAAAGAAGGAGGTGTACTTCAAGTACACCAAGCAAGATGAAGGAGGTTGTGTTATTAATGAAGATGAGAATGTGATTCGAGAGCACATTGAAGGAGAAATGACTTTTGTGGTTCCTTACGATATGCTCCATTTAGCTCCTCCTCAAAGTGCTCCTGATTTTGTGAAGCAATCACCGTTCGCCCATCAAGAAGGACCAAGCAAGGGGTGGATGGATGTAGATAAATTCACCTTGCAACATTCACATTATAAGAACGTCTTCGGACTAGGTGACGTCTGCGCTTTACCGACAGCTAAAACGGGTGCAGCGATTCGTAAACAAGCTCCAGTAGTGGTTGATAATATCCTTGAAATGATGAAGGATAACAAGCTGAGTGACAGCGTGTATGAAGGTTATAGTAGTTGTCCGCTAGTTACTGGATACGGAAAGATGGTTCTCGCTGAATTCAAGTATGATAACGTAAGAGATAGCGATCCACTTTTGAGTAAATTTATGGATACGAGTAAAGAGAAATGGGCCCTTTGGGTGCTGAAAAAACATGGACTTCCATACTTGTATTGGAACCGAATGATGAAGGGAAGAATGTAAAACAGTTGGTCAGCTTGACTGGCCAAATTTCATATACTAACTAGGGGAAGGGGACTAATTTAGTTCCCTTCTTTATTAAGTATAACCGGCATGAATTCGGTGATTAGTTCCAACTGAAATTGCACAGAAAGAAAGTAAGGAGCAATCAGTAAACAGCTAGTCAGCGTCTTCCAACCAAATGAATTTTGGCTTTACCTACTTTCAGGTCAGTCTCGATATAGACTGGAATTTTTCTTTCATCGTTCGTGACATAGACCTCCATCCGTTCCCCTTCTTTGAAGATCGTTCCTTTGATCAGGTTCGGTTTGAATACGATGCATTCAATCTCTTCATCCGTCTCAGGATCTTCCCATATTTCGATGCCTGAATAACGCAGGTAAGACTCGTAGTAGTTACCATCTAAGTAGAAGAGTAGGGGAATTTTATCGCCGACTTCGTATTGGTTGAAGTCTATGGTTCTGCAGTAGTAGATTGCGGTGACCACATCAAGTGCAGCAGCCTTTCGTTCCATAACTCCATGTCGGGCGAACTCTTCTCCGTCTTGGATGCGGTAGTATATGCTGTCTTCTTTGACGTGGTAGTCGCGATCGTAGATGTTCGATCCCTCATAGCCTTTGCGTACGAAACGCTGAGAGGTTAGATCCTCGGTAGCATAGCTTTCGTAAAGTGAGTTTACTTCATAGAACCAGTTCCACTTTGGGTAGCTCACACCAAGACCAGAGAAACGCCAGTAGCGTTCGTCATTAACGATGGTATCACCAACCGTAAATGTTGCCACACCAGCATCCGCCCATATCAATCCCCATTGATAGGTTAGCTCATAGGTAATCGTCTCTCCTTCGTAGAATGGAAAGTCTGATTCTTCCTGAGCAAAAGAGGGGAGAGCTAGGAGCAAAAAAAGGCTCCATAGAGGAGCCTTTATATATTTTGATTCCGCAGACACTATTGAGCTGCAGGAGTCACGTTAGCGCGAATCGTCAGAACTTCCTGTCCTGATTCAGTGTTCGCTGTGATCGTCACTTTTTTCGTTTGCATGTTCTTCTTCCCTTTCGAGTTGAAGGCCACTTTGATTTCACCAGATGCTCCAGGAGCGATAGGCTCTTTCGGACATTCTGGAACCGTACAACCACAAGATCCTTTACACTTCTCAAGGATAAGTGGGTTATCTCCTGTGTTTGTGAATTGGAACACGTGTTCTACACGGTCACCTTCATCAAGTACACCGAAATCCCATTCTTTCGAGATGAAAGACATAGTAGTTGATGGGATATTAGACTTAGCAGCTTCTTGTTGCTTCGCCTTTTGATCTTTCAATGGATCGTATGCCGCTGGTTGCGCTACTTCATCGCGATCGCTCGCGTTGTTGTTCACTTGAGTATCTGTTTCAGCCATTGGCTTGTACACATCCTCCTCAGCTGAACTGTTGTACATCTTGTAAGCGATCACACCGAGTAGAACAGCGATTACCGCAAGCAATCCGATTTTTAGTCCGTTATTCATGGTTCTGAAATTTGTCCTGTAAAGTTATAAAACAGAAGCGTAGCGTTCCGCCCGTGAGGGCGTCAAAATACTTAACGACTTGTTAAAAGTCAGAGTGAGCCAGCTTCGCTTTTTCAAAAGTTCCGTCGCGAAGTACTTGAACAGCCTTCTTATATGCTGGGTTCAAGACGTTCACCACCTTGTAAAATACACTGTAGTCAAATAGGTTTCGACCAATCAAGGCTTTGGTACGAATCTCGATCGCCACCTTTGATGTATTCCAATCTTCTTCGTTAAAAGGAATCTCTTCCTTCTCAGCGTAGGCAATCATTCCCTTGAGCACATCATCAGTCAATTGGTAGTTATTGATGAAGCTTTCAGGGGTAGGGTAGCTACTTTCGAATTCAGCACGATGTTGGTCTACGTAAGCCAAGATGTACTGATTCATCGCACCTGAACGCAGAATTTGCGAGAAGTACTCTGAAGTATATGTCGTATCAATTGGCGTGAAGATGTCTGGAAGAATTCCTCCACCACCGTAAACCGTACGGTGCTTGATATTCGTTTTGAATTTCAGCGAATCAGGGAGTTCGAGGTTGTCTAACGACATCAACTCACCGTTTTCAAATCGATCGTATTTCTCCATTCGGTAAGCCTCTACACCATCGTCATATGGCTTCTGAATGCATCGGCCTGCTGGTGTGTAGTATTTCTGAACAGTCAATCGCACTGCAGATCCATCAGGAAGCTGAACAGGACGTTGTACAAGTCCTTTACCAAAGGAACGGCGACCTACGATCAGTCCACGATCCCAATCTTGAATCGCGCCTGAAACAATCTCACTTGCTGAAGCTGAACCTTCATCTACCAAGACTACCAGACGTCCTTTTTCAAACATTCCGGTACGACGAGCGAAGGTCTCGTCTTTAGGGAATACACGTCCTTCGGTATACACAATCAACTTGTCTTCGCTGAGGAATTCATCTGCCATTTCGATCGCTGTGTTGAGTAAACCACCACCGTTTCCTTGAAGGTCAAGTACGAGGCTGTTCATCCCTTGGTCTTTCAATGAGGCGATTCCTTCACGCAATTCACGCATCGTTGTCTTTGCAAAACGGTTCACCTTGATGTAACCGATTTCGTCGTCAATCATAAAGGTCGCATCCACAGAGTAGATTGGAATGCGGTCACGAACGATATCAAATTTAATAGGGTTCTTTACGCGATTACGCTTGATACCCACCGAAACTTCTGTTCCTTTTGGTCCTTTAAGCAAGCGCATAACATCAGTATTGGTAATACCGATACCCGCGACGTTCTCACCATCAATGGTAACAATTTTATCTCCGGCCTGAATCCCTAGTTTTTCAGACGGGCCGCCCGCAATCGGACTCACCACGAAGATGGTGTCTTTGAGAATATTGAACTGAATTCCGATTCCGTCGAAGTTTCCATTCAAGGGTTCGTTGGCTTCGGCTAGTTCTTCAGCAGAGATATAAACACTGTGTGGATCAAGTTCTTCCAACATATGTTCGATCGCTGCTTCAACCAGGGCTTCACTGTCAACACTGTCTACATACATCTGCTCGATGTAGTAAAGTAGAGTGTTGAACTTCTCAACGGTAGAAGCCGGGTCAGATTTTTGTGCTTTCGCAGCGAAAAGGGAAAGAACGAAGAACAGAGCCAAAGAGCTCTTCAATAAGTTGCGCATTGTCATAGGGATATAACGTTTCTCAAGAACGAGCAAATAACGTTCCACAAGTTACGGTTTGCATGTATACTGACGCAATCAAAAAAGGTTAACGGTTTGCGCCATAAATAGGGTAATTCGTGCAATTTTAGCTTCTAGTGATGTGCTACATATTGCACTCCAGCTTCAATTCGAGTCTTCAGGTGATTCTCGCTGGGAGGAATCGGACAACTGTATCTGCTGTTGTAGGCACAGTATGGATTGTACGAACGGTTGAAGTCAATCACAACTTCATCAGCTTCTACTTCTTCAATCGTCATGTCTAGGTAACGGCCTCCACTATACGTCGTCTCAAAATTCGTTTCATCGGTAAATGGAATGAACAAGTAATTCTTGTACTGCTCATTCTCCATGAGCTGCAGGTTCTGGTAAACTGTCAGCTTGTACCTCTTTCCGTCGATTTTGAAAGACAAGGTTCCATAAGGACGGTACTTCGGAAGGCGGTCTGTCGTCGTTTTCATTTCGAAGGTCTTGCCGTTGTCAATCGGCTTGAATGTAGCTTCAACACGAAAGTCCATGTTGATTTCGTAGTAAGGAATTCCCTTGAACTCTTCAATGTGATCTTCCGGTAGAATTGATGTCTCTGGGTTGCTAAAGACGTTATCAATCGAGTCACGATAAGACGTGATGGTTTTTTCGTATCCGGTTTGTCCGAGGGTCGTCCCCATCGCCAGGGTACACATGGTCAATGTGAGGACTTTCAAATAGTTAACCTTTTGCATGTATTCTTCGTAAAAGACCCTTAAAGATACGCATGCTTTATCACATGCGTCTAACCGAAACTTACTTACTATGTCACTACGGCTACTCTCATTCTTTGGAGCGTTCCTCTTTTCTGGTTCTTTGTTGGCTCAAGAACAGGGCTTTGCCTATTTGAATTGGGCTGATCTTCACGCTAACGCGGGAATTAGATCCGTCACGGTGGAACAAATCTTCTATAAGAACGATGTACCTGTAGATACCTGTTTGGTAAGTCGCGCTGAATTGGATGGGGAAGGCCGTCCGGTCATCTTCGAAAACTACTTCGCTTGTGGAAGGCTATTCAGTCGTGAGGAAATCACATATACTTCTGACTCTACCTTGATCACTTACGCCTGTGTACCCACGCGATGGGAAACGTCACGTTTGGAGGTAACCCAAGATGACCAAGGTCGAATAAAGACACGCACATTCAACGGAGCGCAAGCCTGGAAAGACGAATTCGTATATGCCGATGACGGCAACATGGTCAAAGCCATTCGCTACCAAAAGCAAGGCGAAGAATGGCAACCCGTTGAAATCAAAAAGTTCCTGAACAAGCGTGAAGACATGGAGCGTAGGGCAGAGAATAATCTCACCTACATCCACGACCAACAGGGATTACTGTTGATTCACAACGTGTATAGCAATAGTGGACAACTTACCATGGTCAGAAAGTACTCTTACGAGTTCGAACACACGGTGAGCGAGTGATTACTTAACCAGCTTCTTGTACTTGATTCGAGTAGGGCCTTGGTCTCCTAGGCGCTTCTTGCGATTCTCTTCGTAATCAGAGTACCCTCCTTCAAAAACATATACCTGGCTATCTCCTTCGAATGCCAAGATGTGCGTGCAGATGCGGTCTAGGAACCAACGGTCGTGACTAATGACAACGGCACATCCTGCGAAGTTTTCGATTCCTTCTTCCAATGCACGCAGTGTATTCACGTCGAGGTCGTTAGTAGGCTCATCGAGAAGGAGCACGTTGGCTTCTGTCTTTAGTGTCATGGCAAGGTGCAAACGGTTGCGTTCACCTCCTGAAAGCACACCACACTTCTTCTGTTGATCAGAACCGTTGAAGTTAAACTTCGACACGTAAGCACGGGCGTTGACAATCTGCCCTCCGATTTCAATTTGTTCGTTCCCACCAGAGATGACTTCGTAAACTGATTTCTCAGGATCGATGTCTTTGTGACGCTGGTCAACGTAACCGATCTTCACTGTTTCACCGATGGTGATGTTTCCATCATCTGGCTCTTCTTCTCCCATGATAATCTTGAAGAGGGTGGTTTTACCTGCACCGTTTGGTCCGATAATACCTACGATACCTGCAGGTGGCAGTGAAAAGCTGAGGTTTTCATAGAGGAGCTTATCTCCGTATGCCTTCGTCAGCGTTTCGGCATCAATCACGTTGTTTCCAAGACGTGGACCATTCGGGATAGGCAGTTGCAGCTTAGCTTCTTTATCCTTCCCTTGCTGGCTCATCAACTTGTCATAGTTGTTCAGACGTGCTTTGCTCTTCGCTTGACGTCCTTTCGGGTTCATACGCACCCAATCCAACTCTCGCTCAAGTTCTTTCTTGCGCTTAGACTCTTGCTTCTCTTCTTGGGCGAGGCGCTTCGCTTTTTGATCCAACCAAGAGCTGTAGTTTCCTTTCCATGGGATACCCTCACCACGATCAAGCTCAAGAATCCATCCAGCTACGTTGTCTAGGAAGTAACGGTCGTGTGTTACGGCGATTACGGTTCCCTTGTAACGCTGAAGGTGTTGTTCTAACCACTGCACTGATTCCGCATCAAGGTGGTTGGTAGGCTCATCAAGTAAGAGCACATCAGGTTGCTTCAACAACAAGCGACAAAGTGCTACGCGGCGACGTTCACCTCCAGAGAGTTCGCTGATCTTTTGATCTTCTGGCGGTGTACGAAGAGCGTCCATCGCGATGGCCAACTTCGTGTCCAACTCCCATGCGTCGAGTGCGTCAATCTTGTCTTGAACCTCCGCTTGGCGATCCATCAAGTTCTGCATCTTGTCAGGGTCGTTCAAGATCTCTTCATCCATGAATTTGTTGTTGATCTCCTCGTACTCTTTCAAGATATCTACGATCTCCTGAGTACCTTCTTCAACGACTTCACGAACGGTCTTATTCTCATCCAACTTTGGTTCCTGAGGGAGGTAACCAACAGTATATCCATCAGACCAAACAACATCTCCTTGGTAAGCTTCGTCAAGTCCTGCGATAATCTTCATCACCGTTGACTTACCGGAACCATTGGCACCGATGATACCAATCTTCGCACCGTAGAAGAAGGAGAGGTAAATGTCTTTTAGAATGTGTTTTCCTTGAGGAGTGGTCTTATTGATTTTGACCATGGAAAAGATGACCTTCTGATCGTCTGACATAGCATTTTGGGTTGGGTGGCGAAGATAGGGAAAATGATCTTCGGGATGTCTTGAGAGGAACGCGGATTGCGGAACGCGGAACGCGGAAAACAGATTGCGGATCGAGGAACGCGGTAATTGGTGTAAGGTTTTTAGTTCTTAGTGATTGGTTATCGTTTATCGTTTATCGATTATCGATTCTTTGTCCCCCTGAACGATTCCTTTTTTCAAGTGTACAGCAGATAACACGGGCGCTTTTGCCTCTTTGTTTACCGTCTGCCTATGAAATCTTTCATGCTTGTTATCGGCTTTGTATTGACCTTTCTTGGTGCTTCTGCTCAAGGGTCCATCTTTTACCCATATGATTCTATTCCGAAGGAATTGCCGAATGTCATTTACTATGAATTTATCCATGGCGTTCAGTTGATTGAAGTTGATCATTTGGGTGCGTATTGGCATGGGGTGCATATGGCGGATATGGCTTATCCCAGAGCCTTGTCTGCTGCCGTTGATGTGCCCAAACCAGTGTCGAATGAATACTATGTACGTGATACTCTAGGGCACATTACTAAAAGCTACAGTAGTCATCATAGCCTAGCTTATTTGGATTCACTTTTTGCTGAGATACCGATTGATATTGACACAACTCCGATCAATGAGAAGACCTATTTCTCTATTTCAAACAAGTTCGGTGGAATTGACCGGGTAGATTTCTACGGAGATTGGCGAAATGAAGACCTCGCCTACGGATTAATTAATGGGAGGGGAGAACAGGTTCTTCCTACAGAATATCAACTCATACAAATAACCAATGGCGGGTTCAATCTTATGAAAGATGGCCAGTGGGGCTTGATGAGTCAAGACTTCAAGATGCTTACGGAATTCAAATACGACATGATCACCACCTATCCATTTGAGAACGCTTCGATATCTGAGATTACCTATTTCAAGAAAGGGAATAAATATAGTGCGTTTCGTGTGGAGGGAAGAGATGAGGTCATTGAAGTTCCTTTCTATGAAGATTTGAATACCAGTGTTCTCTTCATAGAACATGAGTATTTGCTCTTTTCATCAAACAGACAAAGAGGACTTATCGATTTTGAAGGGGAAGTCATCTTACCTGCAGAATACGATTACATCTTCTTCACGAACAATACAAATTGCACCGATATGCCATGTCTTAAGCTTGTGAAAGGTGCACAAGAGGAATTCCTCCAACCAGAAGTCCTACGAAGGCCGTAGACCGTATGCTGTATACAGTAGGCAGCATACTGCATACCGCATACAGCCTACAAAAAAGCCCCGCGATTGCGGGGCTTTCATATCCTTGGAAGTAATCCTTATTGGATCACTAGTCGCTTGCGTAGTGTTCCTACTTCGATGAAGTAGATTCCGCTTGTTAGAGCTGAAGTATCTACTGTCAATAGAGAAGTAGTTGTGTTCTCACGAGCCATTACCTTTCCAGTAAGGTCGTAGATCGTGTATGAACCTCCATTTTGTGATTCGAAGTCGATGGTCACTTGAGTTGTTGCTGGGTTAGGGAACACATTGAAAGAAGATGTTGCCAATTCAGCTACTGATACTATCTGGAATTGCTCGTCGCAATCACCAAATAGAACGTCCATGTAAACTTCGTTTGAAGGGTCAGAGATGTCGTAGTAGTATAGTCTCCAAGCTGATCCCTCACCTGAGTAGGTGTCATCAACTGCTGACCACGTACCATCGTTCACCCAAAGGTGAGCTGTAAGGTCTGTTGTAGATTCTCCAGGACCAATTTGTACTAGAGCACCACCGGCTTCAATAGCAGTGTCTACATCGTAAGGACCGTGACATAGCAAACCGAAACAAAATTGAACTCCTGTTCCATCATCAGCATGGCAACGACGTTCCAAACGAACTGCCAAACTAACCGCTTCAGTGCCATTGTTCGTCAGTGTCACTTCACCGTAATCGAACCCACCATCCACAGAAAAATCAAAGAAGTCTTCAGAGAGCTGTAGGCTCTGGCCGTAAGACAATACGCCAACACAAAGGGCGAAAAAAGTAAGGTACACGTGTTTCATAAATGCAAGTTTGACTTAAAGATACACAGAAGCTACTTCCATAGGAAGTTAAACTACTTTAATCTTTGGATTCCATTCTGGGCTCAATTCGGCCCGAAAAGACGTCAAACTGAAGAAACAGCGGAGCTTAGCGAATCACTAATCTTTTACGGATACCATCTACCTCGATAAAGTAAAGTCCTGAAAGCAGATGACTCGTTTCAACCGTAATTCGAGATGAAGAGGTGTTCTCTGCGGCCACTACCTTTCCTGTAAGGTCGTAGATCTTGTACGATGCTTGATTGGTTGTTTCAAAGTCAATCGTGATCATGTTATCTGCTGGGTTCGGGAAGAACTTAAAAGACGTCTGCTGGAACTCTTCTACTGAAACCACCACGAATTCCTCAGAACAATCACCGAAAATGACATCGACATAAGCTTGGTCTGCTGGGTTGTCAGCGTTGTAGTACACCATTCTCCAAGCTGAACCTTCACCAGCGTAATCAGCTAAGTGGATAGCAATTTCATTGGTAGTGCCTCCTGGCTCTAGTTCGAAATGAAAGTTTGATGGAGCTTCTGTATTCGCCTGAATGCCTGGCAAACATGTACCTGGGAAACACCAATCCACGCTTGACTGATCAAAAGCATAGCAACGCACTTGAATTTGCGGAACTACGGTGATCGTCTCTGAAGACACGTTTGTCAATGTGATCTGCTCATATTCTACACCGGCATCTGGTGCAACTTCAACAAGCGACTCAGTAACTTCGAGGCTTTGGGCGATAGCGCCCATCGAGAAGATAATTGCGAGGGTTGAGAGTAGAAGGTGTTTCATGTCTTAGCGTTTACCCGAATATACCAAATCACACGCAAAGCAGACCTTCCTTTTCGCTTACAATCTTGTAGTACTAAGCTGATTGCAACTCCAAAAGCGTAATCTCTGGCCACATTCCAACACGGCCAGGGAAGCCAAGAAATCCAAAGCCACGGTTCACGTGCAAATGCTGTTCACCTTCGGTGTATAATCCACCCCAACGCTTGTACCGCAAGCGTGCAGGGGAGAACTTCAATCCAATCGATGGGATTTCGATTCCCATCTGCATCCCGTGGGTATGTCCGCTCAAGGTGAGTTGAATCTCTTCTTTACCATTGACTTGCTCTTCCCAGTGGGTAGGGTCATGCGACATCAAAATTCGTGAAGGAACATCTTCAGTGCCTACCATTGCCTTCGCAAGGTCACCTTGTTGCTTGAATCCTTTCCCCCAGTTCTCGACTCCTATAAGTGCTACTTTCTCACCTTTCACATTGAGGATGCGGTTCTCATTCAAAAGAAGATCAAAGCCCATCTCTTGATGGATTTCAGGTAAGCGTGTCCGACTAAACAACACCTGTTCCTCAGTCAGGTTACCGTAATCCGCGTAATCGTGGTTTCCTAGAATAGAATACTTACCGTACTTCGCCTTCAATTCTTTGAATACCGGAATCCATGGCTCGGCTTCAGAGCTTTCAATGTTGACCAAATCACCTGTGAACAAGATAAGGTCAGGGTTCAGGTCGTTGATCATTTTGATCCCCTTACGCACGTCTTCGAATTGCTCAAAGAAGCTTCCCAAGTGGGCATCACTGATCTGAACCACTTTCATACCGTCAAAGGCCGATGGTAAGTTCTTCATTGCCACCTTATGGTCAAGCACACGGAAAGCAAAGCGTCCTTTCGTTACCCCATAAAGGAAACTCACGAAGGTGAGACCTGCAGTCACTTGCCCGATACGTGTCAAGAAGGTCGCACGAGAAATACCTTTCCCTTCTAATCCTTCGCCACTAGATCCACTAAATGCCTTGACTCCCCATTGCACGAGGTATCGCAAATCATCAATCAAATGGAAAGCCCCCAAAATTACTTTCGGAGCCCAAAGCACCATAAATGCGGCCATCGCAAACATCAACCATTGTGGATGTTCCGTTCTCCATGCCCTGAAATTCAGCATGGCCATGATCGTCAAAGCGAAAGTGAATACGGTAATGATCCAGTAAATCCAGTAAAACACCGTGCGCCAAATAGACGTCCAGTCCTTCAAGCTGACATGTATCCCCTTAAATCCGTAGATCTCGACCAATACGAGAACCGCGATGAATATGATAAATCCCAAAATTGCTCCTATTACGTTGCCTCTCATTGCAACTTGCAAAGTTAGATTTCAAACTGATAGTCAAGCGAGTTGTTCACAAAGATTGTGGAATGCCTTCTGCGAAGGAGGCTTATGGCTTATGGCCTAAGGCTTATGGATCTTTTACCGTGGAATGTGGAATGTGGAATGTGGAACGCGGAACGCGGATTGCGGTTATTGGTCTTTGGTTATTAGTTGTTGGTCTTTGGTTCCTAGTTATCGTTTATAGATTATCGTTTATCGATTCTAGACCCTCGTCTCTCGTCTAGTTCGTACCTTTATATCATGTCCAACAAAAAATTTAGTTTGCGTGATCGTCTGAAGAGCTTTTCTCATGCTTTTCGCGGGATCAACAGTGCATTGCTGTCTGAACATAATATGTGGATACACATGATTGCGGCAGTGGTGGTGATTTTCCTTGGACTGTTCTTTAACGTTACCAAGACGGAATGGCTGATTTTGTTGCTGTGTATTGGAGTGGTGCTGGCGGCGGAGCTATTTAATACAGCCATAGAAGAGTTAGCGAATGCCATTACGCAAGAACAGAACGAGAGGATAGGTAGGGCGAAGGATGTTGCGGCTGGTGCAGTACTGGTTGTGGCGATCACAGCAGCTGTTGTTGGGGTTTTGGTATTGCTGCCTTACTTCATGAAGTAGTTACCAATCTGGCGTGTCTTTGCGCTCACTCACTTTACCTTGCTCGAACAACCAAATACGATCGGCTCCCTTTTCGCGCAACATGGCGATGTCGTGGGTGGCTACAATGATGAGCTTATTTTTTGAACGCAGATCGCTCACCAATTCCCACCACTCTTTGCGACTTGGGTAATCAAGGAATGCTGTTGGCTCGTCCATCAGGATGATCGGAGTATCCTGCATGAGGGCGCGGGCAATCATTGTCTTTTGTTGTTCGCCGTCTGAGATTTCATCAACCCGTTGTGTCGCCACTTTCTCTAGTCTAAAGGTCGATAGAAGAGAGACGACCTTTTCGTGATTGGGCTCAATCTTTTCTGGGTAGGCACCAAGTGCTATGACTTCTTGAACGGTGAGGCCGGTCCATTCAGGGGCACTGGTTTGTACGATGGAAATGAACTGGGCTCTCTGTTTCGCGTTGATGCGGAGGATGTCGTCTTTGTTCCAAGTTATTTTTCCGCTAACCGCGGGAATTAAACCACCTACTGTCTTGAGGAAGGTACTTTTTCCAGTACCGTTTCGACCGATTACCGCCACGATTTCGCCAGCCTCGGCCTCGAGATCAATCTGATCAATTAGGGCTTTCTTGTATCCGATATGTAGCGCTTGAACTTCGAGCATCAGAAAACTCTCCTTCCTTTAAGAATGATCGCAATAACAACTGGGGCTCCCATGAATGAAGTCACGGCGTTTAACGGCAAGGCTCCTTCTGCTCCTGGCAGTCGGGCAATGAGGTCGCATCCTAGGCCTATGATCATTCCTGATATGGCTACCGCCGGAATCAAAACTGCGTGTTTTCCAGATTTCCAGAATCCTCTCGCTAAGTGCGGAACGGCCAAGCCGATAAACGCGATAGGTCCACAGTAAGCTGTAACGATACTGGTGATGATTCCAGTCAAAAGCAACACACCAATCCTGAACTGACGGTGGTTGAGTCCCATTGATCTAGCGTATGATTCTCCGAGTGACCACAAATCTAATTTCCGCGCTAGCGAAAAAGCCCAGAAGAACCCAGCAATAACAACAACGGACAGCACGCTTATTTCGCTCCACTTCATATCTGAGAAGGAGCCCATGCCCCAAAAGACAAACGAGCGCAATGCCTCTTTGCTACTGCCGAATTGAAGTAGGATGACAGCTGCAGAAACCATGTAGCCTACCATGAGGCCAAAGATCAAAAGGGTCACCGGTCGTTGCACTCGAAGTGCAAATAGCAGAATGATCAAAAGGATGACCATAGAACCGAAGAAGGCACCTAGGACAATCCCAATGGCTGCTAAAGCGCCACCAGTGAGTAGTACGACAAGTGCCACTCCCAAGCTTGCTCCAGAAGTGATCCCAAGTACTGAAGGACCGGCCAAGGGGTTCTGAAAGAAGCGTTGCATGAGCAGTCCGCAGATGGCTAAACCACTTCCTGCAAGTGATGCCGTAATAGCTCTGGGTAGTCTGCTTTCGACAACGATAAGGCGGGTAGTTTCAGAGACTTTTTGACCGAACAACGCTGAAATCACCTCACCTAGAGGTAAGCGCACAGAGCCGAACATCACTTCTAATAAGAAGAAGGTGATGGCGAGTAAAATGGGAAAGAGCCATTTGAGAGCTTTACTCAAGTTCAACAGGTTGGAAGTACCGCGCGGTGTGCTGCGGCTTCAATTCAGGATGCAAGATAGCAATGAGGTCTTGTAGAATGGCCTGGGGCTCAACAATCGCATCTCCGAAGTAATCCGTTTTGGCCGCGTTGCAGTAGAAAACTTGTCCTTTTTCGAACACGGGTAATGACGCATATCGGGGGTCATCTTCTCGAATAGACTCGAGGGTAATGCCTTCTTCACGGTAAGACACTTTGCCCCAATAATCAGCCAGCATCGCTCGTTCCAGCAACACTTCGAAATCAAGTTTCAGATTCGTTCGTTCTTGGTGGTCACTGAATAAGTACGAACCACCGGCATCATGAATGAACTGCGCAATGAAACTTTGTCCGGAAGGAGCAAACCAAACCCCACCGTCGTTCGAGCCAGTAAACACAGATGGTCGATTCTGGACATTTGCAGCCAGTTCTTTCGCTGCGTTGTAGCTTGCTTCTATTTCAGCAAAAGCGGCATTGGCTTGTTCTTCTTGACCAATCAACCAGCCAGCTGCTTTGATCCATTCCGCGCGACCTAAAGGATGAATTTCTAGGTATTCTGAGAAAGGAACGACTACGATACCCAATTCTTCGAATTGTTCGTACCCTTCTCCACCGTAAGGGTAAGTAATGAGCACATCAGGCGAGAGGTCTACCATTTGCTCAAAATCAATGTTCTTTTCTCCAGAAATGTCACGCATGCGTCCATCTTCAAGCCGCGCGTTGACTTCTTGATTCTTCACCCAGCTGGCATAAGCCGTTCCCAACACTTGATCAAGTTGCTGCAGTTTCCAGAAGTAGGCTAGATGGGTTGTTGATAGAGTAGTAATGGTTGCGCTATCGCGGAATAGGTAGTGATCAACCTCGAGCAAGGTGTCAGGTGGAGTACCCTTGCACACACGACAAGAAAGTGAGGTCTCTTCTCCTTCAAGCGTATAAGTCTCAAGACAAGACATGCCGTGAAAATCAACAATAGCAAATCCTTCGGCATAGGAAGTCTCGGTAAAAGAAACCGGCTCTGGCTGCTCAGGTTGACTTGGTGTTTCGGCGCATCCGATGAGCAACAAAACACAAAACGAAAAGAGAAGAGTTCTTAACATGCCGCAAATGTAGGATATGTGGCTCGTCCAGTTGTACATTGACGCCATGGATCCAAAGCAGAAACAGAAAGTCTATCGCAAGACCATCATCCCGATGGTCATTGGAGTTTTCATGATTATTCCCGCATTGATAGCTGAAGACGCTTTCACATTCTTCATATTAGCATGGTTCGGAGGGTTCTTAGTCTTGTCTAGAGCCATCACTCTTTACAAGTTTCAAGCTTATCTAAAAGCTCAAGAATCTGAACCAGACGTCTTAGACAATATTGATGAGTAAAGAGATTCTACTCTCATTCTCATTCTGATTCTCCTTCTTCCTTTAAATGTTCCTCCTGCTCCAGCATCCGCGCCTTAGACAAGGCGGAGGCTAAGAGTCCGGCGGGAACGGTCACGATCCCTAGACCCATCAAGAGGATGAAAAATGTAAAGACCTTTCCACCAGTAGTGATGGGGTAAACATCTCCATACCCAACGGTAGTTAAGGTGATGACAGACCACCATAGGCTGTGAAAGACAGAGGCAAAAGCCTCCGGTTGCGCTTCTTTTTCGAAGTAGTAAATACCAGAAGCTGAAAGAAAAATCATAATGCAAGTCACAACCAAGAATAGCACAGTCTCTTCTCGAACAATGGTATAGGCAATATGGAATCGGCGGAGGGCTCTGTTGTAGCGAACCAACTTCAACGCCCGGAAGATGCGGATGACACGGAAAGCTCTGAGCGCGCGCAGGTCAACTACCATACGCAAGTAGAAAGGCAGAATGGCCAAGAGGTCAATGATTCCGTAAAAGCTAAAGATGTACTTGAGCGGATTCTTCGCTACGAAGATGCGAAGAGCGTATTCTATGGTGAAGACCACAACACAGAACAACTCAATCAGTTCCAGTCGCTCTTCATTTTCTGGGGAGAGGTCTGGGAGTGTCTCTAAAGCAAAAGCAATTAGCGAAACGAAGATCAGGATCTGAATGATCCAGTCGAAGATCTTACCGTAGCGTGAAGTATTGTCTTCAACGATAGGACGAAGTCGCAGTTTGAGGCTGTTCATAGGCGAACAAAGATAACCGTTCGGTGGTTGAGCACTATATACCAGCAAAGGTGGACTTGATTCTCAATTCTCGCTTATTGATTCTCGATTCGGTTACCTTTGCGACAAAGCTTATACATGAAGATCAAGGAAGACCTCACATTCAATAAGAACGACGATCAAATGCGCATGCTTCTTTCTGATTTGCGCCGTAAACTCACTGCTGTATACAAAGGTGGTGGGGAAAAGAAGATCGCCAAGCAACACGCCAAGGGTAAAATGACTGCGCGTGAACGTGTTGACTACTTATTGGATGATGATCAACCTCGTATCGAAATTGGTGCATTGGCTGCTGAAGGCATGTATCAAGAACACGGTGGTTGTCCGAGCGCAGGAGTGGTTGTTGAGATTGGATACGTGCGAGGAAGGCAAGTGATGGTTGTGGCGAATGATGCCACCGTAAAGGCTGGAGCTTGGTTCCCAATGACTGGAAAGAAGAACTTACGCGCTCAGGAAATCGCCATCGAGAATCGCATACCGATCATCTACCTCGTAGATAGTGCAGGAGTGTTCTTGCCAATGCAAGACGAAATCTTCCCTGATAAAGAGCATTTCGGACGCATCTTCCGTAACAACGCGGTGATGTCTTCAATGGGGATTCCTCAAATTTCAGCGATCATGGGTTCATGTGTTGCTGGAGGGGCTTACCTACCGATTATGAGCGACGAAGCGCTCATCGTCAATAAAACAGGGACTATCTTCTTAGCCGGTTCATACCTCGTGAAGGCCGCTATTGGCGAAGACATCGACAATGAAACGCTTGGTGGTGCAACGACTCACAATGAGATTTCAGGAGTAACAGACTACAAAGCAGAAGACGATAAGGATGCGTTAGACACGATCAAAGATCTTATTGATAAGATCGGACGTGTCAATCAAGATGCCGGATTCAGTCGTATTGAGGCGATTGAGCCGAAAGTAGACCCGAAGAAGGTCTATGGAATTCTTCCGGCTGAACGCAGCAAGCCTTACGATACAAAGCAACTAATTCGTTGTATCGTAGATGATTCAAAATTCACAGAGTACAAGGCAGGGATCGGTAAAACCATTGTTTGTGCTTACGCACGCATTGATGGATGGAGTGTAGGTATTGTTGCCAACCAGCGCGAGCTTGTACAATCGAAAACACAAGGGATGCAGTTTGGAGGAGTGATCTACAGCGATAGTGCTGATAAGGCTGCTCGATTCATTATGAACTGTAACCAGAAGAACATCCCATTGGTGTTCTTGCAAGATGTGACAGGCTTCATGGTAGGCTCTCGCTCAGAGCATGGAGGTATCATCAAAGATGGTGCGAAAATGGTGAACGCTATGGCCAATAGCACCGTACCTAAGTTTACCGTGGTTGTCGGAAATAGCTATGGAGCAGGAAACTACGCGATGTGTGGGAAGGCTTATGACCCACGCTTAATTGTTGCATGGCCAACAGCACAAATCGCGGTGATGGGAGGTGCTCAAGCAGCGAAGGTGTTGCTTCAGATCGAAATGGCTTCCATGAAAGCGAAAGGAGAAGAAATCTCAGAAGAAAAAGAAAAAGAGCTCTTTGACAAGATCAAAGGTCGCTATGATGAGCAGACATCTCCTTACTATGCTGCAAGTCGCCTTTGGGTTGATGCCATCATTGATCCGGCAGATACGAGAAAGGTGATTTCCATGGGAATTGAGGCGGCTTCAGGGGCTCCAGCAGAAAAGCCGTACAATGTAGGTGTTCTCCAAACCTGATGGTATCTTTGCACGATGGTAGAGCAAGACAAGAATCAAGAAAAGCTCATTGCTAAAATCGGCAAAGAGCTTCTTTCCAAGGATGATAAAACCGTGATTGCGGCCTTGAAAAAGACCGAGAAGCACGGGGATGCTGCGCATGTTCGTCCGCTCATGACAGCTTTCATGCACCGTGAAGACGGTAAGCTGAAAGACCAGCTACGTGAAGTGTTGTCTACTTTGAAAATCAGCGAAGCTTCGGATATCTACATGGAGGCGTTAGAGGAGGAAGAGTACAAGAGTATCCAAGGTGATATCATGTTTTTCTCTTGGAACGCAGGGTTTCAGCCTGTGGATAGCATTGATCTGATTGCTCGTGTTGCTTTGGAAGGAGACTACATGACAGGAGTGGAAGGATTGACCTTGCTAGAAAGCATGGCGGGACCTCTAGACGAAGAGAGCCTCACCGAAGCATTGATCTACGTCCGCGAATTCATGTTGAAGCACAAAGACGAAGGACACCCGAGTTACGAAATTGCGATTGCGATTTATGGCATCTTAAGCCAACATGAGCGCGAGAGCTAAAAGCTCAACAGCTCATTCCGATAATCGATGATGATGCTGCCAAGTTGGTAGAGTGCATTACCTCCCAATGCTCCACTGATTGACTCCCCCATGAAGTGAGTCGACATGACCTCGAAGTTCACATCTTCACGACGTGTGAAAGCAACATTTTGTACCCGCTTGTTTCCAATGAAAAGGCTTGGTACAATGATTACATCTGCATCATATTGAGCATCTCCTAAGGGGATCATGGTCCATTCGGGATGATGCGAGACCCAATAATCGAAGATGGAAGCATTGATGAATGATGTTGCCACAAGCTGACCTCCAAATAGCTCTGCCGCCTCTGGTGAACAGTTCAATTGTGCTCCAGTATCCAGGAGTAACGGAATAGAGTCTTCTTCAACCACAATCGTCAAGGAAGGCAGGTGGTGGAGGTGCCTTCCATTTTCTGACTTGAAGGTTAGGGGAAGTGAGTTCTCGAACACTCTCTCTTCTGGTTCGAAAACTATTCGTTCGTCGTCGTAATCAATGAGCCATGTGCGATCACCAAACCAGCCACGACCAAGCATGGCATCGTCTTCTGTTTGGCTTCGTTCTCTTAGAATTGGATTTTGCGGCAGTGGAATTTCATGGATATCTAAAAGGGCACTGAAAGTCTGATAGTGTTGTCGATCGAGTTTTTTCTTGCCCTTGTTGTGAAGGTATTCTACTCCTCCGGTATCGAGATAGATATGGAAAATGTGTTCGTCTTGCTCCAGCACTAACCACATCAGATTGTTCTCAAAATGAACCGGTAGTTCTTTTGGAGAAGGACTGCATAGGAATAAAGCGAAGACAAACGCGAGTATTCTCATGGGGTACAGAATTCCCAGTCTCCATATTTGCAATCGGCACTTTCTCTCACTTCGTGTTCTATGAAATGCTCATCGTTCTGCACGCGTGTGATGAAGTCTAGAATGTCTTGGATATCATTCTCTATCGGTTTAGAAGCGATGGAGTGTTTTGCGCCACAATGCGTGACCAAACGAACGGTCTGGTCAAGCGCTTCCATTCGTTGGAAAATGGAGTAGCTGCCATGAAGCATCAATGCGCCCACTGTTTTTTCAGGACAGTAGTGGTGCGTATCCGATCCGTATGGAACTAAAGGGTCACAACTTCCATGGTAAAGCAAGGTGGGGATGGCATTTTCTTTCGTTACTAGTGAAGTGTCAATCATGGCACCAGCAAATGCCAAAAGTCCTTTGATTTCAGTTTTGTCTTCGGCGGCGTATTCAGATCTGCTTTTATAGCCATATGGGGCATGTAGAACCACTTCTGCTCCTGCACTGCTTCCGGCGATGTAGAGGCTGCTTAAGTCAAGGTTCAGATCATCTTTCAGGTATTTAATGGCCATTGAGAGATCGGCAGAAACAGAGTCAAAGGCTTTCATCTTATTCTCGCTGGGTTGATCACAATGGAAGGATTGCCCCTTGAGGTAGAGGAAGTAGTCCATGTTCACAACGCGTATCCCATTCCGCGCTAGCGAGTCACAGAAATGCTCAATATTATCTTCTTTTCTAGTGCCGGTGAAGAATCCACCACCATGGATGAAAATAACCGTGGGTTTAAGGTCATTGGAATCAGTCGGCTCATATACATCTAGGTACATATCGGCTTCCTTGCGTATGAAGTAGAGATGGTTACTGACGCTCACAGAGTCGTTATAAACCGGAGTCCATGTGTCCTCACTCTCGTTGATAGTAGCAGAGGAAGTGGCGATACCATCAGAACAAGCCAAGAAAGAAACGATCAAGGATGCTGCACAAATTGTCAATGCTCTCATAATTCTGTTAAATTTAGAACGAGTTAATCATTGGCCATGAGAGAGAGGGACTTTAATAACGAATATTCGTTGGATATTCTTGCCAACGGTGTGGTACATATTGTTTTCAAAGATGGATCAAGCATGCACGGTGAAGATGTGAATTTGCTCCATGAACGCTATAAAGAAGTAAATCCTGGGCATAAAGTAAAGGTGCTTTCAGATATCCGAGGACTTCGTTCAGTGGATATGAAAACGCGAAAATTTGTTTCTGATCCAATCGCTGAAGAACTTGTTGAGTCATTGGCGATCATTGTTAGTAACAGCGTAAGCAGAGTTATAGGAAGCTTCATCCTAGGACTGAATAAACCGAAATTTCCTGTGAAGTTGGTAGCAGATGAGGAGCAAGGATTTAAATTCCTAAATGTTCATTCTCATGAATCAGTCAAGTGAACAATTAGCACCAGGTCTTCAGAGCATTCTTGACCAGCTCATTTGTATTGCTCAAGGGCAAGACGATTGCCGTGTAGAGATAACAGGAGAGGATGAAACGCTTGATGCAATTACCGTTGGGCTCAATATGCTCACCGAAGAATTGACCAAAAGAGATGAAAGCATTCGGGATCAGAATAGACTTTTTGAAACGATGCTTGAGGCGGTTGCGGAGAGCATTGTATTGGTTGAAACTGACGGTTTTACCTTGTTGGTTGCGAACCAAGCCTACGAGAAAAGATTTGACAAAAAAGTTGATAATACGGCCACTGGAAGTGTGGAAGGACGCACTTTAATGGACGCGGCTAGGCTCGTAGGGTATCAAGAAGAAAAGATAAATTTCTTCAATGAATGGATTTTGGAAACCATTCGAACTAGGAAACGAATCAACCGACTTGAAGAAGATGAGTTTGAGTCTGGAATGCGTTATTTCAGTTCGTCTATCACACCAATTGTAGAAGGGGATCATGTCAAGTATTTGGCGTATGTATCTCGTGAAATCACAGAAGAAGTAGAAAGTTCTTTTAAGCTATCGATCTCTGAAAGTCGCTTGAAACAGGCCCAGCGCATTTCTAACGTCGGCCACTTCAACTTTTCGTTGCTCGATCAAAGCCTAAGCTGGTCAGATCAGTTAAAACGTATTTTTGAGTTACCTGAAGGGCAAGATCCTACTTATGAGTTCTTCTTGAAATCAATTGCGCCTGAGCATCAAGAGCTCATGAATAACGTCATTGGTAATGCCATTCAAAACGGGGAGAACTTTGAGGTACCTCACCGCATGGTCACCCCAAGCGGTGAATCAAAATACTTGCTTTGCTCCGGTGAGGCTGTTCAAGAGAATGGACAAACCATCGCCATCATGGGAGTTGCTCATGAGGTAACGAAGGATGTATTAGCTAAACAACGTATCGAACAACAAAAGATCGCGCTAGAAGAATCCAATAGAAAGCTCTCAACGGCGAATAACCGCCTGGAGGAGTTAGCCTATATCGCCTCGCACGATTTGAAAGCGCCACTTTTGAATTTCAACGCCTTGCTTGAAATGCTGGAAGGTCAAGAAGAACTTGGTGAGTTCAGCAAGACCTTGATTGCGAAAATGAAGCAGTCAGCAGGGGGGATGAATCAAACGATTCAAGGACTTAATACGGTGCTCGAGAATTTCCAACAGCAAGAGGAAGCCGAAGTTTGTGATATCCCATCCATTATTGATCAAGTTCAGCTGTCGATCGGTAGCCTTATCGAGCGCGAGAGTGCACAGATCAATGTTTCCGCGCTAGCGATAGAAAAAACACGATTCAACAAACAACGACTGGAAAGTATCGTGCAAAACCTCGTAGGCAATTCACTGAAGTACAGACAAGAAGATTTAGCGCCTGCTATCAATATTTCAAGTTATACCAAAGATGATGAGGTGGTGCTGGAAGTAGCAGACAACGGCATCGGTATAGATCTCGAAATCAATGGAGACCGGATGTTTGGCTTATTCAAACGTTTCCACACGCATGTGGAAGGAAGAGGAATAGGCTTACACATGATCAACAGCTTCGTAGCAGATGCCGGCGGACATATAGAAGTAGAAAGCGAAGTGAACAAAGGCACCACTTTTAAGGTACACTTAGGACCAGAATCAATTGCTCATGAAGCTTAGAATACTCATTGTAGAAGACGACGAAGTCAGTGCATTCGTTTCAAAGACGGTAGTCGAGCAGTCAGGGTATTGCGATTCTCCTGTCATTGTTGACAATGGTCAAGCCGCACTGGATTATCTCATTGCCAATGACGTTGATTTAATTCTATTGGATATCTCCATGCCTGTGCTTGATGGTTTCCAATTTATGGATTTGAAAAAGGCAAAATATCCGAAGCTTGAAGTGCCCGTAGTGATGCTTTCTAGTTCTGACAGAGAACAAGAGCAAGTACGCATGAAAAGCTACCCGGAGATTTTGGACTACAGCATGAAGCCTTTGAAAAAAGACTTTCTGTCATCTGTGGTAAATCGCCTTAATTGATAGACTCCAGCGCTTTTAAGATATCGTTGACCGGTGGACGTTGGCGGTAATCGTAATTGAAGTATCTCCACGTCACCTTCCCGCTTTTTGAAATCACGAATACCGCAGGTACAGGAAGTTGAACATCTTCTTGATTATTCACTTCTGCGAGATCTGTGCGAAGCATCACCTTGATCTTCTTGGTGTATCGCTTGGTGACTCTAAACAACAAATCGTAGTCGGTGAGAACACTACTTCCATCTGCCGAAAGCACGTTGAAGTTCAAATCGTTTTCAGCCATCATTGATTCAGCATATTCTCCAATTTCAGGAGTGACCGCAATCACTTGTGCACCAGCAGCTGAAATATGTGAAAGGCTATCATTCAATGCTGACATGTACTTGTTGCAGTACGGACACCACTCCCCTCGATAGAATACAAGAACGACTGGTCCTTCTTTAAGCTTTTCAGAAAGTGTTACTTCTTCCTTGCCATTCGAGAGTGTGAAATCTGGAGCGTAAGCCCCTGTAGCCAATCCCTCTGGAACAGTGTATAGGGTGTCAATACCAACTGAATTCAAATCTTGTGAGTGAACGCTGAGCGTCAGAGCCAAGAAAAAGCTAAAGAACACGTATTTCATGTGTCAAATATCGTCACTTAAAAAGAGACGGTATCCTTCACTGTGGATGTTTTCAATCTGGATCCTTGGATCTTCATGCAGGTGTTTACGCAATCGTGCGATGTACACGTCCATGCTGCGCTTGGTGAAGTAGTTCTCTTCTCCCCAGATTTTATTTAGGGCCTCCGAACGAGAAGTTACTCCTCCTAGGTACTGATTGAGTAAGACAAATAACTCGTGCTCTTTCGGGGTGAGTCGAACTTCATTGTCACCGTGTTGAAGTCTTCTTCGTGTGGTGTCATAATGGAAGCTTCCGAGCTCAAACTCGCTAGGAGGGGCCTTTTCAGCCACCTTTTCGTTCGTGCCTCCGCGCAACAAAGCTTTCACCTTCCAGAGCAAAAGTTCTGAATCAAAGGGCTTACAGAGGTAATCGTTGGCGCCAATTTGAAAGCCTTTGATTTGATCCTCTTTCATGTTTCTAGCGGTGAGGAAAATCAGCGGGACATGCGCATCTCGTTCACGGATATCTTCTGCCAATTCGAATCCATCTTTCTCAGGCATCATGACGTCAAGGATACATATGTCAAATTTCTCACGGCGAAAATGACTGAGGCCAACGTATCCGTTTTCGCACAGATCAACCTCATAACCAGCGAGTTCGAGATAATTCTTGAGTACGCTTCCAAAATTTGGCTCGTCTTCTACCAGCAATATTTTACCCGAGGTTGTCATTTCGCTGGAAGTTGGATGGTTACAGTCGTTCCTTGATCTTTCAAACTCTCTAAATGAATGCTTCCTCGGTGTTTTTCAATGACACCTTTGGCGTAGCTCAAACCCAGTCCGAAGCCTTTTACGTCATGGCGATACCCGGTCGTTGCTCGATAGAAGGCGTCAAAGGCGTGTTCCTTGGTGTATTTATCCATACCGATACCATCATCGGCAATTTCTATGTTCACCCACTGTTGGTCTTGCTTTACATCGAAAATCACTTGAGGCGCCCCTTTTGAATACTTCTTCGCATTGTCTATGACATTCATAATCGCATTGCGTAGATGCATGGAATCCACTTTCAGGTTCAATGCTTCCAACTCAATTGCTGAGCCGTAGGTCGCCCCTTCAATTTGACTGAAAGTGAATCGACTTTGTTGGTCAATCTCTTCGATAAATGCCTTGAGGTCCACTTCTTCGAAGCTCATTTGAAGGTCATCATGCTCAGATTGTGCAGCTTCGAGAACGCGTTCTATCTGAAGTTGAAGCCGTTCATTCTCGGCCTTGATGATATCTGTAAGTTGATGAAGTTGGGCTTGATTTCCAATGACTTCCGGGTGACGAATACTGTCAGTAGCTAATGATATCGTTGCCAAAGGTGTCTTGAATTCGTGCGTCATGTTATTCACGAAATCGCTTTTCATCCGCGATAGTCGTTTCTGACGTAGAATGGTTCGAACCGCAAAGACCATGGTCAAACAAAGGACTAGCAAGAGGGCTACGGAAAAGAGCAGAAGTCCTGTCATTCTCGACCAGAGGAGGCTTGAGTGGCCTGATACAGATAGTTCGAGTTCATAAGGCAGCGGACGTAAAGATGAGGTGTAGAGCGGAACAGTGGTAGAAGCGGAGGCATCAGCCAAGAGGTCTTTAGTGAGCACCGTATCTTTCTGTTCAACTTGAGTGATGTGGTATCCGTGGTCAAGCTCTAATCCTGCATTCGAAAGCTCCTCGGCAATCAGTTCGCTGGTAGCTGCTGAGTCAAAGAGCATTTCAAATGGAGTAAAAGAGTTCATCTCTTCTTCAATAAGCTCAATGACGATGTTGCTAAACGCGGAACTATGCTCTTCATCGATGAAGGCATAGGTAGTGTCTTTCAAGACCTGACGGTATTCATTGACTTCCGTGATCTGAACGCCATCTTGGATGTAATTGATGGAACGAAACTGATCACCATCACCAGATGAAATGACGGTAACCTCCATGTTCTGAGAATCGGGGAGTTGCCAGATCATTGAATCGCTCACAAAAACCATTTCTTGATCAGAACTGGCCTCATGAATCATGTATCGAATTTCACTTCGGGTTTCCTCAGAAACCAGCTGTTCCACCCGCAAGCGATCCATCTTGTGTGAAATCTCTTGGGCAAGTTCATCAAGCTGTTTTTTGAAACCTGATTCTTCGACTTGCCAAGCATTATAAAGCCAATAAGCCTGCATACCCGCGATGCTTAATATCGAGAGTACCATGGCGGTAATAAGGAGTCTGAATTTTAGTTGGCTCACAAGACAAAGATACCGCTAGAATAGGGTGTTTTCGTGACTTTAACCTTTCTTTAACCCTCGTTAGCAGCCTTTTAACCCATCTTCGTTCAACGAGCACGTAGGTTTGCTCAGAACAAAATCACAAGACAATGAAAAGACTTACAGCATTTTTGACAGCCCTTACACTCACAGCAGCTGCATGGGCTAATAACACGGATGGGGATCCGGTTCGTTACAGCGTGGTTCATATGAACGGCCTACAAGTTACAGTGCTTGATACTACGCTCGCTAGCGCGGAAGACCTCACAGTAGAGCAGTTCCTAGAAATGCACGGAATTTCAGCTGAGAATGCTGAAATCATCAACTTGAATGAAGTCGAAGGTATGGAAACACGCGAACTTGATGGAAACATCTGGATGATGAGTTCGCCAAACTGTGCAGATGTCAAGATGGAACGTCAATGCATGAAAGCCGGCCCGAATCAAGTGCGCATCATTGGTGAACCTGGAGAAGGTGAAGAAATGACGATCACTACCGAAGAAGTTGACGGCGAGATCATCATCAAAAAGGAAATCGTCAATGAAAACGGTGAAGTAGAGGTTACTGAGGAAATCATCAACCTGGAAGACCTCGAAAACAATGCGATTCACCAAGCAGAAATGCAGATCATCATTCTCGAAGATGAAGACATCGAAGGTGAGAATGAAATCGTTATCGAGGATGTGGAAATGAACATCCAAATCGAAACTACCATTGACGAAGAAGGCAATGAAAACACCATCATCATCGTGAATGGGGAGGAAGTCTCCGAAGAGGAATTCGAGAACATGGATATTGAAATCATGCAAATCGATGACCTTCCTGAAGGAGAAGAAGCGATCTTCATCTACGAAGTTTCTGAAGAGTTCGAAGGCACGCCAGAAGAGGTGAACAGCTTCGTCTTCGACCAAGAACGCACCATCGTATTGGTATCGAATGTTGATGAGCCTGAAGCTCGCAGCGCTGAGGTTAAACCAACGGCATCTTCAGTTACAGATTTGAAGTTCATGCCAAATCCGAACAACGGTCAATTCACGCTGCAGTTTGGACTAGAAGACAAGGCAAAAACGACCATTGAGATTCACGATATGAACGGACGTGTAGTCTACCAAGAAAACCTAGGACGTTTCGAGGGTGAGTACCGTAACAATATCGATATCTCAGGAGAAGGATCAGGAGTATATATTCTGACTGTCACACACGGCAAAGAGCGTGTTGTTGAGCGAATGATCGTTCAATAAGACCAAATGCTACTCAAGAAAACGCTGAGCCTTCGGGTTCAGCGTTTTTTATTTCAGGTAGATTTTCTCTGAGATGATTTGATTGTTCTCGCTATCGCGGAATCGGACGATGTATATCCCAGGGCGCATTCCTTGCAGCAACACACGTTGCCCGTAAGGAAGGTTGAAATTCCCCACGAGTGAACCAAGGGCTGAGTACACTTCAATATTACCGTTTCCAATATTCCCTTCAATCCAAAGTTCTTGCTGATTCCACTTGATGGAAGCTGCAGGGAGAGAAGCAATTTCAGGTTGTCCTAGGGTAAGGTCTAGATCAATATCCATCACCACAGGCAAGTGATCACTCATGTAGTACATCGCCAGCAAAATACCGTACGGAACCTCGTTGTTTTCGTCGCACTGCGTGATGTTGAGGTTGTAGCAGTCACCGTTATTCCCAAGTGCCTTGTACGAGTCAATGTCTACACGCACCGGGGAAGAAGGATCTTTCATATTCGAACTACACAGGATAAAATCGAATCGGTCATCCAAACCGCCGCCCGCGCCGTCTCCATAGATTTCGGATACACGTGTGCTCTGTGTCAAGATTTCCTTGAAAGGATACGAAGAAGAGGTCCATGAACCCGGCGCATCAATAGGGTCTTCCATGACAATAGCATTGTCATTGGCTAGGATTTCCTGGTAAGCCGGTTCATTGGAACTGTAAACATTAAAGTCACCTCCGAAGAGTACATAGCTATCACTTGGAATATTCGCGAGTTCGGCGGTAAACACTTCCGCTGATTCAAGGCGAAGTTGCTCGTTGTTATCCCCTTGACTAGACTTCAAGTGGGTGACAAAAACATACATGTAGGTGGTATCCGCACCCATGGCTAGTTCTTGGTCTTGGAAGAACAGTTTGTAGATATTGATGTCACGGACTGGCGTAATTTTCAATCGCTCTTCGGCTAAGCCGAACACATCGGTGTTGTAGATCAACCCTTGTTGCAACGGCCAACTTGTACCTTGGTTAGATTGCTGTGAAACGTATTCCGCGCTAGCGAAAGAACCAGGAACATCAGCGAAAGACTCTTCGAGAATCATTTGAAGGCCGAGTTCTGACTTCAATTCTTGAATAAGCAATAGATCAGGCTCAACGTATTCTACGATCTTCTTGAGGGTGTCTTCACGATCAGGCATGAATCCTTGAGGGAAATTCAACACGTTGTAGCACATGACACGAACATCACTCTGAGCCACGCTAGACAGGGAACTCAGGAGCAAACAAATGAATAGCAGTCTTCGCATGAGCGCGAAGTTACTGCTCATTCAGCAATTCTGTATCAATGGTAATTTCGTTGAGAAGGGTACGATGCACAGGGCAACGACTTGCAATCTCCTTTAAACGAGCACGTTGCTTCTCATCGAGTGGCCCTTGAAGTTCAATCTCCTTTTTAAAATTGTCGACAAATTTTTTGCTGTCGGGCTCGCAATCTTCAAAATGCTGGCGTTCGTGGTGAACGTGAACCACAGCTTCTTCAAGCGGCCATCCTTTGCGTTGGGCGTACATTTTCATGGTCATCGCACTGCAAGTCGCCAGACTCGCTGAGAGAAGGTCATACGGCGTCGGTCCGAGATCTTCACCACCAACAGATTTAGGTTCATCAGCCAACAAAGCATGTCTTCCAGCAATGACGTCGGTCAGGAACCCAGGTTCATTGTCAACGCGCGCTGCTGCTTGAAGGTGACTATCCAATTCATCTTCTTGTTCTGGCTCTAGATCAAGATATCTACTCACCCAGGAAGCGATGGCTTGACCCACATAACGAGCGTCTTGCGACTTCGAGAGAAGGTGGTCTGCACCATCAAGCGAAATAAAACTCTTAGGGTGATGTGCTGCCGTATAGATCTGAGCTGCATTTTCGATGCCTACCGTTAAATCTTGCGGACTATGGAAGATCAACAGCGGCTTACGCAGTGATGAAATACGTTCAGCGAGGTTGTATTGCTCGAGGTCATCTACAAACTGCTTCTTGAGCTCAAATGGACGTCCACCGATATTAACGGTGGCATGTCCTTTCTCTACTAGCTCTTCCCTCTTATCACCAATCAAATGAGTCACATGGACCGGTTCAGCTGGTGCGCCAATGGTTACCACGGCTTGAACACTCTCAATCGAATGCGCCGCGCAAAGCACAGCAGCACCACCTAGTGAATGACCTATGAGTAGGGAAGGAGCTTGAATCATTTCTTCCATGAATTCAGCCGCCGTTATGAGGTCTTGCACATTCGAAGAAAAGCCTGTGTCTGAGAAATCTCCTTCGCTTTGTCCCAAGCCTGTAAAATCGAATCGTAAAACAGCCAAACCGTCCTGATTCAAACCGCGTGCAATATTTCTGACTGCCTTTAAATCTTTCGAACAGGTAAAACAGTGAGCAAAAAGGGCACATGCAAGCGGCTTTCCGTTGGCTGGCATATCGAGTCGAGCACTGAGCTGTTCTCCGTCTTTATTGGTGAAGGTGAGCTGTTTAGAGCGCATGGTGAAATGTTTTTTCAAAGGTCTTGACCAAATGAGTTCTAACGATCATGAGATCATCACAATTCTGTCAAAACGACTTATTTAATGTCTATAGTCGAAAAAAAAGTGGCTCGAATCATTTGATAACTCAACAATTCTAGCATTTTTGTCGAAGATTAGTAACAAACCAAAACCAACTCAACATGAAAAAGGTTCTTTTTGGACTAGCTGGGGTTGCGATGATCGCACTTAGCTCTTGCTCTATCACTCTTCCTGTAACTGCGACTTCTAACGCTGTTGGAAACAAAGTAGGAAAGTCATCAGGTACTTGTTACCTAGGTGTTCTATGTTTCGGTGTTGATGCATCTATCCAGACTGCTGCTAAGAATGGTGGTATCTCGAAGATCTCTACAGTTGATTACACTCAGAAGAATGTTCTTAACTTGATCATCACTCACGAAACTACAGTTACTGGAGAGTAATCTCAGAACAGAAATTGAAGATAAGGCCGCGTTTACGTGGCCTTTTCTTTCTTTTAGACCTTTCAGATGAGAATCAAACTACTACTTATTGCCGGAGCCCTCGTAGGACTCATGTCTTGTAACTCAAACCAGATCTACTTTGGAATGTACAGCAAGTACGAATTGCGAGATGGTGAAGTGAATCATTACCCGA
Organism: Sanyastnella coralliicola; assembly: GCF_030845195.1. Lineage (GTDB taxonomy): Bacteria > Bacteroidota > Bacteroidia > Flavobacteriales_D > Sanyastnellaceae > Sanyastnella > Sanyastnella coralliicola. Next base: position 1,034,951 of record NZ_CP132543.1, read on the forward strand.
TTTCAGAAGAAAAGGTAGCTGAGTACGACGCATGTTGCTACATGGATGGACTCAATATCTATTTGAACCGCGCACTAACGTATTCAAAGGAGAGCTACCGCGTATTCATCGGAGCAGGGGAGACATTGCACTCTTCAGAGTATCCTGACCGTCAGCGTTTAGATAAGATGTACGAGGTGACAGACACCAAAGAATTCACAGGCAAGAAGGTAGTTTACGACGTATATCGAGTGAACCGTGACGGACATCAACTCGTTCGCGTTGGTTTCGACGAACCTAAGAGTGGGTTGTTCTTGTTGGTTGATCACGTATTCTCTGATGCCGCAAAGGCAGATGCATTCTACGAGAACGTAGAATCTCGTTTCGAGGAGCACATTACAGTCAAATGAGAATAGGCATCCTCGTCCTTTTTACACTGGTATTCACCGCTTGTGGAGGAGTGAAGACCACGGGTGACTCAGGCAAACCTAGCCTAGTCAAAATTTTCAATCGACCTGACGGAAGCAAGATGTACTTCGCAGGTCCTGTATTCATGAACGAAATTGACGGTAAAGGCTCCATTGAAATGGACTTTACCGTTGTTGACCAAAGTGAATCAGCAGAGGCGAACGATATGGTTCGTGTCAACTTCACCTATTCAGATAAATTGAACGACGCATTTGAATTGAAGGAAATCACATTCCAATGCAACGCAGATAACGCTGAAATAGTCGACGACTACGAAGTGCTCTTTAAAGAGAAGCAAGGGAAATACTATCGATACCGCTACTCTTCATTCTTATCACGAGATGGTTTTATCAAATGGGTGAATGGTCCGGCAACCTTGAAGCTTGACTCGTTGTCTTTCGAAGCAGGGAAGAAGTACGATCAGCACATGCAGATGATCAAGGATCAAATCCTCTTTGCGATCCAGTAATTACCCTTTATTTCTTGGGTGATAATCAAGAAGCTCTTGGCGCAAGTAATCACGATCAAGGTGCGTGTAGATCTCCGTTGTTGTGATGCTTTCATGTCCGAGCATTTCTTGTACGGCTCTTAAGTCAGCACCTGCTTCTACTAAGTGAGAGGCAAAACTATGTCTAAAGGTGTGTGGACTGACTTTCTTCTGAATTCCAGCGAGTGCTGTCTGTCGTTTGACAATGTTGAAGATGCTCATCCTTGTTAAGGCCTTTCCGCGTTGATTTAAGAACACGAAGTCTTCATGGCCTGGATGGACCTCTTGATGATTGCGAACGGCGCTCACATAGATTGAAATCGCCTTAATCGCCGAACGTCCGATGGGGATGAGGCGCTCTTTGTTCCCTTTTCCAACAACGCGTACGAATCCATCGCTGTCGTAGATATGGCTGATTCGAAGTGTAGTGAGCTCTGAAACGCGCAATCCACAGCTGTAGAGCGTTTCTAGAATCGCCTTGTCTCTTGTTCCTGATGAAGTACTCAGGTCAACCGAATCAATAATAGCCAAGACATCATCTGTGCTTAAGGTATCTGGGAGTTTACTGCCAATTTTAGGCGTTTCGATTAAGTCCATTGGATTTGACCGAATCTCATTCTCCAATTCCAGGAAGTCATAAAAACTTCTCAATCCAGAAATAATTCGTGCTTGACTGCGAGCGCTCATGCCTAAGTCATGCACCCAAGCAAGGAAATGCTGGATGCGTTCTTGGTCTATGTCTTTTGGAAGAAGTTGAAGGTTCTCGTATGAAAGATACTGGGTGAGTTTGTCGATATCGCGGAGGTAGGCTTCGACGCTATTGTCAGCGAGCGATTTCTCCAGCTCGAGATAGGTCTTATATCCTTTTTTGAGTGCGTTCCACGACATGGTTGACTAGGGCTTGATAAAGAAAAACCCCCGCGACGTTTCCCGGGGGTTTTAGACTAATTTACCTAAACAAATTCTACATTAATTAACCAAAATTACTACGAGAATATGTGCGTTGTAATCGCCCGTTGGCGAAACTCATTTATACCATTTTTGCTTGGTGATCATTAGTGCTTCCTGCACCGTAATTCGAACACCTTCATTGTATGCAGTGACAAACGGACCACGGAAGTTGTAACGTCCTTTGATGCGCTCGCGGTCATCACGTGCTCCTTTGTATTCATCATGTGACCCCGTGGTGTATTTCACCCATCCTTCGTGGTTCTCAATACCGAACCCTTCATTGAACCCGTGACGTGAAGCGAAGTAAGCCTCGTCAACTACTCGGTGAGCAGCTGCAATTTGTACTTTGTAAGTCACTCCAGTTTCTGGATCAGGAACATTTGTTACAGGGTCAGGATCATTCGAAGCGCTCGTCTCTTCCATTACTGGATCTTCTCGCACCGTTTCTACTGGTGGGTTGTTGTCAGCTACATCTTCTTCTTGAACCGGATCAGGGTCCGTTGTTTCTTCTTGTGTAGAAGATTCGTCTGTACCGTCAGCAATCGAACCAGCCATTGGATCAGTAGTTACCGTTTCCTCCTCAATTGGATCAGTCGTCTCTTCAACGATCGGATCAGGATCTGTTACTACTTCTTCTACCACAGGGTCTGTTGTATCACCATTGTCAGCCAATGGCTCTGAAGCTTCGATGATTCCGTTATCGATGACTTCTACTTCCTTGCGTGTATTGTTTTCTACATAAGAGAAAACTCCGTCAACAGAAGGCGCAGACGTTCCGCCGATGAGGCGATAGCTAACTGAGAAAGAAGAAGCACTTGGTACGTCAAACCATACGTACTTCACGGCGTTGTCATCAATGGTCACAACAGCACCATCAGAATCTTCTTCAGCCACAGTGTAACCACTTGGAATGTTCTCTTTGATCTTGGCAAAGCCAGTCAAATCAGAGTTCACTACGTCTAGACGTACCAGGTAATCACCGTTTCCAACTTCGGTCATGGTTCTTACACAGGCCAAACCTTCAACTCCAGGGGTGTCGATTGTTTCTTCATTGCTAGCGCTCGCTGAAGCATCTTCTGTTACTTCAACCATCTTACTTTGAAGATCGTAGTCAACGCGCTGGTTGTTCTTTATGTAAGAGAAGGTGCCTGTAATGACTTTGCTTCCAGAAGCCGTTGGTAAGGCTTGAAGCTTGTATGAAACCGTAAATTCTTGATCCGCAGGAAGAGACATCCAGATGAACTTGACTTTCTGTCCGCTGAATGTGAATGAAGCCCCTTTAGTATCACCAGGCACGGCTACTAAACCATCAGGAAGTTCAAGCTGGAGTTTGGCAAAACCTTCTACGTCGCCTTTGTTCACCGTAATCTCAACAGCCACTTCTTGTCCGGGCTGCATGATAGCCGGGGTGTTGTCTTCGATCAATACTCCATCATCCATGAGTGTTCCGAGAGCGAACAACCCAAGCATATTAGCGAGTACAAGAGCGTATTTGAACATGCGCGTGGTTTTATCTGGTAGGTCTGAAACAAAACTACTTGCACTTCTCGCTGCTGAGCGGCACTCAGCGCGGAATTCCAAACACGGCTATGTGGATAAGGCTAAAGGAGTTGGCGATAGAGAGCAGCAACTTCGTCGGCCAATCGCTCTCGACTAAAGTTGGCTTTGGCATGGGCATAACCCGCTTGAGCAAAGCGTTTACGGAGTTCTTGATTCGACAAGATTTCTTGCATTGATTGGCTGAAGGCGGAGACATCCCCCGGTGCAACAATCAACCCTGTTTCTCCTTCTCGAATGACATTCTCAACACCACCAACTCGCGTAGCAACCACCGGAACATTGGCTGCTTGGGCTTCAATTAAACTAACCGGTGTGCCTTCATTGTGAGAGCTTAAGGCTACTAGATCAACGGCGGGAAGCACCTCAGAAATGTCTTTAATCCAAGAGGTGAAGATCATGTATTGGTTAAGAGATTCTCCAGAGTTAAGCGTTCTACGCGCACAGAAATCAGTCAATTGGGTATTCAATTCTCCATCTCCAACAACGACGGCGCGCGCCTTGATTTCAGAACTTTCCAGCATTTGCGCAAAAGCCTCAAAGAATAATTCATGATTCTTAACTGGAGCAAAGCGACCTATGATAGCAACGATGAGTTCGTCTTCATTAATTCGCCATTGCTGGCGGAACGACTGACGTCTTAAGACTTGATCTTCTTGAAAGCGGTCGAGATCAAATCCCAAATGAACCACGTGCGTTTTGTCCGGGGGTGCCACCTTATGCAGATTACACAGTTCATGTTTCTGCACATCACTAATGGCGATGATAGCGCTACTCTTACGAGCTAATCTTCGCTCCAACTGCTTAAAAACCGCTGTTTTCGCCGGATGGAAATAGGAGTGAAATATATGCCCGTGAAAAGTATGAACAACCACAGGAACCTTTTCTTTGAATGCTGCTATGCGTCCAAGTGCACCTGCTTTCGAGGCATGTGTATGCACAATGTCTGGCTGAAATTCTCGAATGATATTTCTAATGTCCTTGAGTGCCTTGCGATCTTTGGTGGGATCAACCGAACGTCGAAGGTTAGGTAAGATTTGAGGCTTCAAGCCTAAAGACTCCGGTATATATAGAGAACTCTCTTCTCCTTCCTCTTCAGGACCGCCAATGAGTTTGGTTTCAAACTCAGGGGAGAGGTCAGCCGATAAGTAGCTGGCATTCCACACTGGACCACCGAGATTGAAACGGTTGAGAATTCTTAATACACGAGGCATGACGCAAATGTAATCAAGCCACGGAGACGACATGTACGCTCGAAAAATGGCCTTATTGTTAAAAAGTAGCGTATTTTTGTGGCCATTGCTTGCTGGGTGTGAAGAAACTTGCTATCTTTGCACCCCTGAAAATTGAACACAATGAAAGAAGGCATTCATCCAGATAATTACCGTTTTGTCATCTTCAAGGATGTAAGTAACAACTACAGCTTCCTTGGGAAGTCAACGGCTGCATCGAAAGAAACTGAAACTTGGGAGGATGGAAATGAATATCCAGTGATTAAATTGGAAATCAGCCACAAGTCTCACCCATTCTACACTGGTAAAGTAACATTCGTAGATACTGCAGGACGTATTGACAAGTTCCGCAACAAGTACGCGAAGTGGCAGAAGAAAGACGAAAAGAAAGAAGAAGAAGGTTAAGCCTTTATTCGATATAAAGAAAAACCCCGCAACTGCGGGGTTTTTTGTTGCCTTATGTTTTCCTCCTTATGAAAGAGGAATGGTATCCACAATCTTCAGTCCAAAGACCGTAATGTTTTTTCTTCTGTTTGGAGTGTTGCTCAGAAGCTTCATGTTCTGAACTCCAAGGTCTCTCAAGATTTGCGCTCCAATACCGTAGTCTTTGGAATCCATCACCCCTTGTCCACCTTCTTCGCTCATTCCAGCAATGGCCTCAATTTCATTCATCAAGCCTTCACCTTTGTTGAGGTGGTTGATGTAAACCAACACCCCACGACCTTCTTCGTTGATCATGCGCATTGCTTGACGTAGTTGTTGGCCTTTTCCAATGTTCAATGCATTGAAAATGTCTCCAACCATGCTACTTGAATGTACACGTACTGGGATTGTTTCGTCAGCTGTCCAATGCCCCTTAACCAAGGCGAGGTGTTCGCTATCAGTGGTAATCTGACGGTAAGAGATCAGTTTGAAGTCTCCGAACTCTGTATGAAGGTCAACTACCTTCCCACGTTCGATCAATGAATCATGTTCTAAGCGGTAAGCAATGAGATCAGCGATGCTCACGAGTTTCAAGTCGTGCTTATCGGCGATTTCAAGTAGTTCTGGCAAACGTGCCATGGTACCGTCTTCGTTCATGATCTCAACAATCACTCCCGCTGGTTCGAAGCCAGCAAGACGTGCGAAGTCAATTGCTGCCTCCGTATGTCCGGCACGGCGCAAAACACCACCTTCTTTTGCCCGAAGCGGGAAGATGTGTCCTGGTTTACCCAGCTCTTCCGGCTTGGTATCTGGATTGATTAATGCCTGAACTGTCTTACTGCGATCACTGGCAGAAATACCTGTGGTCGTTCCATGTCCAACCAAATCAACGGATACCGTAAAAGGGGTTTCGAACTGTGCACTGTTCTTGTTGACCATAAGTTCTAGTCCAAGCTCATCACAACGAGACTCTACAAGTGGCGCACAAATTAATCCACGACCATGAGTAGCCATGAAGTTGATGATTTCAGGTGTTACTGAACGACTCGCGATCAAGAAGTCGCCTTCGTTCTCACGGTCCTCATCATCTACTACAATGATCACTTCGCCATTTCGGATGGCTTCGATCGCTGATTCAATGCTATCTAGTTCTTTTTTCATCGGTGCAAATGTACGCAGATGGAACGCATGAAAGGCCAACTTGTTCAGAGAAGCGATTCTTTGATCATTTTGTTGCGAACCTCAAGGGGTGCCCGATGGTTGAAACACAACAAAGCACTTATCTTTGCCCCATAATTTTACAATATGACACTCCCGATTGTCGCGTACGGAGATCCCGTGCTTAAAAAGAAGGCTGAAGAGATTGATGAGAAGTATCCAGATCTCGATAAACTGCTCGAGAACATGTTTGAAACCATGTATGCAGCAAGTGGAGTAGGGCTAGCTGCGCCACAGATTGGACTTTCGATTCGCCTGTTCATTGTTGACGGTACTCCTTTTGCTGAAGGAGAAGACGGCGATCCGGCATGTGAAGATTTTAAGCGCGTATTTATTAACCCAATCATCTTTGAAGAGACCGGAGAAGAATGGGGCTTCGAAGAAGGCTGCCTATCCATTCCGAACATTCGGGAGGAAGTAAAGCGTAAATCAACCTTGAAGATTGAGTACTACGACGAGAATTGGGACTTATATGAAGAAGAACTTTCTGGAATCCCAGCGCGCATCGTGCAACATGAGTATGATCATATTGAAGGTGTATTGTTTACAGATAAGATTAGTCCGCTAAAGAGAACTTTGCTGACTGGCAAGCTTTCTGATATCAGCAAAGGAAATGTGGATGTAGGTTACAAAATGCGATTCCCAAAACTGAAGCGAAAATGAAAAGAACATTGATCCTTTTAAGTGCGCTCTTCTTCATAGCTTGTGGAGGAGGAAACGAAGCAGACCCAAAAGAAACTTCATTGGATGATCAAGCGCAAGAACGCATTGAATTGATCACTGAAATGGAGGAGACTGTAGCCGCTGACAAAGCACGTCAAGATGTGGAGTCGCGTCAACGTTTGCTCGTGGCGTATGCCGATTTCGCAAATAAATTCAACCAGAACTCAATGACACCAGAGTACTTGTTCCGCGCAGGTAAACTGGCCAATGAAATGGGGAAGTCACGTCGTGCTATCGAATACCTAACAAACTTGCATGATGGATTCCCGAACTACGAGAAACGCACAGAGGCTGCCTTCCTTGTTGGATTCATTTATGAGAACATGCTTAATGATCGTGAAATGGCGCAGCGCGCTTATGAAAAGGTGATTGAGTTTTACCCTGAAAGTCACTGGGCTGGCGAGGCGCAGGCTTCGATTGAGTTGCTTTACTTGACAGATGAGCAAAAGATTGCGAAATTCAAGAAGCAAAATCAACAAGAATGATCGTCAGTAGCACAGACTCAGTTCCGGGAAGAGAAATAGAAGAAGCAGTAGGTATAGCACGTGGTAGTACAGTTCGAGCTCGAAATGCCGGACGTGATATCATGGCTTCCTTAAAAAGCATCGTCGGTGGTGAAATCAAGGAATACACAAAACTGCTTGCTGACGCCCGAGAATCTGCTGTGCAACGCATGTGCGAAGACGCCAGTCGCATGGGAGCCGATGCAGTGGTAAACGTTCGCTTCACTACAAGTGCTGTAATGCAAGGTGCTGCTGAGATCTTGGCCTATGGAACGGCCGTGAAACTCAAGTAGTATGAAGATTCGCGCAGTCAAGTATCTGGCGGTATTCACATTACCGCTTACAGCCGCAATAGCCTTTACATCCTACGGTTGGTTGACCTTCCTTCCCGTCATCTACGCCTTTGGATTCGTTCCGTTGGTGGAGGTATTCCTTCAACCCCGTCCGAAGAACTTAAGTGATTCCGAACGTGAGTTGGTCAAAATCGATCGTATTTATGACCTGCTCTTGTACCTGATGGTGCCTACCCAATATGCATTTGTAGTGTGGTTTCTATTCGCTATCGCGGAAGATGGCCTCACCGTTACGGAGATTACCGGTCGTATCATGTCACTGGGTATGCTCTGCGGAGTAATTGGAATCAATGTAGCCCATGAACTGGGGCACCGACCGAAAGCGACGGAACAAGGAATGGCGAAGTTGCTATTGCTGTCGTCTCTTTACACGCACTTCTTTATAGAGCATAACCGAGGTCATCACGCGAGAGTGGCAACCCATGACGATCCGGCTACGGCGCGCAAGAACGAGTTGATTTACATTTTCTGGTTCAGAAGCGTCATCATGTCTTGGGTTCACGCTTGGGGGCTTGAGCATACTCGACTCACTCGAGCAGGGGAGAAGGTGCTTTCGTTGAAGAATGAAATGATTGTTTTCACGATTGTTCAAGTATTGATGGTTGCGATCATCGCGTTAGCTTTCTCGTTGACAGTTGCTGTGTACTTTGTCATTGCAGCGATTATGGGAATGCTCCTTTTAGAGACTGTCAACTACATTGAGCACTATGGTCTGAAACGAGATCAACGTGAAAACGGACGATTCGAGCGCGTGATGCCTTGGCATAGCTGGAACTCCAACCACGTTTATGGTCGTATCCTGCTTTTTGAATTGACCAGACATTCAGATCATCACTACAAAGCCAGCAAACCTTATCAGCTTCTCGACCATATGGAAGAAGCTCCGCAATTGCCAACAGGCTATCCTGGAATGATGTTATTGTCACTACTACCGCCGGTTTTCTTCGCTATTATGAATCCGAAGGTGGAAAAGCTTTCACTAAAGAATCGCTGATTCTGACGGACGAATTCGATTTTTACCCATTTTTGCGACTTGATTAACAAACCACTACAGGTATGAAATTCCGTCCAGGCGTGCTTTGGGGAGACGAAGCACAAGAACTACTGAACTACGCAAATGAGAAAGACTTCGCACTACCAGCGGTAAATGCGATTGGAACGAATTCAGTAAACGCGATCCTTGAAACGGCGCGTGATGTTAACTCACCAGTGATCGTTCAATTCTCGAACGGAGGAGCATCTTTCTTTGCGGGAAAAGGACTTTCGAATGACGGTCAACAGGCTGCTATTCTCGGAGGTATTTCAGGAGCACTTCATGTGCACAATGTAGCAGAAGCTTATGGTGTACCTGTCATCCTTCACACAGACCACTGCGCGAAGAAACTGCTTCCTTGGATTGACGGATTGCTCGATTACGGAGAGAAGTACTTCGAACAAAATGGTCGACCGCTTTACACAAGCCACATGCTTGATTTGAGCGAAGAGCCAATCGAAGAGAACATTGATGTAAGCAAGAAGTATTTCGAACGCATGAACAAGATGGGCATGATGATCGAAATCGAACTTGGTGTGACTGGTGGAGAAGAAGACGGTGTTGATAACACTGATATCGACAGTAGCCGCCTTTACACGCAGCCTGATGAAGTAGCTTATGCTTACGAACGCTTGATGCAAGTGAGTGATCGTTTCACAGTTGCAGCAGCATTCGGAAACGTTCACGGGGTATACAAGCCAGGTAACGTAGAGCTGAAACCAGTGATTCTAGACAACTCACAGAAACACATCCAGGAGAAGTTCAATACTGGGCACAATCCAGTGAACTTTGTCTTCCATGGAGGATCTGGTTCTTCATTTGAAGAAATCCGTGAGGCCATCGGTTATGGTGCGATCAAAATGAACATCGATACTGATATGCAATGGGCATACTTGAGCGGTGTACGTGATTACATCTCTGCAAATCACGACTACCTTCAAACGCAAATCGGAAACCCTGAAGGAGCTGATGTTCCGAACAAAAAGAAGTACGATCCACGTGTTTGGCTTCGTGAAGGAGAGAAGACTTTCGTTAAACGCTTGAACAAAGCCTTCGAAGATCTTAACTGCATCAACCGCAACGCATAAGATTAGCTTATTGTTAGCAAAGACCTCCGATTTCAGAGGGTAAAGAAACTTTTCGCATTTTTGAAAGTGTAAATAGTACACTATGTCTGATTTTCCTACCATCGCTTTTTCTGATACAGCAGCGCATGCAGCGTTGAAAGGTCTGGCTGCTTCAAAGCAGTGGGACATGCGTCAACGGTTCACCGCTGAATCAGATCGTTTTGAGAAGTTTAGCATCAGTTCGTCAGAGCTTTTGTTCGACTATTCAAAGAACTTAGTTGATGATGAGGTGATGACTCAATTGATCGCTAGCGCGGAACAGTGCAAGCTGTCATCAGCCATCGAAGCGATGTTTACCGGACAACATATCAATCAGACAGAAGATCGTGCCGTGATGCATACTGCATTGCGTGCGAAGTCGCCAAGTTTTGTTGACGGGAGAGACGTGACACCGGATGTACAAGCGGTGTTGACGAGTATGAAATCATACACCGAGCGTGTGCTATCGGGAGAACATCTAGGTGCTACAGGAAAGAAGCTAACGACAGTAGTAAACATTGGCATTGGGGGCTCTGACCTTGGTCCAGTAATGGTTACCGAAGCACTCAAGTCGTTCCAAGTTGGGTTGAAGCCATATTTCGTTTCGAACGTAGATGGAGCTGATCTAACATATGTCTTAGCAGATGTAGATCCAGAAACAACCCTCTTCATTGTCGTTTCGAAGACCTTCACTACGCAAGAGACACTTACGAATGCGCATGCAGCGCGCACATGGCTTGTAGAAAAGCTTGGTGAAGAGGCGGTTGCTTCACATTTTGCGGCGGTCTCGACAAATCTTGACGGCGTCAAAGACTTTGGAATTCTAGAGGCGAACACCTTTGGATTTTGGAGTTGGGTAGGAGGAAGATACTCTTTGTGGGGAGCCGTTGGCTTGAGCATTGCCTTGAGCTGTGGCTGGAATAATTTCCAAGCCCTGCTTGATGGAGCCAATGCAGCTGATGAACATTTCCGTCGTACTTCTTTCGAAAAGAACGTACCGGTAATTATGGCCTTACTCGGCATTTGGTACCGAAACTACCTCAACTTTGGCTCATACGCTATTATCCCCTATAGCCAAGATCTACATCGTTTCCCTGCTTACCTCCAGCAGGCCGACATGGAAAGCAATGGCAAGTACGTAGACAGAAACGGACAAGCTGTTGATTTTGAAACGGGTCCTGTCATTTGGGGTGAACCGGGAACGAACGGACAGCATGCGTTCTTCCAACTATTACACCAAGGAACCGAAAAGATTCCAGTTGATTTCATTGCCTTCGCGAAGGCTACTTCACCATATCAAGATCATCATGACAAGTTGCTAGCTAATTGTCTTGCACAGTCTGAGGCGATGATGAATGGTAAGACAGAAGACGAAGTCGTAAAAGAAATGCAAGCTGCGGGGGTGTCTGAGGCGAGCATTGATCAGCTGAAAGCGTACAGGACTTTTGAAGGCAATCGTCCGTCTACTACTATTCTGTACAAGGAGCTAACTCCATTCAACATTGGTCACATGATTGCCCTTTACGAGCACAAGATTTTCGTGCAAGGAGTAATGTGGAATGTCTTCTCTTTTGATCAGTGGGGGGTGGAGCTTGGAAAGGCATTGGCAAAGCGAATTCTTCCGGTGGTTAAGAAAGAGAAGTCAGGAGACTTCGATGCCTCTACTTCAGCCTTGATTGAGAAAATTCATCAGTTCATCGATGAATAACTGCTGTTAATAGAGAGCTTTTTCGTATCTTAGGGTTCCTGACTTTAGGACAGGCTATTAGATACCTTAACCAAAATGTTTTTCATGCGAGTTTTTAAAGCACTCTTCGCAGCGTTGTGTCTTCTCTTGACATATAGCGCTTCCGCAGATCTTACTGGTATTTCAGGTGAAGTTGTAGCGATCGATGGTATAGCTGGTACGATCACGTACAGAGTTTATGCTGACTTTAGTGATCCTGCAGATCAACTTATTGCCATTTACGGTCTAGATTCTGCACCTCTTCGAATCGAAACCTCTACTACATTCTTCCAAGAACCAGTAGCAGGTGGAGCTCTTAGTACTGATATTAACCCAGCCTTCTGGCCGTTCTTCCCAGGTGGAGAATTTGACTCGTGGCTCACAATCGGTGCTGAAGACAACACGGTCAATACACTACAATCAGTAGGATTTGACTACAGTGTCTTTGAAGCTGGAAACTCTTGGATTGTAGATGACATCATCGGAGGAACACTGTTTGTGCTTCCTGGAGATGCGCAAGCGTTGCCAGTTGCAGGACGAGTTCTTCTTGGTCAATTTACTTCTGACGGTTTGCTTGACTTCACTTTCAACCTACAGTGGAGAAACGCAGCACAAGTACCAACGGAAACTGCCGGATTGACATTGTCTCTTCCTCAGGCTATCCCTGGATGTACTGATCCAAATGCATTGAACTATTCACCATTGGCTACTGAAGACGATGGTTCTTGTACTTACCCAGCGCCTTCTTTCAGCGGTCTTACTTATGAGACAGTGGCTACAGGTGTTGCAGGAGGTACATACAATACATACCGCGTATACGCGAACTTCACTAACCCATTTGATCAGTTAGTAGCGGTATACGGACAAGACGCAACTCCTTTGAGCATTACGTCATCAGGTAGCTTCTACCAAGATGCAGCAGGTGGTGCATATTCAACAGATATCAACGCTGCCCTTTACGGTAGCTTCCCAGACCTAGTATATGATTCATGGGTAACCATTGGTGCTGAAGATCAAGCTGGAAACAACCTTCAGAACCTTGGTCTAGATGCTTCTGGTTTCGAAGCAGGCAACGATTTCATCGTGAACTCTGCAGCAGGTGGAGCTTGGTACGTATTCCCAGATGATCAGCCATCAGCTTTCCCAGATGGAATGGGCCGTGTGCTTATTGCGCAATTGACAACTGACGGAATTGTTGATATGACAGTAAACCTTCAGTACCGTGCGCAAGACGGGACGAACCCACAGGAAGAGGCATTGAACATCGTGTTCCCTCCAAACCTTCCTGGTTGTACAGACCCAACAGCTTGTAACTACGATCCAGCGGCGACTATCGACGATGGTTCTTGTGAGCTTCCTGACGGATGTACTGACGCTACGGCATGTAACTACGATCCAGCAGCTACTTGTGACGATGGATCATGTATCCTTCCTGACGGATGTACTGATGCCACAGCATGTAACTACGATCCAGCAGCAGTTTGTGACGACGGATCATGTATCCTTCCTGATGGATGTACTGATGCTACAGCATGTAACTACGATCCAGCAGCGGTTTGTGATGATGGATCTTGTATCCTTCCTGACGGATGTACTGACGCGACAGCATGTAACTATGACCCAGCAGCGGTATGTGACGATGGATCTTGTATCCTCCCTGACGGATGTACTGATGCTACAGCATGTAACTACGATCCAGCAGCGGTATGTGATGATGGATCTTGTATCCTTCCTGACGGATGTACTGACGCAACAGCATGTAACTACGATCCAGCAGCAGTATGTGATGACGGATCTTGTATTCTTCCTGACGGATGTACAGATGCGACAGCATGTAACTACGATCCAGCAGCGGTATGTGATGACGGATCTTGTATCCTTCCTGACGGATGTACTGACGCCACAGCATGTAACTACGATCCTGCAGCTCAGTGTGATGACGGTTCATGTATCCTCCCTGATGGATGTACAGATGCGACAGCATGTAACTACGACCCAGCAGCGGTATGTGATGACGGATCTTGTATCCTTCCTGACGGATGTACAGATGCTACAGCATGTAACTACGACCCAGCAGCGGTATGTGATGATGGATCTTGTATCCTCCCTGATGGATGTACAGATGCGACAGCATGTAACTACGATCCAGCAGCGGTATGTGATGACGGATCTTGTATCCTTCCTGACGGATGTACTGACGCCACAGCATGTAACTACGATCCAGCAGCGGTATGTGACGACGGATCTTGTATCCTTCCTGACGGATGTACTGACGCCACAGCATGTAACTACGACCCAGCAGCCGTTTGTGACGATGGGTCTTGTATCCTTCCTGACGGATGTACTGACGCATCAGCATGTAACTACGACCCATCTGCCGTATGTGATGATGGTTCTTGTATGCTTCCTGACGGATGTACAGATTCAGGAGCTTGTAACTACGATCCAGCAGCAATGTGTGATGATGGAAGCTGTGAATTCTCATCATGTGCAGGATGTACAAACCCATTCGCTGATAACTACGATCCATCAGCAACAATCGACGACGGTTCTTGTATCGTAAGCGGTTGTACTTATGCTGAAGCAACGAACTACGATCCTACAGCAACAACTGACGATGGTTCTTGTGTGTTTGATTGTGACGTACCAGGATGTACTGATGCGACAGCAGTGAACTTTGATCCAGCAGCAACAGTTGATGATGGATCTTGTATCGCAGCAGTGAACGGATGTACTGATCCTACAGCTACGAACTACGATGCATCTGCCAACGTAGATGACGGTTCTTGTATCGCAACTGTATTCGGTTGTACTGACCCAACAGCTTTCAACTACGATCCAGCGGCGAACACAGACAACGGAGGTTGTGTAGCGGTGATGGCAGGATGTACTGACCCAGCATTTAGTAACTACAACCCATACGCAAACACTGATGATGGAAGCTGTTTCAACGCGTGTATCGGAGACTTTGATAACGACGGTGAAATCGCAGCGTCTGACCTCTTGACATTCTTGAGTGTGTACGGAACTTCTTGTGAATAAGACTCTACGAGTCAACCAAATAATTGAAGGAGCTCATCGCAAGGTGAGCTCTTTCTTTTTGTACAGAGGTCATCTGCATAGTGTATGAAGTACACATTTTGTTAACTTATGCTGCAATTCACGAGAACCACATGAAGAAAAGACTGTCATTTTGGGAGATCTGGAACATGAGTTTCGGATTCCTTGGTATCCAATTCGGTTTCGCTTTGCAAGGCGGAAACATGTCAAGAATCTTTCAAACCCTTGGCGCAGGAAAAGATGATATTCCACTATTATGGATCGCGGCTCCACTAACTGGTTTGATTGTACAACCCATTATTGGTTACCTCAGTGACAGAACTTGGAGCCCAAGATGGGGGAGAAGACGACCTTATTTTCTTTTAGGTGCTATTCTCAGCTCGTTGGCGCTCTTCTTTGTGCCGTACAGCTCGGCGTTGTGGATGGCAGCAGGTTTCCTTTGGGTGCTTGATGCCTCGATTAATATTAGCATGGAACCATTCCGTGCCCTCGTTGCAGACAAACTAGACGATGAGCAACGCTCATATGGATTCATCATCCAAACCTTGATCATTGGAGTAGGTACTTGGATAGCGTCGAATCTTCCATGGCTTGTTACCAAGCTAGGAGTTTCAAATACGAGTGAGCCTGGGGTGATTCCAGATTCAGTTTATGTATCGTTCTCGATAGGTGCTTTCGTATTTCTTGCGAGTATTCTATATACCGTATTTACTACTTCAGAGGACCCTCCAGAGGATATGGAGGCGTTCGAAAAGGAAAAGGCGGAGAACGCCGGATTTATAGCGGGAATCTCTGAGATTTTCTCCAACATTGCCAAAATGCCGAAAGTCATGGTGCAACTTGGCGTTGTTCAATTCTTCAGCTGGTTTGCCTTCTTCACGATGTGGTCTTTTTCTACTCCGGCGTTGACTGAGGCCGTGTATAACGCACCGAAGCCCGCAGTTGATGCTGCGAATTACGAAGCAATGGACATTGCTTATAATGAAGCTGCCAATGCCGTGAGTAGTGCATTTGGTGTGTATGGATTGAGTTCCATGGCTTTTGCGCTGCTGTTGTCTTTCCTAGCAGCACGTATGCGTATCAATAGAAAGCTCACCCACCTCGTGAGTCTTGTTCTCGGGGGTATCGGATTCCTATTAATGGGAGTATGGAATGAATCGACAAGCGATGGACTGATCCTGTCGTTCACTCTTATCGGGTTTGCTTGGGGAAGTATACTTTCGATGCCGTACGCCATGCTCTCGAGTTCTATTCCGGCGGAGAAAATGGGCGTCTACATGGGGATCTTCAACATGTTTATCGTGATTCCTCAGATCGTGGCGGCGTTAGGAGGTATCAACGTGGTCTACAAGGCGCTACTTGGTGATAACATTATCAATACCATGATGCTGGCTGGAATCAGCTTGATTCTTGCCGGATTATCAAATCTGCTTATTCGAGATAAACGGGCCATCGCCTAGATTAGAATCATCTACATATAACTAACAACTAAACACCGCCATTGAAAGGCTGGGTTTAGTCACAAAGTGTATTCTGCACACGAACAAAGTGTCTGGAGTACACTTTTTTATTAACTTATACCCCATTACCAATTAGTCGCGGCTGTTTCCTGCGAAGCAGCCGTCAGAAAACCAACCAAACCAAGCTATGAATACGTTATTCAAAAGCCTACTGACGCTGTGTGCAATTTTCGCGAGCTCAGTCTGGCTAAGCGCTCAGGTTAATGTCACAATCCAAGTCGACATGTCTGAGCAAACTGTAAGCGGCGATGGAGTTCACGTTGCCGGTGATTTTCAAGGGTGGGATCCAGCTTTGACCCCACTAACAGATCAAGGAGGAGGCATCTGGTCAACGACAATTTCTGTCATGGGCGGAAGCACAATCAACTACAAGTATATTAATGGAAATGTCTGGGGACAGGATGAATCTGTACCTGGAGGATGTGCAGTTGGTGGAAACCGAGCGCATACCGTAGGCATGAGCGACGAAACCTTAGACCTTGTTTGTTTTGGAGCATGTACTGTTTGTGCACCTGCACAATCGAATGTAACGCTCCAAGTAGATATGACTGGGCTCATGGTAGATCCGGCAGGCGTTCACGTAACTGGTGAATTCCAAGGCTGGGATCCAGGAGCAACACCTATGGTTGACCAAGGTGGTGGAATTTGGAGTGTAACAGTCCCTATGGACCAAGGATTGACGCTGGGCTACAAGTTCATTAACGGAAACGTTTGGGGACAAGACGAAACAGTTCCTGCAGAATGTGCTACCGATAACAACCGTACAGTAACGGTAGGTATGATGGACCAAACAGAAGACGTAGTTTGCTTCAACTCATGCGCAGCATGTGTCGTAGGTGCAGTTCCAGGTTGTACTAACATTGACGCTCAGAACTATGATCCAGCGGCAACAGAAGATGATGGAAGCTGTGAGTACCTCATTACTTTCCAGGTAGACATGAACCAAGTTTGTTTGACGGCAGACGGGGTGCACATTGCAGGAAGCATTCAAGGATGGGATCCAGCTGCGACAGCGATGGACGATAGTGATATGGACGGTGTATATACATACAGCACTGTATTGGCAGATGGAGCTTACGAATACAAGTACATCAACGGTAACGCATGGGGACAGGATGAATCAGTTCCTGGAGCATGTGCAGTAAATAATAACCGTGAGCTAGTGGTTGCTGGTGCAAATCAGACGATTCCAGTAGTATGTTTCGCAAGCTGTGATCCTTGTGGCGCTGCCGCTGATATTACGGTGACACTTCAGGTTGATATGTCTGACGAAACGATTGATGCCAATGGTGTTCATGTAGCAGGAACATTCAATAGCTGGGATCCAATGGCAGACCCAATGGTAGATGCCGGAGGTGGTATTTACACAAAAGACATTACTGTTCCTTCTGGAACTGGACTGCAATACCGATTTGTAAATGGTAATACTTCAATGGGAGAAGAAGTTGTTCCAATGGAGTGTGGATCAGATGACATGCAGGGCGGAGGAGTTCTGGCTCGTACTATTGACTGTGTAAGCAGCCCTACCGTTGTAAACCCAGTTTGTTTCAGTGGGTGTGACGCTTGTTCTGGATCGCTTGTGAATGTGACATTCCAAGTAGATATGAGCAACGAAGTTGTCAATCCTATTGGTGTGTTTATCGTTGGTTCATTCCAAGATCCACCGTTTACTGCAGGTCTTGATCAAATGACAGACCTTGGAGGTGGAATTTGGGAATTCACTACTGCAATCGCTACAGGGACTGCAGTTACCTACAAATACCTCAACGGACCAAACTTCGCGAACGAGGAAACAGTTCCTTCAAACTGTGGTCTTGATAATGGCTTCGGTGGTTTCGACCGCGAATGGACCGTTGGAGCAGCAGATGAAACGATTCCAGTTCACTGCTTCAGCAGTTGTGTTTCTTGTGATACTCCTGACGTTAACATCACTTTCCAGGTTGACATGTCAGAGGAGACTGTAGCAGCAGAAGGAGTTCACATTGCAGGTGCCTTCCAAGGATGGGACCCAGGTGCAACGCCAATGGTAGATCAAGGAAATGGAATCTGGACGTACACTACTGCATTAACGCCTGGGGAAACTGTTGAATACAAGTTCATCAACGGAAACGTTTGGGGACAAGATGAATCAGTACCTGGTGAATGTGCTTCAGGTTTTAACCGTTCGTACACTCCTGGAGGAATGGACGAAACAGTGCCAGTAGTATGTTTCGCTTCATGTCAAGCTTGTAACGTACCATCGGCGGATGTGACATTTGAAGTAGATATGACGAATGAAATGGTTGATCCAACAGGCGTGTACCTCGTAGGAACCTTCAACGGATTTGACGCTTCTGCGACGCCTCTAGCCGATATGGGAGGAGGAATCTGGGCAGTGACAGTTACGCTGGACCAAGGTGCTTCGATTGAATACAAATACCTCAACGGAAGTGATTTTGCTGGAGAAGAGATTGTTCCTATGGAATGTGGTGTTGATAACGGCTTCGGCGGTTACAACAGAGCATGGACTGTCGGAATGATGAATGAAACGATCCCTGTGCATTGTTTCAGTTCATGTGATGCCTGCGTAGTAGGTGTGCTTGGATGTACTGACATGAATGCAACGAACTTTGATCCGCTTGCTACAATTGATAACGGTTCTTGTACTTACAATGTGACCTTTAGGGTGGATATGTGGAATGAAATGGTTGACGCTGAAGGTGTGTACATCGTAGGTGACTTCCAAGGATGGGACCCGACATCAACCCCAATGAACTACCTAGGCTACGGCATTTATGAGTTCTCTTCGGCATTTACAGGGAACTCAACCATCACTTACAAGTTTGTGAATGGTAATGATATCGCTAACGCGGAATCGGTTCCTATGGAATGTGGAGCTGACGACGGATTCGGTGGATTCAATAGAACCATCGATCTCATGACTTCTGACGTGAGTGTGTCAGTTTGTTTTGGTGAATGTGATTCGTGTGCAGGATGTACAGATCCATTCTCAACAGAGTATAATCCATTCGCAATCAACGATGACGGTTCGTGTGCAACTCCTGTAGTTTACGGATGTACCTATGTTGATGCAGAGAACTATGATGTATCTGCCAATGAGGACGATGGATCATGTACTTTCCAGCCTGCTGGAAGTGACTGTCCTGAAGACTTGAACAACGATGGAATCGTTAATGCGGCTGACTTGCTGCAGTTCCTAGCTGGATTCGGAACAATGTGTTAAACAGAATTTGAACTAGTCTAAAAGGGGCTTCGGCCCCTTTTTTTATTCAAACAAGTACAAAGTGTAAATTCTACGTTATCTCGCAGTGTTGTACGGTTAAAGTCGTAAGTGATGTAGTGATGCAAAAGTTGTAAAAAACTGACAAACAGCTATGTAAGTAATTATGATGAGTTGGAAAGTAGTGGTTTGATGTAGTCATGATGTAGTCGATTTTTAGCCTGTGAGGAAGTCAAGAGGTATCTTTACGGGGCTGTGAAATCGGTGAGATAGAAAATCATAGCCTAACCAAACCAAAATACAATGCAATCAAAGAGATTTATTTTAAGCCTTCTGATGTGTTTTGGACTTGTGTCTTGGGGGTTCGCCCAGACGTCACCATACTGTGACACTCAAGTCTACCACTTCGGAAATCCTGCGGAAACAGCTTCTTCTGTTTTCTTGACAATCACGAACGTAGATGCATCCAGCATGATGATTTCGGTGGAATCCGCCGATGCTGACGCTGTAGACGACCTTATTATCCCTGGAGGAAGTGGTGCGGCAATTTCAGCCATCGATGCTTCTGTTCCTGGAGTGTTAAGTCGAACGCTTTCTTGGGGTGGAACTCCACCGGCAGTAGTGAATTTGAACGTTCTGTGGAGCAAGGCCTCATTCCCAGGGAATTGGCAAGTTAATACGGATAACTTTGACGTAAACTTCGCTGATAACTGTGCACCGGCAACGGGAATCACTCTTACAATGGATGCTTGTGATGCAAATCCAACAGAGGTTCGCATGACTGGTGAATTCTGGGGATGGGATCCAGCAGGAGGTCCAGTAGCTTCAGATAATGGAGATGGTACTTGGACAGTCACTCTAGATCCAATGCCAGGAGCTGACATGCAGTACTTATGGGTTATGGACGGCGTTCAGGAAAATCTTCTTGATAACGCCGTTGTTGATTTATCATGTACACCTGTGACAGACGGAGCAAACTTTGCAAATCGTCTTTGGACTGTAGGTTCAGGAAATGTGAACGGTGATGTTTACGATTCTTGTGAGCCATGTCCAATTCCACCATTGACATTGACTGTGGATGTATGCGATGCAATGCCAACGGAAGTTCGCATGACAGGAGAGTTCTGGGGATGGGATCCGGCGGGAGGCCCAGTTGCTTCAGACAATGGAGACGGAACTTGGACGGTAACTCTTGATCCAGCACCAGCGGCGGATATGCAGTACCTATGGGTTCTTGATGGAACTCAAGAGAATATGCTTGATAACGCAGTTGTTAACCTCGCGTGTACACCTGTAACTGACGGAGCAAACTTCGCAAACCGTCTTTGGACTGTAGGATCACCTGATGTAACTGGAGATTACTACGATACTTGTGGAGATTGTAACGGAGATGGAGTAGCTACTTCGGTTGCGTTGACAGTTGACGTATGTGATGCGACTCCAACAGAAGTTCGCATGACAGGAGAATTCTGGGGATGGGATCCAGCAGGAGGCCCAGTAGCTTCAGATAACGGAGATGGAACTTGGACAGTAACCCTAGATCCAGCTCCAGCAGCAGATATGCAATACCTGTGGGTTGTTGATGGTGTTCAGGAGAACATGCTAGACAACGCAGTAGTAGATCTTTCGTGTACGCCTGTAACTGACGGAGCAAACTTCGCAAACCGTCTATGGACTGTAGGTTCACCAGACGTAACAGGAGACGTATATGATACATGCGGTAACTGTGACGGCGGAGTAGGTGGTTCTCCTCTGACGTTGACAGTTAACGTATGTTCAGCAACTCCAACAGAAGTACGTATGACCGGAGAATTCTGGGGGTGGGATCCAGCAGGAGGCCCAGTAGCTTCAGATAACGGAGACGGAACTTGGACTGTAACTCTTGATCCAGCGCCAGCTGCTGACATGCAGTACCTATGGGTTCTTGATGGTGTTCAAGAGAACGTTCTTGACAACGCAGTTGTAAACCTATCTTGTACACCTATTACTGACGGAGCAAACTTCGCAAACCGTCTTTGGGTTGTTGGAGATCCTAACGTAACTGATGATTACTACGACACTTGTGGTGATTGTAACGGAGACGGTGTTGCTACTTCTGTTTCATTGACTGTAGAAGTATGTGACGGAATGCCAACAGAAGTTCGCATGACAGGAGAATTCTGGGGATGGGATCCAGCAGGAGGCCCAGTAGCTTCAGATAACGGAGATGGAACATGGACTGTATTGCTTGACCCAGCACCAGCTGCTGATATGCAGTACCTATGGGTTGTTGACGGAGTTCAAGAGAACCTTCTAGACAACATGCCACAAGATCTTTCTTGTACGCCAATTACAGATGGAGCGAACTTCGCAAACCGTCTCTGGACTGTAGGTTCACCTGACGTGACTGGTGATGCTTACGACACTTGTACAGGATGTGCTGTTGGAGTAGAGGGATGTACTGATCCAACTGCTGCTAACTACGACATGGCCGCAACTATTGATAATGGATCATGTGCTTACCTTGTTTCATTCTCAGTTGACATGAACGAATACGGAGCTGCTTTCGGTTACGTGAACGTATCAGGAGCTTACAACGGATGGTGTGGTGACTGTAACCAACTTACAGATGACGACATGGACGGAGTATGGACAGGTACATTCGCTGTGACTAACGGTCTTCAGCAGTACAAGTTCACTATCGATAACTGGGTTGATCAAGAAAACTTCGCTGGAGGTGAATCATGTACAATCACTAACGGTGATGGATTCACGAACCGTACTGTTGATGTAATGGCAGCAGACGTTGTTCTTGACACTGTATGTTTCAACAGCTGTTACGCTTGTACTACAGGAGAAACTCCTGGATGTAACGATGCTACAGCAAGCAACTACGATCCAACAGCAACTGTTAATGATGGTAGCTGTATGTTCGACGTGACTTTCCGTGTTGACATGAGCAACTACGGTGCAGCATTCACTGAAATTCACCTAAATGGTCAGTTCAACGGATGGTGTGGAAACTGTGCACCAATGTTCGATCAAGGTGGTGGTATCTGGGAACTCATCGTTCCTCTACAGGAAGGTACTTACGAGTTCCTTTACACTGTTGACGGTGCAATCTTCGAATCAATGATGGTTGACGCACCTTGTACTGTGACAAACTTCGGATTCACTAACCGCTTCATCCAGGTAACTGGAAACCAGTCTACAATTGATTACTGTTGGGAAGAGTGTGGTGTTTGTGATAACATGAACGTATCTGGATGTACTGACGGTGCAGCTCAGAACTACAACCCAGCAGCAACGATTGATGATGGTTCTTGTTCTTACCTAGTAACACTTAACGTAGATATGAACCAGTACGCTGGAGCATTCACTACAGTTAGTGTGTTCGGTACATTCAACGGATGGGATCCTAACGCGAACCCTATGGATGACGCTGACATGGACGGTGTTTACACTGTGACAGTAACAATGACTAACGGTGATAACGAATACAAGTTCATCGTTGACGGAACAACTGACGAGATCTTCGTTGGAGGTGAGCCTTGTACAGTATCAGGTGGTGGATTTACAAACCGTCTAGTATCTGTTAGTGGTGACACAACTGTAGGAGCAGTATGTTGGGAAAGCTGTAACGCTTGTCCATCTGCATTCTACGATGTGACATTCCGTGTAGACATGTGGAACGAAATGGTAGCTGCAGAAGGAGTTCACATCGCTGGTTCATTCCAAGGATGGGACGCATCTGCTACTCCAATGACTTACCTAGGTTACGGTATTTACGAGTTCACTGTGACTATCGGAGAAGGAGAAACTATCCAATACAAGTACATCAACGGAAACGACTTCGCAGGAGAGGAAACTGTTCCTATGGAGTGCGGTGTTGATAATGGATTGGGAGCATACAACCGTTCACACACTGTTGGAGGAGCTGACGAAGTGCTTGCGCTTGTTTGTTTCGGAGAGTGTGACGCTTGTGCTGGATGTACTGACCCACTATCTACAGAATACAACCCATTCGCTGGGTCTGATGATGGTTCTTGTATGACACCGATTGCATTTGGTTGTACATACCCAGACGCAGATAACTACGACGCATCAGCGAACACTGATGATGGTTCATGTACGTTCACGACAGGAAATGATTGTCCTGAAGATCTTAACCAAGATGGTATCGTGAATGCAGCTGACCTTCTACAGTTCTTGGCAGCGTTCGGAACATCTTGTTAATGGATATAACGTGATCTTAACTACACCAAAAGGGGGCTCTTCGGAGCCCCTTTTTCTTTATCTTAGAGTCATGAGAAAAGTATTGATACTACTGGCGTTTTGCCCACTTTTTGTCACTGCCCAAGATTGGTCTCTAGTGTGGAGTGACGAGTTCGATGGAACAGAACTCGATATTACTAATTGGACCTACGATCTGGGTACTGGTGCTCAATTCGGATTGAATGGGTGGGGAAACAATGAGCTTCAGTATTACACCTCCAATGAAACCAATGTGTTCGTTGAAGATGGAATGCTCCATATCCGTGCATTGGAGCAGTCCCTGGGTGGAATGAATTACACCAGTGGAAGAATCAAGTCACTGAATAAGCAATACTGGACATACGGCAAGATGGAAGCACGAATGAAGCTTCCAACGGGTCAGGGTTTATGGCCAGCGTTCTGGATGCTTCCTGAAGGTCAGTTTTGGCCAGGAGAGATCGATATCATGGAGATTGTGGGGAACGAGCCAAGTATTCTGCATGGAACTACCCATCAAGGTACCGTAGGAGATGTGCTTTCTATCGGTGGTTCGTATGATGCTGGAGCATCATTAGCAGATGATTTTCATACTTACGCCATCGTCTGGTACCCAGACAACATTGAGTGGTACTTTGATGATATTCTTTACTTCAGCCTGGAACGTTCACAAGTGCCACCGCAGTACGAGTGGCTCTTCGCACAAGATTATTACTTCCTTCTAAACGTTGCAGTAGGAGGGAACTGGCCAGGGGCCCCTGACGCGACTACCTCTTTCCCTCAAGAAATGCAGGTGGATTATGTGCGTGTGTACGAATATGCACCTGAAACAAATCCAGTGACCTTTACACTTGATTTATCTGAAGAAAATGTAAATGCGGGTGACGTCCCATATCTGAACGGTTCGTTCAATAGTTGGTGTGGTACATGTTCACCTATGGTCAACCAAGGAAACGGAATTTGGACGACGACGATTAATCTGCCTCCAGGCATTCACGAATACAAATACGTCATCAACGGATGGGATGGTACAGTAGAGGGTTTTACTTCTGGGGCGCCTTGTACGATCACTACCTACGACGGGATCAATACATACGTCAACCGCTTCGTGAATCATGGGTTTGAGCCAACATCAATTCCTCCTGTATGCTTCAATTCTTGCACCTTCTGTCCTTCAAACAACAATGAAGGCTGTACTGATATCAATGCTTCTAATTATGATGCGAATGCCACCTCGGATAACGGAAGTTGTCTTTATGCAACAACTTTCCGAGTAGACATGTCGCAAATGGGGCTTTCTCCCTCAGACCAAGTGCATTTGAATGGTACTTTCAATTCATGGTGTGGGGTATGTAATCAATTGTCAGATCCAGATGAAGACAACATCTATGAGATAACACTTGATCTACCAGTAGGGAATCATGAATACAAATTCACAACGAACGGATGGAGTGGTGCGATTGAGTATTTCCCAGTAGGAACAAGCTGCACGGCAACTACCTATGGCAATGATGAAGTGTTTACCAATCGAATCACCCAACAAATGGGAGCGCCTTTGATACTGGATGTGGTTTGTTTCAACTCTTGTGCGGCATGCGTCGCGACTGAAATCACAGTGACATTTCAGGTAGATGCGTTCGATATTGATGCGTCAACCATGGACGTTGAAATCGCTTCGCCATTCTTTACAGGTTTGGTTCCTATGACCCAACAAGGTTGGGGAATATGGGCTACCGACGTGACTTTAAACGGAGGCGAGACAATGCAGTATAGATTCGTAGGGGACGGAGTAAATGAATCACCATCTGGATCTTGTGTTGTTGGTGGAATGAGAGAGCTTGCCCTTCCTCTGACCGATCTGACGATACCGGTGTCATGTTTCGCTAGTTGTGATCCTTGTTCAGGGTGTAATGACCCCTTTGGAGCTAATTTTAACCCATATGCTACACATGATCCCAACCTATGTGTTGGGGAATTGCTCTACGGCTGTACCTATGCTGATGCGGATAACTACAATGCGCTAGCTACGGTAGATGATGGGTCTTGTTTGTTTGATACAGCTACTTGTGTTGAAGACATCAACGGTGACCAAGTTGTGAACGCAGCAGATCTTCTTGCCTTCTTAGCTGGATTTGGGCAAATATGTAACTAGAAAATATTAGACATTGAGGATGAACTCAGTAAGGTTCACCTCTTTGTCTATTCCCAATTTCTTTCTGAGTCGGTATCTTGAAATCTCGACACCACGAACGCTAATGTTCATGATAGTGGCGATCTCTTTCGTTGTGAGGTTCATTCGAAGGTAGGCACAGAGCTTATGGTCATTGGGCGTCAGTTGAGGGAACTGATCTCTCAATCTCTTCAAGAAGTCAACGTGAACTTGATCGAAATGTAATTCGAACTGATCCCAGTTGTTATCAAGCTTCATATCGCTGTTAATCACCTTAATCAGCCTTCTAATTTCTTTGGACGCCTTTTCTGCATCATCGATTTTGATTCCTTGGAGTCCATCTTTAATTCCCTGAAGCAGCTTCCCTTTTTGTACAAGGTGCATGGTGGCTGAAGCGAGTTCTTTGTTCTTGTGGGCTATCTCAGATTCTAATTGTTCGCTCCGGATCTGATCGATCACTTGAACACTCTGGTCTTTCTGCTCTTGAAGCTCTTTCTCCTTTTCGATTACGAGAGCCGCCTTTTCCTTTTTGTATTTGCGCTCGTTAGAGAGGTATACAAGGACTAAAATTACCGCACCCAGGGTGATCCATGAAAAAACGGCAATCGTTGAAGAATACCACGCTGATTGGACTTCAATATTGAAAGATGTTGAAGAAAGTACTGTTCCATTTCCGTCGACAATGCGTGCAACGAAAGTGTAGTCATCTGCTGGGAGGTTAGTATAGTCTCTGAAATAGCTCCCGTCATCAACTGTCCATTCGTCTTCGAAGCCCTCCAATCGGGTTTGTACAGAGATGGCGCGTTCTTGAATGAACGATGTAGGTCTGAATCGAATTCGGAAGGACGCTTCTGACTTGTTCAACTCTAAGACATTCTCATTCTGATTCAGAGTGGAGTAATATGTCGTATCATTATTCAACGATTCAACGGTTCGGAGGGTGAGCGAAGGAGTCTTTTCGAGAAAACGATTCAAGTCGTTGAGATCAATCGAGATGAAACCGTCTTCTGCTCCGACGTATGCTACGCTGTCATTGATGAACTCTGCACTTTCGAACCCGTTAACTAGCTTTTGCTTCAATTCTGGGATGGCAGCGACACTCACGGTTTTGTCAATGGCAGATTCAGTGATATTCATAATCCCGAATTCTGTTTCGGTGATGAACCACATGTCTTCTTTTGGGCCATTGAATACTCGTCTGAAGGACGGAGTAGAGGGGAAGTGTTCCTCAATGCCGTTCAATGGCTTAACGCTCTTGCTGTTTGTATCGTAGGTGTATAGCCCTTCTTCAGACGTAAAAATGAGGTTGTCACCAACCCGTTCCACGTAGATCTTTTGGTTGCTTGGGAATCCATTTTCCTGATCGTAGAACTGCACGTTTGGGTGCAAAAGATCATTGAATTCGACTCTCCATGCTCCTATGTAGGGATGACTAACCCACCAAGTGGATTCGTCCTCTTCAGCCATGATACGGGCACTTTGATCAATTCCCGTGATTCGATCAATGAATTTCCAGGTGCCTTGTTGTTTTTGAATAAGGCCAAGTCCGTCATAATGGCCGGAGATGAGTACATCCTCATTGGAGCCGAGTTTCACCACCTGCCATGTGCCAATGCCATTGTACAGATGTCTTAAAGTTTCACCGTCATAGGTGAAAAGGCCATCCTGATGTGAAATCCAAAGCAGATCGTCGTAAACATCAAGACCCCAGATCTGACCAACTAAATCGCCTACCATGGAGTAGGCATTAAAGCTTTCGGGCTCAGCTTTGAATAAACCATTGTTCGTACCGAAGTACATGATCCCTTGGTATTCTATGCATGCGTACCCTGCACCTTTGAGAAAGCCATCTGGGGATAGTTTGTAGTAAGGAGCACTCGTATTCAGTACATCGATGCCATTCGTGGTGCCTAACCAGACATCGTCATTCGAGTCTAAGAATGAAGCGAGGATATCATTTCGTTGGAGGCCCTCCGATACTGTTATCTGGCCTGTGATGTCCAAATCAAAATCAGTAGTAATGACACCACCTCGGCGAGTCGTAAACAGAAAACCATTCTTGGTTTCAATGATAGTGTTTACAAAGTATCTCCTCAATAACTCGTTTAATTCGGCCAAGGGCTGATCAATCTCACTATTCAAAGGGATACCTCCATTTCCTACCGTAAAAATGATTTCTGTACCATTTTGAAGAATGACAACGTCAACAAATTCACCTACATCGGTAGGAAGAGTTCGAAAAGCATTGTTGTTAATCACGTCAAAGGCCACGGAGTCACGGAAGTGAAGAAGCGGACCACTAATACTTCGGACTAGTCGCTCGCCTTTATAATTGATTGAGCAACTCTGGTCGTTTCTGTTAAAGATGAGAAAGTGATTCTCACATCGTGCGAAAAGCTTGCCTTCTTGAAACTGGAGTTCCCACACCTCACCAAACTGACGACCATTACTTGGGATTTGGTCTATCAATGAAATGTACTCAGGTGAACGCTGCTCAAAGTCCCAGAAACCAAGCTCGTTCTGTCCACCACAATATACCTTAGAGCCATCCAGTGCAATCGAACGTTGAATGGTTCCATTCGGCTGACGATAAAGGTGCCATTCAACTCCGTCGTAAAGTAAAAGCCCATCGTTATTCGCAGCAACGATGTAGCCATTGTCTAACTGGGCTATCTCTCGTGTTTGACTACCACCCTCATAGTCAGACTTTTTGAAGTTGATGACTTTGGAAGTCCCTTCTGTCTGTCCGAATGATACATCACATGTCAGCGTCAATGTGAGCAGGAAACCAATAATTTGTGAAAGTAGTCTAACCTTCATTGATGTAGTGCTAAGGTGAAGTGAAAGTCGTTAAAAACCTTTATATTACAAAGGAATCGAGGCTGAATAATTGGCGAATGATGTACTGATGATGTAGTGCGAATTTCGGTGGATGTGGTTACGATGTAGTGTGGTTGTTGTCGATTCTTTAATCCTACATTAACTTGCTCACAAACCTTTACAAATGAAGAAGATTTACGCATTGCTCGTAGCAACATTAATGACCTGCTCGCTCGTAACAGCACAGGAGATGTATGATTCGTTTGACGACGTTCGAACGGTGACTTACGGATTGAATATTCCTTTCCCGGAACAAATGAACAACGGAATTGGAGGTATGGAATGGCCTGGTTGGCACGGAACATTACTTCAATACACAGTAAACCCTGGCCCGAATGACGTTAATGACAGTCCTTCATGTGCAGAGTATACTCGTAATCCAGCCGAAACTTTCGATGTTATCCTCGTTGATTGTGGAGAATTGGGTGATCTTGCTCCATACCTAGCAGGTGAAAAGACAATGACAATGGATGTGTTCGCACCAGTTCCTGGAATTACCGTTCAAATTTCACTTCAAAACGCTGAGCTTGCGGCTAACAATGGCTACCCGGGTGGACGTCACTCAGAGTACCAAGCGATCACTACGACAGGTGGTGAATGGGAAACACTCGAGTTCACACTAACAGGACAGCCTTGGACTGACGGTGCGAATGCAGGTTGGTGGCCAGATGCAGCAACTGCAAACGTTGACTGTGATGAAATGGTTCTTCTTTTCAACCCAGGAGTAAACGTATCTGAAACATATTACTTTGACAACCTCATGGGGGCCGAGCGTGCAGAAGCGCCTTGTGAAGCATACAACGAAGCAGACTTTGTGTTGATGGATGCTGATTGTGATAACGATGGATTTGTCATTGAATACACTGACGGTCGTATGTCAATCTTCCCAGATCCTGCGCTTGACCAAGACGATAAGTGTTTGGAATACGCGCGTAACGGAGGAGCTCCGGATGACGTAGTTGTTGGAAACTTCGCTCAGGCACTAAATATCCCAGTAGGAGAAACAACAACGTTATACTTCGACTTTTGGGATCCAGCTGCGCCAAGCACGGTTCTATTCTCTATCCAAGATGATTTCGGATTGGAATTAATCCTAGGAGAATTCGTTACAACCACTTCTCTTCAGTGGGAGACATTCTCACTTGATCTAGCGCCAATTCAAGGTGCTCCAAACGCCACTGATTTCGTTATTCTAATTGAACCAGGACAAGAGCTCGCTGAGACCTTCTACATTGACAACCTAATTGTCGAAACATTGGTGAACGTTGAAGAGCAGTCTTCAATTGATCTTGAAATCTACCCGAACCCTTCAACAGGACTTGTAAACATTAAGGCTAGCGAACAGCTAGAGCGTTACGATGTGTACAATTCAATGGGTTCACTAGTAGCTAGTGATTTGATCATCCAGACACAAACGCAGATCGATCTTTCATACCTATCTACAGGACTTTACACTGTTCATGTGACAAGCGAAGCGGGAGTGAGCGAACAGAAGACACTGTTCATCCAGCCGTAATCACATGGATACGCTCGACTTTCTGGTAGTCGGCGCTTATTTCCTGCTCATTTTTGCTGTGGCTTTCTATGTCACTCGAAAAGAGCGTAAGGAGAAATCGTCGGATGCCTACTTCCTAGGAGGTAAGAACAGTGGCTGGTTTGTTATCGGTGCTTCGCTGTTTGCTTCCAACATTGGATCTGAACACCTAATCGGCCTTGCCGGTTCGGGTGCGCGAGGGGATTTTGTCAACGGACAGTTTGAAATCCTTGCAGCTCTTATTCTCCTTCTTCTCGGTTGGGTATTCGTACCATTCTACATTAAGAGTGGGGTGTTTACGATGCCTGAATTCTTGGAGAAACGATACTCTCGAGGAGCTCGCCGATACTTGAGTGTGATCTCGATCCTTGCATATGTTCTCACGAAGATCTCGGTAACCATCTTTGCTGGTGCACTTGTTTTCGAGCAATTGCTTGGTATTGAGTTCTGGACAGGTGCAGTACTCGTGGTCATCGCCACTGGTGTTTACACTATTTTCGGAGGTCTGAAGGCAGTGGTATATACTGACATGGTGCAGATGTTTGTACTGATAGGTGGTGCTATTGCAGTCACGGCTTTTGGTATCGATCAACTCGGTGGATGGGATGCCATGATGGCATCAATTACCGCTGACGTGGGCGATTCAAAAGCTACAGATTACCTGAGCCTTTGGAGACCAAACAGTGATACCAATTACCCATGGACAGGAATTCTCTTCGGAGCACCTATTCTTGGTGTATGGTACTGGTGTACTGACCAGTTTATTGTACAACGTGTACTTTCTGCTAAAGACCCTGCAAATGCGCGTCAAGGAACCATCTTTGCTGGCTTCTTGAAGCTACTTCCAATCTTCTTATTTGTACTGCCAGGGGTCGTAGCATTCGGACTGTTCAC
Organism: Sanyastnella coralliicola; assembly: GCF_030845195.1. Lineage (GTDB taxonomy): Bacteria > Bacteroidota > Bacteroidia > Flavobacteriales_D > Sanyastnellaceae > Sanyastnella > Sanyastnella coralliicola. The sequence continues at coordinate 1,066,218 of NZ_CP132543.1, forward strand.
ACAAGACGGTACCCTTCTTCTCGGAGAAGACGGAGAGATTCTTTATGATGCTGCACTCCCTGCGATGGTAGCGAACTACCTTCCGGTCGGTCTAAAAGGACTGGTTGCAGCTGGACTGCTTGCAGCGCTGATGAGCTCGCTCAGTAGTGTATTCAACTCTTGTTCCACGCTAGTGACAATGGACTTCTTCAAAATCTGGAACCCAGATTTGAGTGAACGTCGTCTGGTATACATCGGACAAGTATCAACAGCGGTTTTAGTGGTTATCGGTTTGGCATGGATTCCTCTTATGGAAAACATGATGTCAGACGGAGGACTATTCAAGTACCTTCAGAGTATTCAAGCGTACATTTCACCACCGATTGCTGCGGTGTTCCTATTTGGAATTTTGACTCCAGCTGTGAACCACAGAGGAGCTATCCTAGCACTGTGGACTGGTTTTGTGATTGGTTGTGTGCGTCTTGCGCTTGAATTCATGACTGCTACTGACGCAGCAGGAAACGCGATCCTTTCAGTACAGAAAGGTGGGCTTGTCGACAGCTTTGTCTCAATCAACTTCTTACACTTTGCATTGATCCTCTTCTTCATTTCTTCGATCGTGCATTTTGTTGGAAGTCGTGGAGTTCAGCATGACCGTCAGGCCATCTTGTACTTGACAATGGCTGATCGCAACAACGGATTTATGAAAGAACCAGCTGTAAAACGAGATTTATTATTGACGATGATCTTGGTGGTTCTAGTGATTATTCTGTGGGTAATGTTCTCACCAATCGGAATGGCATGATGAAGAATGTTGTTTTGATTATAGCACTCTTGATTAGCGTTCCTACGTTTGCGGTATCTGATACCCTAGACTGGAAAGGGAATGAAGACAAAGAGTACAAACTGTCAAAACGCGTCAGTGGATTCTCTTTAAATGGTTATTACCGTTTCTATGGTTTCAATCGAAGCCTCGATCAGAACTTCCAGGTTCTACCGGATAACCAATTCGCTAACACACCTCCATACGTTTTCGGAGTTGGAGATGTGTACCGTGATCCACCGATCTTTTTGATGACTGCAAGCATTCGTCCAGGTGGCGGTGCTTCAATTAGTATGGATTATGCACTCTACTCGCACTTCACAGGAAGTAACGGTAGTGTACCAAATAACCTTAACCTCGGAATTAGCCTTTATGGAACCGTTCCAACAGATTACGCAACGATCGGTTTCCAGTTAGGAGGGATCAACTGGGTTGAGGTGAGTGATATGGTGTTCTCTAGTTTTGTAGGGTATAACCGATTTAGTCTCTTTGAGCGCTGGGCCTGGGAAGGAAACGGACAAGGCTCTGAGCGTGCGGATATCTACATGCAGAGTGGAGATATTTCCCGAGACGGTCGTTGGGCTAACCAAGCTTTCAAAGGAGCACTTTTTGACCTAACAGATTTGCCAGCTGGACTCAGCGCGCGCTTAATGTTTGGTAAAACAGCGGCTACGACCACTTTCGGTCGTGCTTTGCCTGCGTCGAGTTACGGTGGTCGCTTGCGTAAGAGCTTTGAGAATGGCTTCGTTGGCGTGAACACAATGAACTACCTGCTCTACACTGATTCGATTGCGACTCAAAAAGCAGGGATTAGCCTCCACACGATCAATGGACGTTGGGCGAATGACAAGATTGCAGTCAACGCAGAAGCGGGGATTGGTAGCTTATTTTCTCCGACGCAAGAGCTTGACTATGGCGAAGCGGTTCGTGTAAATGTGAGTGTGAACGAGATTACGCCATGGCTTTCCGGTGATATTGATGTCTTCAGGCTAGCGCCGGAATTCGTCAACTACTTCGGTAACTTCTTGTCGTCAAACACTCAGATTATCACTGATGATGACGCCGGACAGATTGTTACAGGTGGGGGTGGAGCTGCCGCATTCGCAGGAAGTATCACAGACGTTGGTCAAATTTTGAACAACCGTCAAGGATTCTCATTCAACCTTTTCGCTGATTTCGAGAAGACTCACATTTCCATCGGAAACATGGTTTCTGAGGAATTGGAGCGTGCATCGAACCGCTTATCGTTCGGACATAAGATCAATGGACTTGCCTTGTCGCGTTTCGCTCCGTTTGCGCAGCAAATTGGACCATACGGACGATGGAGCGCTTTCTACAGAGGTGTTGCTGAGGATGTCTTCATTACTGATGTTGATTCACTCGGACTTCCTCAGAATTTGCTTGGGTTCAACACCCTTCAGTACCAAATCAAACAACGAGTAGATGTGCTAGATCACCCGATCTACCTTCTCTACAACGGAATGAGTGGTTCTGTAGGCGATGGATTGAGCTTGCTTCCAATCTTCAATGATGACGCATATCTGAGAACCAATTACCACGAGTTTGATTTCATCACACCTATTCGTGATTGGTTAGACTTAAGTGTGGGTGTTGGATTGGAAACCATTAAAGGAAACGATCGCACCAACAACATCTATTATCGCGACCTCAATGGCAACCTTGCCGGGGCAACGGTAGAAGATATCTCTGGCGATTTTGACAGTTATGGTTTGGATGGAACTCCAATCGCAGGTTCGAATTACGCGGGAACAACCACTGCAGCCGCAGGTCCAATTGACCAGCGTTCTACTTCTTTCGGAGTAGGGCTCGATGTGAGGCTTTCGAAGAGCTCAGGTCTGTACATCAGACATAAGCGATTCACTCAAAAAGACGAAAACTTCGTTCAGGATGACATTTCTGGTACGGAGACAACAATAGAACTTAAAGTATTCTTCTGATGAGAATTACGAAATACATATTCATGATCCTCATCTCATCGTTAAGCATTTCCGCGCTAGCGCAGAATGAGAAATTCCAGGTATACGGAGCCGGGAGATTCTACATGCAAAACAGTGAGATTGGTGGAGATCTGTACCGTCAGACCATTGTAAATGGCGACACCTTGGCGGCAGATACCGTGAACGCGCGTAAAGAAATGACTGGTTATGCGCTATTCGATCTCGGATTCCAAGTAAACCCAAATCCTTCCACTGAAATCCGAGTACTAACTCGTGTAACAAGCGACCTCGATGGATTTTGGGGAGCTGGTATTGGCTTTGGTTTCCGTGAACTGTACATCCGTGGTCTAGTCAAAGGAAGGGTGCGCTACCGTGTTGGTGACTTGGATTTGAAGATGACACCGTTCACGCTGTACAACAGTGACGCTGACCTTGGTCAACACAGAATGTCAAGTCTTCATGTTTACGAGGACATCATTCAGTACGAACAGTTTTACCGAAACAATCGCTGGCGCCAGCAAGGGGTTCAGACTGATTTCAAACTGCGTCTTCCTGGAAAAGGAAATACGCTTGGATTCGACATGTTCCTTGCTAAGAATCGCCAAACGGACTTCTTCTTTACACCAGATCGTTTGATTGGTGGGGGAAGCATGGTATATGGCCGCAAGGGCTTCGGTGAAATTGGTTACAACTTGGTTGGAATATTTGACGTGGCACAGACAGCTCAATTCTCAGAAGAGATGAAAGCGACAACGGTGCACACGATCAACGCGAAACTGAAGCCGGTTGAAGACCTCGACCTCATTTTCTACGGAGAAGGAGGAATGAGCATGTCTCGCTACGAGGAAATCAATGAAGCGCCAGAAGACACTTCTGATGTGTTCTTCCAGTTAGGGGTTCGTCGTAACACAGAAGACAAGCTTCGTTTCTACGGAGAATACCTATTCGTACGTTCTGGCTTCCGTTCACCAGGAGCACAGAGTCGTCGAATTGTTTCTGGAGCGATGCCACAAGACTTCAGCTTCCAAGGAAACAATGAAGCACCTCGTACATTCAATGTGTTTGACGTGCTAACGGACGTTGGGTTGTACAACCTGACCATCACTCCTGAACTTCAGCCTTTCCTTCCAGCTTATAATAACGTGTCGCCGTATGGTGATGCCACACCAAACCGTCAAGGACTTCGTGGTGGTATCGACTACGGAACGGATACAACAGCGATTCGATCGATAAAAGCGAACCTAGCCTTATTGACAGAGGTGAACGGTGAAGGAACAAGCGAATTCAGAAACTTCACTCGTTTAGACGTAAGCGGACGTTTCGCATTGAACGAACTCTACGGAGGTAAGAACCGATTGATTGTAGAGTTGGGTGGACGTTATGAAGCAACTTCGCGTGATGCCATTGACGCTCCAGTGGAAGCGCTAGAAGGTATCGGTGAGGTTGATCTGACAAGCATCTTCCTTGAAGCTGGTATTTCTTTCGAGGTAACTCAAGATCTATTCCTAGAACTAGGCGTGATTAACTTGAACGCTGAAGGAACGGAGTACATGGCGATGAGAAACGCATTTAGTGAGATTGCTGACTACCAGCAATTAGATATTGATCTGAGTGATCAAACCGTGTTGGCTGGAATGAAGTACACCTTCAACCAGAATACGCACCTGCTTATTCAAGGACGTTCTTCAACGATTGAATCGGCAGATATTCCGCGTGGAGCTTATGACATCCAGCAGTTGGTGGTACTCTTTAATATTTTCTTCTGATGAAACGAATTCTATATATCACAATCCTCGCATTCGTCGCTTTTACAGCGTGTCGTAAAGATGAGATCGAAGGGCCTGAGCTTCAGGATATCTTCGGAGAATTCGAGGTGCTAGAAACATTAAGTTCTGACCGGGAAACGGTTGACTTTGGAGTGGGAGAGACGGTGAATTTTTCTGCACAACTGACCATTCGTACTGACTGGACGATTACAGTTGAGGGAATGACATCAGGAGCTCGTAAAGAGATCACCGGTCGTGAGCGCGATGTGACAGGTGAGGTAGCTAACTGGAACGGAAGTATCACTTTTGCGCCATTGTTCTCATCAGAAGAAGCGTTGACCTACATGACCTTCGCTGACTACCCTGATACACTCTGGGGAGATACGATTACCATTGCTGGTATTCGTCCTGAACAGTCGATTGACCTCCTACTTGGAGACTTCGAAGAAGCTGCAGGATGGGGTACTTTCGCTGAAGCTGCTGCCACTAACGTGCATGTGAATGGTTCGTACTTCGTGCAAGACCCAACCTTTGACACACCTGAATTCATTCAAGTGTTTGCGGGAGAAGGAAATGGTCACTGGCGAATGACTTACGATAACCAAGGAAGCGTATTCATCTGTGGTATCAACACTACCGCTTCGGCGTCTCAAGATCTGCCAGCTGGAAGCACCTTTGATTTCCAAACGACAAACCCTGAACACGTGTACATCAACATGCTCGTTCATGGATTCGGCGATGGGAATACGCGGATGTCGATTGGTCTTCAAGAAGATGATAACCTAGATGGTGAATACGATCGTTTCAACGAAGGAACATACAACACAGAGATTCTGGTTGACTGGAAAGGATGGAAAGTGGTTTCCATTCCTTTGAGCTCGTTTAACCTGAGTACGGTAGGAGGCTTCGGAAACATTGACGGTACAGGAAACCAAGACGTTGACCGAATCATCAGCATCGAATTCCTTCTCCTTTCTGTGGAAGGAACAAGCACCTTCATTGGTTACGGTCTTGATTACGTGAACTTCACTCGATTTACACCTTGGACACCATGAGAAAGCTACCATACATATTGCTAGCACTCTTGTGGATTGGATGTGGAATCACATTCGAGACAATGACCTTGGAAGACCCAAATCTGGTGGGACCGGAAGATGGAATGCGCTATTTCAAAGCGCCGACTGTCTATAAAGACGCCACAGATAACGTTTGGGGACTAGAGAAGGACGATTGCAAAGACTTCAAGAGTATCAAGAAAGACGAGCGTGGTACCGTTCTGAAGCTTGAGTGGGCGAAGACTTCTTGTGATTGGGTTGGAATGGGAATTGGTTGGAACAACTGGCAACCTAAAGACCTACTCACAATCATGGAGACCGCTGACTTGGTGATGGATATACGCGCAGTAGAAGACAAAACGAATATTCCAATCATCGTTTTCCTTTTGGAAGACTACGGAGGGGTAATGAGTGCTGCTGTTTCTGGAGGTTACTGTCTTGAAACGTATCCGATTACCGAAGACTGGCAAGAGTTCAGAATGCCAATGAACCGTTTCGATTACCAAACCTGTGGTATCGATCTGAGTAACGTGAAGCAACTAGTAATGGAGTGTCAAGGATACGGAAGCGTACTCATTGACAACATTCGAATTGAAGAGCATGAAGAACGTTCTGTCAAGAAGAAAGAATTCCCACCACATACCATTGATGCGGATGACCGCATGGTCATTTTCGATGGTTCATTTGATAAGGTATGGGGTCTAGGTAAGTACGAAAGCCGAGACTTCAACGTCAGAGGAAATACACTTGAGCTTGAGTGGGATGAATGTGATAATTGCCAGTGGCAGCGCATGGGTACCTCTTGGGCCGGATGGAAAGGAGTGGACTTCACAGAAAAGTATGACGACCTGAAACTAATGGTCGAAGTAGGTGAGAGAAATATGAAAAATGGAGACCTCTTGATGGTCATGGAAGCATATAGTTTCGCTCACAAGAAAAAGGCGCTTTCAGCTTACGTAGAGAAAAGCGGAGATGGGAAACAGACGTTCTCAATTCCACTTTCAGACTTCTCTACTGAAGGAGAATTCTGGAGTCGTATCAAGCAGTTACGATTTGAATTTGAAGGGAAGGGAAGCGTGAATATTCACCGAATTGAGATTGTCAAGGATGTTACGAACTAACCAAATACTATTATACATTTTAAGCGTGGCGATCATAGCGTGTTCGCCAGTTGAACAACCAAATGAAAGTAATTCTTCCACGAAGGAAAATTCCCAAGTGGAGGAGTTACTCTCTAAGATGACCTTGGAGGAAAAGGTGGGTCAAATGACTCAGCTTACCCTTGATATGATCTTGGAAGGTGAGCCTTACGCTTCTGTGGAACCGCATCATATTGATGAGCCTAGTCTGCAAGAAGTGATCGTTGACTTGAACGTCGGATCCATCTTGAACTGCGGTGGTCACAGCTACCCAAGAGAGTTTTGGTTAGATCTTATGACACGCATCCAAGACAAAGCCAAAGAGACACCGAATCAAATTCCTGTCTTGTACGGTATTGATGCGATTCACGGAGTAACATACACTGACAACAGCACGCTGATTCCACAACAAATCGGTTTGGCGTGTACATGGGATACTTCCATGGTGAAGTCGCTATCTGAAACAGCTGCTTATGAAGTTCGCGCGTCAGGAATTCCTTGGAATTTCTCACCTGTGCTTGACATTGCGCGTGACCCTCGTTGGCCTCGTTTCTGGGAGACTTTCGGAGAAGACGTGAAGCTGGTAACTGATATGGGATCTGCCATGGTTGACGGTTACCAAGGTTCTGGTGATGAGATAGACTCTGTACACGTAGCTGCTTGTCTCAAGCACTTCTTGGGGTACAGCGTTACCCTTTCTGGTAAGGATCGTACGCAGGCTTGGGTGCCTGAACGTCAATTGCGCGAGTACTTCCTTCCAGGTTTCGAAGAAGCGATTGAGCGCGGTGCGAAAACCATCATGGTGAACTCAGGAGAAATGAACGGCATTCCGGTGCACGTGAACCCAGCCATCCTGACTGACCTTTTGCGCAATGAGCTTGGGTTTGAAGGTATGGTAGTGACTGATTGGGAAGACATCAAATACCTCGTTTCTCGTCACAAGGTGGCGGCTACTTATAAGGAAGCAATCAAAATGGCGGTTGACGCAGGTATCGATATGTCAATGGTCCCAACAGATCTTGAATTCCCTGTGCTTTTGAAAGAGTTGGTAGAAGAAGGAGAGATTTCAGAAGCGCGTATTGACGAGTCTGTGCGCCGCATTCTTCAATTGAAGTTTGATCTTGGTCTGTTTGACGCAAAGGTGCCTTCTCTTGATGATTATCCTGATTTCGCTAGCGCGGAAGCGCGTGCAAGTGCTTTGGAAGCAGCTCGTGCATCTATCGTGATGCTCAAGAATGAAAACGTTTTACCACTAAATGGTGGAGAACGTCTTCTTGTGGTTGGTGACAACGCAAACTCATTGAACGTATTAAACGGTGGATGGACACGTACGTGGCAAGGAGTAGATCCGCAGTACAACACACCAGACATGCCATCATTCCTCGAAGAAGTACAGTCTAGATTTGCTAGCGTTACCTACATGACGAATGACCAATTCTTGGCTTCACGAGGAGTGAGCGCAGATCACGTAATCGCATTCTTAGGTGAAACACCTTACACGGAAACACCAGGTGATATTGAAGACCTCGATCTTCCTGAAAATCAGATAGAAGTGATTGGTAAACTAGGAGAATTGAGCGTTCCTACGTCATTGATCCTCTCTGAAGGACGTCCACGCACGTTTGGAGAACTTCCTGAGGGAATTGATGCTTTTATTTTAGCGATGTTGCCTGGAGATCAGGGGGGTAGAGCATTAGTAGATGTATTATTAGGTGAACACAACCCTGGAGGGCACCTACCATTTACCTACCCAAGATATCCTTCAGCGCATACTACGTACGACCACAAATACACGGATATGATGCACATCGATTTCTCTACGAATGCAGTGAATCCACTGTACGAGTTTGGGGATGGATTGTCATACACAACATTTGAAATGAGCGACCTGAGCTTATCTGCTGATACCTTAGGTGCCAAAGGAACATTAGACGTTTCTGTAGTCATCAAGAATACAGGAGATCTAGCGGGATCAGACGTTATTCAGGTTTACGTAAGCGATAGCGTAGCAACGATTACACCAAGTGTGAAGCGACTACGTGCTTACCGCAAAGTGGAACTTGATGCGGGAGCTAGCCAGGAAGTGCAGTTCTCCATCCCTGTTCAAGACTTTGCTTTTGTTGGAATCGACAACGACTGGGTAGTTGAACCAGGAGTATTTGGGGTTGTGATTGGAGATATGAAAGAAACACTGATTGTAAAATGAGACTTTTAGGAGTAGTTGGTTTATTGGCACTCACCCTGTCGCTTAATGCGCAGTGCGAGCAATTGGTTTGGTCAGACGAATTTGATGGATCTACATTAGATCTTTCAACTTGGGGATTCGACCTAGGAGATGGTTGTCCTAACCTTTGTGGCTGGGGGAATAACGAGCTCCAGTTCTACACGAATGAAGATGAGAATGTGTTCTTGTCTGATGGAAACCTTCACATTCGTGCCAATTTTGAAGCAGGGGGAGATCCTGAATGGACTTCAGCGCGCATCGTTACACGTGATCTTCAAACGTTCAAGTCTGGACGTATCGAAGCACGTATCCAGATGCCAGAAGGACAAGGGTTTTGGCCTGCGTTCTGGCTACTTCCAGAAACTCGTGAATATGGCGGATGGCCGCTATCAGGAGAGATTGATGTGACGGAGGTAATTGGGAACGATGTGTTCACCAACCACGGTACACTTCACTACGGACCTAAATGGCCGAACAACCAATTGACCGGAGCGACAGTGAGTGTTCCTCAGTCATTGGCTGATGGATTCCATACATACGCTATTGAGTGGGAACACGACGAGATTCGCTGGTACCTGGATGGCCAGTTGTTCAGCGTGAAAACACCTGAAGACCAAGGAACATTCCCTTGGCGATTTGATCAAGACTTCCACATCATTCTCAACCTTGCTGTTGGTGGTTGGTTCCCAGGATTCCCTGATGAGACTACCCCTGCTCAGGCAGATTTGATCGTAGACTACGTACGTGTTTACCACCTACCGGAGATGGCCATTATAACTGGTCGTCCTTATTCTTTCCTAGGTGATGAGGTGCCATACAACACGAAAGCGGTTGATGGAATGGAATACCAGTGGAGCACAGACGGTGGAACCATCGTTTCAGGCGGTAACTCAGCAGACGTAGTTGTGAGCTGGGATTTCCCTGGAGTTCACGATCTAAACCTGACAATTGGTTCAGGCGAGTGTCAATCAACAATCACGAAATCAATCCGAGTAGGGAATGAGTGTGAATTGGTGATGTCTGACAATGAAACGCATTACGGAGTGCACTGGTCAGCGGCTACAGGAGCAGTTTCTCTGGACCCACTGCCTTCACCAAACGAAGTGAATGGTAGTTCTGTTTCTACCCGTTGGACGAGAGAAGGAACGACAGGAGACTTCGTACGATTTACGATTGATGGGATTACAGATGCAACACCTATTGCTGAAGGAGAACGCACCCTTGCTCTGAAAACATTCACGAACGCACCTGCGGGTACGACACTTGAGTTGAGACTAATGAATGAAGAGCAGTCAGGAGGTTCTGTTTTCGGTGGAAGCTACATCACACTCCAAGGACAAACCACTGTTTCCTACGAATGGGAACAGGTTTATTTCACGGTGACAAGTGCACCGAACCCAACTGTAGATCCTACGGAGATCAATCAGTTGCAAATGCGCATGTTGAGCGCTCAACCCCTCGGATACCTAATCCATACAGATGATCCTACCTTGATCGCTGTGGATTGTGTGCCTGTAGGAGTTGCTGAATTCAAGGAAATCGAAGGCACCCTGGCCTTGGTTGAAAATACAATAACATTATCGAATTCATCAGCCGACTTTATGGAGGTGTATGATGCCGGAGGAAGACTAATTGGTACTACAGCGGTCGCTGAACGCAGCGCAACTGTTGAGGTTTTCGCCCCTGGTGTTTACATCGTCCATCTAGTCGCTGTTGATGGAGTTCGTACCCAAAAGCTGATCAAACCATGAAGAAGTTTCTGATCATCCTAGCGGCAGTTTTATCCGCTGGAGCAATACACGCTCAAGGACCGACAAAGACTGAAAAACGTCTGATCAATGGTCAATGGGAGATTCTTAAAGATGGCGAACCGTTCTACATCAAAGGAGCCGGTGGCCATGTACATATGGATGTTGTTGTAGAATGCGGTGGGAACTCGATCCGAACATGGGGTCTTGATAACGCCAAAGCTATCCTAGATGAGGCTCATGAACATGGCTTGACTGTGTTGCTCGGCCTTTGGCTGGCGCACGAACGCCATGGCTTCGATTACAGTGATGAATGGGCAGTTCAAGATCAGTTGAACGGATTCCGTCAAGCGGTGCGTGAGTTTAAAGATCACCCAGCCCTGTTGATGTGGGGTGTAGGTAACGAAGTTGACCTTTTTTATTCAGATATCAACGTGTGGGATGCAACCGAACAGATTGCAGCCATGATTCACGAAGAAGATCCGAACCACCTCACGTGCTGTGTTACAGCTGGAATTGATGTAGCAGAAGTTCAGCTCATCAAGGAGCGTGCTCCTAGCATTGATGTACTTGGTGTGAACACGTATGGTGGAATTGATGGACTGAAATACGATATTGAGCTATTCGGTTGGGATGGCCCGTACATGGTGACAGAGTGGGGACCAACAGGACACTGGGAAGTTCAGAAGACGACTTGGGGTGCGCCAATCGAGCAAACTTCCACTGAGAAGGCATCTTCATACTACCAACGTTACCAAAGCGGTATTAAAGAAGACCGTGGTAGCTGCGTTGGATCTTACGTTTTCCTTTGGGGACAAAAGCAGGAAACGACGCCAACTTGGTACGGTGTATTCCTTGAAGACGGAAGCAAAACAGAGGCTATTGATGTGCTTTACCAGCACTGGAATGGGATGGATCCGAACAACTTTGCCCCGAGCATTACGGAGTTCAAGGTCAATGGTAAAACTCGATTCGAAAGCGTCAACGTCGAAACAGGTGATAACATGGACCTAACGCTCGTGACGAAGGATAAGGAGAACGATAAGCTCTCTATCAAGCTGGAGATCATTCCTGAAAGTACAAACACGAAAGCCGGAGGTGACTACGAGGAGCGTCCTGAAAGCCTGTTTACGAATACTTTCTCAGAGGGAACGGAGTTTTCAGTTCCGGCGCCATCTGACCCGGGAGCATACCGTTTGTTCGTGTATATCCACGATGAAGGAGGGAAGGCCGCTACGGCTAACTTCCCATTTCTTGTTAAGTAGGATTTCGCTAGCGCGGAAAAGCGATTCGGAAAGCTGTACCTTTGCCCAACGAACAAAATCCTCTTTTTGAGGTTCTTTTAGTCGAATGAGAAAGCTCGCAGAGACCCGTATGCCTACATCATCAGGCGAATTCCGAATGATGGTGTATGAAAGTGAATTTCCAGATTTCCCTCACACTGTGCTGATGAAGCCAACTGATAATCAGGAGGTTTTCAACGTGCGCATCCACTCGGAGTGTATGACAGGTGATGTCTTTGGATCATCGCGTTGTGATTGTGGTCAACAGCTACAATACGCTATGCGTCACTTCGGAGAGAATGGGGGAATCTTGATTTACCTCCGTCAAGAGGGAAGAGGAATCGGGTTAGTCAACAAAGTTAAAGCCTACAATCTCCAAGACAAAGGAATGGATACCATTGAAGCCAACTTAGCTCTTGGCTTCCATGCAGATGATCGTGATTATGCACCAGCGATTCAGATTTTGAATGACTTGGGTGTGAAGAGGATCAACCTCTTCACGAATAATCCGGAAAAGGTCAGCTCATTCAAAAACACTGAAATCGAAGTGGTTTCTCGTCAGCCAGTGGAGATTGATCCGGGTGAAGAGAATGCGTCGTACTTGAAGACGAAGCAAGACAACATGGGGCACATGTTCTCGCGCATCAAGCTTTAATTAGAAGTAGATCTCCTGAGCCAAGCGAAAAGTATTCGCGTGAGCCTCTACAATCAGTCGTATATCTTTTGAGTATCCGCCTCCCATGGCGCAAATAACAGGCACGTCGTTTTCATGACATCGTTCCAAAACAATCCTGTCTCGCTCTCTGCAGCCATCAATGGTCATCCCTAGACGTCCCAATTGATCGCTTTCGAGTACATCAACACCCGTTTGGAAACAGATAAGATCTGGTTCAACCATATCGAATAATCGAGGAAGGGTTTCTTTCAGAATTGATAAGTAGTGATTGTCGTCGGTGCCGTCTGGTAAAGGGATATCCAGATCACTTTTCTCCTTGTGCATTGGATAGTTCTTTGCACCATGCATGGAAAAGGTAAAAACAGATTCATCTTTTTCAAAGATCTCTGCAGAACCATTGCCTTGATGTACGTCCAGATCAACAAATAGAACGCGTTTTGCCTTTCCTTGAAGCAAAGCGTTCCGCGCGGCTAGCGCTAAATCATTCAAAAGACAGAAGCCCTCACCATGATCGGTATAGGCGTGGTGTGTGCCTCCAGCAATGTTCATGGCTATGCCATGCTCAAAAGCATGATCAACACAGTCAACCGTACCCTGCATGATGCGAATTTCACGCTCTACCAACTGCTGACTTAGCGGGAATCCTGTACGACGCTCCTCTTTTCGGCTCAAGCGTTGTTCCTTGAGCTTCAGCCAATACTCTTCATCATGAACGCGAAGAATCGAAGCTTCATCAAGCAGGGAAGGGGCGAATAAATTGGATTCGGAAATAGTGCCTTCATGGATGAGCTGCTCAGGAAGGAGCTCGTACTTCTCCATAGGAAAGCGGTGTCCATCAGGAAGGGGGTGTGCGTAAGAAGGGTGCCAGGCGATCTTGAGCATTGGGTGCAATTGACAACTGAATGACAAGTTGCAAAGCTACCTTGTTCACTGCGGTTTTTTAACCAGTCGTTGCTGAGCTATTGACTGCTCTGCAGTGGAAACATCTAAGATGTAGCTTCCAGAGGCCATATTCGAGAAGTCAAGCTGCAATTGATTGACACCTTCGGTCAAGTCATAACTGCCAAACCAAACTGGGCGACCATTCAAATCCATGAGTGAAATCAAGACTACTTGCTCGTATTTCATCTTGATATCCATTCTGAACCGACCTTTTCCAGGGTTTGGATAGAGGGCCAGGATATCGGCATCAGCCTCATGCGTGAGGGCAATCATGGGTGAATATTCGTTTTCACCGTTGAAGTCGAATTGGTGTAGTCTATAATAAGCGGTTCCAAACGGACGTGTGCGATCGTTGTAGATGTAGCTGGTCTGCTCTTGAGTAGTTCCTTGACCTAGTATTTCTCCGATGACTTCCCAGTTGAAGCCGTCGGTAGAACGTTCAATCTCGAAGTGTGAGTTATTTAGCTCTGTTGCTGTGGTCCAACGAAGTTCGTTTCGGTCTGGATAAACCGTACCGTCAAACTCAGTCAATTCAACAGGGAGGAAAGCGAATGAGCAATCCAGAGTTACTCCTGTCAGGTCCCAATCGAATGAATAGGCTGTGTTATCCGCAGTATAGTTGTCGATGAGCATGACATAGTACATATTCAATTCGGTCTCAGCTACGGTAATGGCCTCAACCCATGCGTCACCGCTTGGTGGTTCTGTGGTATCTCCTGCACCAATCACCAAACCTGTAGGCTCGTATAGAGCGGAATATGAACAACGGAGTGGAGCTTCTGAGGGTGGACAAACGATTTCGTCAGCGGGGTAAGGCCCCCAGATGGCGAAGTCGTAGTCAATGCCTCCGGTTGGTACTAAGGTGAACTCAATGGTCCCAGAGGTAACCGGTGAAAAGACAAACCACTGCGATTGATGCTCATAGGTCAAACAATCGTTGTTCGTAGCATTGAGATCTTGGTAATCACCATAGTCATCTGCGTTTCCACCGAATGTTTCATCAGTACATATGGTTACGGAACCTCCACAATCTTGGTGAAGCGTTGAGAAGTAGGGTTCACAAGTCACTTCGAGTTCGAAGTCTCCGGTGGCCCCGCCATATCCTTGCACAAGAATAAAGTAGTCAACGCCTTCAAGTGTCGCGATGGATATTTGTGATTGGGTATCGCATGAATCATCATTCCCCATTTCACAGACTAAGTTGTCGCATTCATCACTGTACAGGTTGATCTTCGTGTCGTAGTCAGATTCACATAAACTGAAAGTGACAAAGTCGCCCGTACCTTCGAAGTAATACCAAAGTCCTGGTGCGCCGATGCTTGTCCAGCATCCGCTCACGTAATCCCAAGTGGCTGTATCAGTGTTTCCGTTCACAACGTCGCCACAAGCGATGGTCTCTGCTCCTGAGCAATCATCGTTGGCTGGGGGAGGATCTCCCACGCCTTCCCATGTTACATATAGGTTGGCGCCACAACCATAATAGTCGTCACAACCATATTCATCGATCAGTACCCAAATAGTGCCGTTGAGTGTTGAAGTCCATGACAGTTCTGATTGCCAGCTGCATGCGTCATCATTATAGTCAATGTAGTTACCGTCTTCATCGTAGAGGGTGATAACGGTATCCCAACTTCCACCACAAGTGCTGAAAGTGTAGGTCTCACCTGAGACAACATCTACGGTGTAGTACTCACCACCCCATACACAGTAGGCAACAGATGTAGAGCCTGCTGAAGATGGAGTAGCATCAGCGTAATACACGTTGTCATTGTCACATTGAGCCCATGACCAAGATGCACAAAGAGATAATATGGCAATCAGCGCTGCTCTCATTCAATAATGATCTCGTACGAGGCTGCCGCTCCGTTCAATTTGTCTTGGGGAATCGATTCGTATTCTTTTTGGGTCATGAAAATGACCGGACCAGTGCCAGAACGAAGTTCAGGGTGTGCTGCAAGCCAACGTTCGCGAACTGATCTCAACGTGAAGTCTTTTGGGTATGGACTTCCATCAGGAAGCGGACCCGCCAAGGCAATGAACCATCCCTTCTTCTCTAGAGATCTGAGCATTTGTGTCATGTCCAAACCACCTTCAGAGGTGACGGAAATTTCTTTGCTTTTAGCAGTATAGTGACAAGTGAGTGTGCGCACGGTCATCGAGCGCATGTCGTCAAAAAGAACTTTGGCATTCGCCTCGCTAAAGGCGCCAACAGGACGTAGCAAGAAGTTAGCGCGGTCTTGTGCGTTCATGCACAACGCGCCACAAATAAGTAGGGTGGTTATAAGTGTTCGCATCAGGGTGTTTTGCCTCCATATACGAAAGGACACCCTCAGGGTTTCAGGAGCTTACGTTTCCTGTTGTCAGCGCTTTCTTACAAGTAGATAGAGTGCATTAACTCCATACATAGAATCGCTGCTACGGTTCCTACTGCATAACCTAATACTGCCAGTAGTACACCAACCGGTGCAAGGGCAGGAGAGAAGGCCGAAGCAACAATAGGAGCAGAGGCCGCTCCGCCAACGTTAGCTTGAGAACCTACAGCTACAAAGAAGAATGGCGCTTTGATAATCTTGGCAACCACCAATAATACAGTGATGTGCACAAGCATCCAGAGAATTCCGATCAAAATAACAGCGCAGTATTTTGTCCAGTTATCGATCAGCTCAATGATGTTCATTTTCATTCCGATCGTCGCCACCAATACATACAATAGGATTGAGCCAATGCGTGATGCACCCGCTCCCTCGTAATTGCGGGCTTTGGTGAACGAGAGAATGATTCCCACGATAGTGGAAATAATAATGATCCAGAAGAACTTACTACCCAAAGAGCTCAAGTAAACCACAATGGAATCAGGATCACTCGCCTTAATCTCATTGAAATAAGACTCTAGACCTGGACCGGCCCAGCCGGCCCAAGCATGCGCAATAGCAACGCCACCGAAGGCAAAAGCGAGAATGATTGAAATGTCTGTGAAGGTTGGCACTCGGGAAATGCTAGCTTGATAGTCTTCCACTTTTTTCTTTAGTGCTTCAATAGCCGAATTATCCGCCTTGAGACGACGATCAAGGGCAATAGACATACCCGCTCCGATGAGCAAGAACGCCATCCAGATATTCGCTACGAAGACGTCAACGATCACCATTGCTGAGAACTGAGTATCCGGAGTATCGCTGATCTCTTTCAGTGCTGTTTGGTTTGCACCCCCACCAATCCATGAACCTGCGAGGGTGGAAAGACCACGCCAGAATTCGCTATTCATATTGGTCATGGTCGCATGCGCCGGAATGGTCGGAAGGTAAGTGGTGTCTTGTGATTCGACTTGGATAGCTACGAAACCAGCCACAGCAGTGTATGAGTCTGTTGCTTCGCTGTATGACGAGCTGTAAAGACTATCCACTTGAATCTTAATTTCTTCCGCGTTAGCGTTAGTCCAGATAAAAATGTCACCCTGTGTAATCGTATTGCCCGAGGTGAGATTAATTCGGTCATAATTCTCTTTCGAAATCACCATCTCATTCTGCACCTCAGCTTGGAGGATATTCCCGTCAATCTTTGAAACGAGCCAAAGAGCTACAGGTCCACCAATAACGATACCGATGGTAGCTGTGAAGAACATAATTACCGCCTTCGAACCAAGATTCACAATGGCCTTGAGGTCAATGCTCAGGCAAAGGAGAACCAAACTGGCTGGAAGTAAGTAGCGAGATGCCACGTAGTATAACTCTGATTGTGTGCTATCTACTAAGCCGAATGAGTTGTAAAAGGCTGGAATAAAGTAACATAGCAAAAGTGATGGAATGTACTTGTAGAAAGCCTTGGTACTTGGATGGTTCGAAGTGTAGAAAATCAAAGCCAAGGTTGCGAGCAGCAAACCAAGTACAATAGCGTCATTCGTAATGATAGCGGAAAAGATCATCGAGCTTGTTTTGGTGTGGCAATATAACGAAGCATGTGCACTTGTAGGAATCAAGTGACTAGCCTACCATTATTTAGGCGATTTCGTTTAACTTGGCAGCACCTTACAAACCAAAATCAACGTCATGAAATTTCTAAAAGCACTATTGCTCATCGTAGGGCTTTTGTTTGGAGTGTACGCTATCCTGTGTGCGCTTGGACCAAGCTCTTTCGACACATCACAAACTACGGTGATCGACGCATCACCATCTAGCATTTACGCAGAGATCTCTGATTTCAAACAATGGCCAAATTGGAGCCCTTGGGAAGGAATCGACGAAACCATGGTGACTACTTACGACGGTGCAGACGCCGGAGTAGGAGCACAGATGAACTGGACTTCAGCTAAAGCCGGAAACGGTGGGATGGAAATCATCGAAGCTGTAGAAAACACCAGCATCAAAAATACATTGAGCTTCGCTGACGCGGAAGGAAATTCTATGGGTGCTGGTCACACCAACTGGACACTCAAAGAAGTAGAAGGTGGAACAGAAGTAACATGGGATATGGTTGGATTCGACCTACCATTCCTTATCCGTGGTATGATTATGATTGGTGGACAATCTGTCGAGGAAGATTACAAGAAAGGGCTAGCCCAGCTAAAGACCTACGTAGAGTCTAAGCCTAAATTCGCTCCAATGTCAGAGGAGATGTCTGACGTATGGGTGATTTCTGTTCAGCGCGACAACGTCACTGAAGAAGATCTTGCCAATGGCGCAGTTCACGGACCAGCTTACGGCATGATTGCTACGTTCATGGCAGAAAGTGAAATGGCTCAAGCAGGAATGCCAATCTGTATCTCTCGTCGTTACGAAGACGGAGTGATGGACCTTTCAATGTCAATCCCTGTCGCGGATAGCGTTGAAGTACCAGAAGGTATGATCATGGAGAAGATTCCAGGAGGAAAATGTTTGTCTACGATCCACAAAGGACCTTACGAAGGCATTGCTTCAACTTGGGAGATGATGGAAGCATACATGAAAGAGAACCCTCAAGAGATGCGGTACTTCCCTTACGAAGTATACGTGAACGATCCCTCTACTGTAGCACCTGAAGACATCGAGACTAAGATCGTCTATCCAGTAGAAGGTTAATCCACCTACAGCATAAATAGGTAAAGCGAAAAGCCCGCTCTCCGAGGAGACGCGGGCTTTTCTAATTGACCAAGTAAATTGGTCTCCACCCTATATCATTTAATAATCAACTTCTCTTCAAAGACTTGGTCATGGAGACGGATCTGCAGGAAGTAAATTCCGGCAGAGAGTTTCTCGTTGAAGTGGTAGGTAAGCTCCCTCGCGGGAGTGTTATTAGATAGTGTGTTGTTTTCAATGAGCTTACCACTTCCATCGTAAACTCCGAGTTCTATTACGGGTGAACCTCCAGGAAGGTTCCGGAAAAAGACAGAAATTTTTTCTCCGTTACTTGGATTAGGCCATACAACCATGGATAGGTCGCCATTTCCGTGCTCCAACATACTATTATCATTACCATACATGAGGGCACAAGTGCTTCCCCATGCACTCCATAGCTCGCCTATCATCGTGCGAACTTGAATGTCATATGTGATTCCTTCAGTCAATCCACTTACCTCTGTCAGCGTCAACTGATTGAGGAAGCTTTCGAAGATGATCTCTTCGTTATCTGAGACGAATTTCCATTCATACATCTCTGCGCCTGTAACGTACTCAGCTGAAATAATGCTTCCAACTAAAATGTTACCCAGCGAACAATCGCTTTCTGTGATCGCAGTGTGTGGAATTTCTTCCGCCATGTTGATCGGACAAGAAGCTCCCCATTCAGACCATACTTCAGCTTCATTCATGACACGTACGCTCACGTCAACGCTCATGGCGTATCCAAGGTTGGTCACGTTGCTTAGTTCGAAATGTGGGTTGTTTCCTGTGGTGTATTCTTCGGTGAAGATGCCTGCTGCAACATTGATGAATCTCCAGTTATACATTGATGCACCTGCTACTGGGTCACAACTAATGGTGTTGTCCAATGTCAGATCAAAAGCATCACACGATTGATTGTCAAGCTGAGTCGCTTCTGGAGCGTCCAAACAGTCATAAGGAATGGTCACCTCCGAATTCAAGCTACATCCATTGTCGTCAAATACTTGAACCGTGTAGATTCCAGCCGCTGCATTATCAAGTAAGTTGCCTGTGCTTCCGTTTGACCAAAGAATTTCAAGGTCGCCGGTTCCTCCCATTGGGTTGATGATAGCGCTACCGTTGTTTCCTTCACATGTTTCCATCGTGACCATCAAAGCGCTTCCGCTGATGGCTGACGGTTCGACTATTGTCAGATCTTCTGAAGTTTGACAGCCGCGGCTATCTTCTACATCAATGACTAGGGCACCTGCTTCAAGGTGTTCTGCTACCGGACCTGTCTGGTCGTCAGACCATAGGTAGTTGTATGGCCCCGTTCCTCCAATGGCCGTGGCTGTCGCTGAACCATCGCTCAAACCGTGACATGATATGTCAGATTTGAATACCGACACTTCTAGTACTTCAGGTTCTTCTAAAGTGAATTCTGCGTAACCGTCACATCCTTCATCGTCCGTAACAGTAATAGAGTAGGTACCAGGACCTCGTCCGCTGATGCCTGTCCAGCTGTGGCCAGTGCTCCAAGCGTAAGTGTAGTTTCCTGTTCCTCCAGATACTTCGACTACGGCAGCACCGTCAGTCATTCCGTTACAAGAGATTTCTGTTACGGTAAGGTTGACGTTCAAGCTAGCTGAAGCAGTGATTTCAAAGTTATCTTCTTGAGCACATCCGTTGGCGTCAGTGATGGTAACGTCATAGTCACCTTCGTTCAGACCTTCGGTGTTTTCGTCTGAATCACCGTTACTCCAAGAGATGCTGTAAGGAGCGGTCCCACCTGAAGGATTTACAACTGCCGTACCAAGTGCCCCATCACATGAAATGTCATTGTCGATGAGGTTTACTTCAAGCACTTGTGGTTCCTGAATAGAAGTGTTTGCCGTTGCTTCACAGCCATTATCGTCTGTAACAGTCACAGCATATACTCCTTGACCTAGTCCGTTAATCGCGCTTGATTGAGCACCTGTGCTCCATTCATAGGAAAGGCTTCCGCTTCCTCCTGAGGCGAGGGCCTCTGCGATTCCGTCATCATCACCGTTACAGGTGATGTCGACCTTGTTGATGTTCACGAAAATCTGTGCTGGTGTATCCAAATCCGCTTCCGCGATAGCGCTACAGCCATTGGCATCAGTAATCGTCACGGAGTAAGAACCACCATTCAAGGCACTAATCGAAGTTCCTGAATGACCGGTACTCCAATCATAAGTGAAAGGACCATCACCAGAGACATTCGTGCTGATAGAACCATCGTTGGTGTTGAAACAAGAAGGTTCAATCAAGGTCAATGAGATGTCTGGACCATCACCTACAGAAACAAGTCCGTTAAGTGTATGGGCATCTGAACCTGCAGCGTTTGACACCGTTAGACTGACGTTGTAGGTTCCAGGTGAATCGTATGAAATGTTCGACGGGTTTTGCGCAGTTGAACTTGAAGGACTTCCTCCTGGGAAGCTCCAAGACCAAGACGTTGGTGAACCCGAGCTTGTGTCAAAGAAGTTAGCGTAAACCACCCCACAACCATCGTTGTTGGTCGCGTTGAAGCTGGCAACTGGTGGCTCTTCAACCACCACATCTTCGATACAGAATGGGTGTTCTATCTCGAGACCGAAGTCATCACCACCAGAGAGCAGTTCGTTTCCTTCAGCATCAAACATGACGTATGAACCTTGAGTAAAGCCCATTCCGTCACCATAGGTATCAAACATCCAAAGCGAGTAACAGCCTCCTGAAATACAGATGTTTTCAGTGAATGTAGTTCCTTGCTGATTGTTCACGTACGGACCACCTTCGGCAACGGTGTTGCCACCTTCGTCAAGCACGGCCCAAGTGGTTTCCGATCCGAAGAAGTCAACGGTCACTTCAAGGGTAACGCCGCCAGCATCTGAGATACTGAAGTCGCTGGTTGATTCGTTGTTCCCGCTGTTTTCGTCGTTCCCGTTGTTCGGATCATCAGACCAAGCAGCGAACACGTGATCGCCCACACCGGCAGTCATGGAACCTAGCGTCACTTCTACAGATGCTCCTGAGGCAAGTGAACCAGTCCAATCATAAGTGAAGGCCGTTCCGTTATCGATGCTGTAGTTGATTTCGCAACTCGTCAGCTCAGTGCTACCGAAGTTGGTCAAGAATACCACTGGTTCGATGGATGGTGAACAACTGCTCCCCACAGGATTGGCAATCGCAGTAACTCCAGCATCTAAGGCAGATACCGGAACACATCCAAATGAATCAAGCAATGAGACGCGGTCAGCAAGCAAGGTGTTGCGCATGCGTTCTTTTTGTCCAGCACTAAACATGTTACGGCAGCTTTCTGACGTGTAATCCATGTAGTTCTCTACTTGTTGCGTGCCGCTACAGGCCGGACTATTACAACTACCTCCAAGCGGTGTTGGAGGAGTATCACAAACGCGATCACCTTGCGTGCTGCAGCTGATCTCAGGTTCACAATCGGTAGTGTTATGGAAAGTATGGTACAACCCTAGGTAGTGTCCTACCTCATGGGTAAATGTTCTATTCAAAGCAGTGTTCGGCTTGATGTTACCGGTCGTTCCGAAGGCATTGTGTAAGACCACAATTCCATCACGAACACTGTTGATTGGGAAATAAGCAAAGCCCTGAATTCCATTCAAAGCATCGTTATCTTCAATTTCATTCACGACCCAAACGTTCATGTAATCTTCACGAGGCCAAACAGAAAGTTCCTTCACTGTTTCTTCATCTGCTCCGCTGGCTCCAGTGGCTTGAATCCCCTCTTCAGCGTAGTCAGCAACAACAGAAGCGTCTACACGGTTGATCCCTGTGGTAGAGTTACCGTCAGGATCACGACTCGCAAGACAAAACTCAATGCCAACATCCACACCATCACCGTCTCCGTTGGATCCAGCAATTTTGCGGAAGTCTTCATTCAGCGCCGTCATGGCACTCATAATCTGTTCCTCGGAAATGTTACTCCCTTGACCAATCGCTTCACCTTCATGAAGAATGTGAATCACAACAGGGATTGTGTAGATCTCATCATTACGTGACGGGTCGGGATTATTATGCATCTGAAGCAGACGTTGCTCCAACGCAAAGAAAGATCGGTGATACACAGGATCCTGCTCCAACATTTCTTCGTGAAGCCCCTGTGAACCACAATCAAGTTGATCGTCTTGGGCGTAAGTCCCCCAAACAACCAAACAGCATAGGGTGGCGAGAATTGATCGCATGTTCATTGTTTTCAAGCCTTGCGGATTTGCATTCTCTTACTGGGAGCGAGGGGGAAAGGTTACGTAGGAGGAATCGGATAATGGGATTGTGGACCGTGGACTGTGGACTGTGGACCGGAGGTGACTTGTGATGGAAGGTCTATGGAAAGTGGTACGAATACTCTACACTGGGTAGCACTGTTGAGGTCTAGTTAAATTTCAACGGACGCCGGATGCCGGACGCCGGAATCCTGTAGACCGTGGACCGTGGACCGAAGGTGACCAGTGATTGAAAGTCTAGGGCATGTAGTACGAATATTCTACACTGGGTAGCACGATTGAAGTCTAATTCACTTATCTAACGGACGCCGGATGCCGGACGCCGGAAAATCACTCCACAGTCCACGGTCCACATCCAGTGGATAACATGTTCAAATCCTTTAACATTCTCGCCCTTGAAAGCCCTGTGCTGTGAGCTATCTTTGATATTCATCCCTTGCTGATATGATCCTCATTTTTGATACAGAGACCACGGGACTTCCGCGAGACTGGAAAGCTCCGATGTCAGATACTGACAACTGGCCACGGCTGGTGCAGTTGGCGTGGCAGCTCCATGAACCAAATGGTAAGCTGGTCTCTCGAGGGAATATCATTGTTCGCCCTGACGGATTCACGATTCCGTTCAACGCGGCGAAAGTACACGGAATCACCACCGAGCGTGCTGAGCGTGACGGGGAGGAGCTAACTTCTGTACTTGATGCCTTCCAAGAAGATTTGGCCAAGGCGAAGTACATCGTCGGTCACAATGTGGAGTTCGATATCAACATCGTTGGGTGTGAGTTGATCCGTGTTGGTCGTCCACCAGAGTTGTTGACGGAAAAGATCGACATTGATTCGAAGGATGAGGCTACTGAGTTCTGTGCGATTCCTGGAGGACGAGGAGGGAAGTTCAAATGGCCTACACTGACCGAACTGCACCAGAAACTCTTCGGGGTTGGATTCGACGACGCCCACGATGCGGCGTATGATGTGGATGCCACTTCTCGTTGTTTCTTCGGGCTAATCACGCACAAAGTGGTGACGCTGGAAGAGATTCCGGATATTTCTCAAGTCAAGTACGAAGCACCCAAGTTAGAGGCGGCGAATTTTGAAGCGGATAAGCAGGCTACTGATCTCGGTAATGTCGCTAACGCGGAAATCGATCAAGCGCTTGCGGATGAGCCATTCGTGCATTTACATTGTCACTCCCAGTTCTCCATTCTTCAGGCGGTATCAGACATTAAAAATTTGGTTGCCACAGCGAAAAAAATGGAAATGCCAGCCATTGCCATTAGTGATCATGGAAACATGATGGCTGCTTTCACCTTTGTACGCGAAGCGTTGGCCGCCGATATCACGCCCATCGTTGGATGTGAATTCAACCTCTGTCGCAATCGCACGGATAGAAGTCAAAAAGACGACGGCTATCAAACGGTGGTTTTGGCAAAGAACAAAGCAGGATACCATAACCTGGCGAAGCTCGCCTCCATGGCATACACCGATGGATTCTACTACGTGCCTCGAATCGACAAAGAGGCATTACTAGAGTTCAAAGGAGATCTCATTGTGACCACAGGAGGATTGTGGTCTGAGGTTCCTTACTTGATTCTGAACGTTGGAGAACAACAGGCAGAAGAGGCTTTCGTCTGGTACAAAGAGCATTTTGGCGACGATTTCTATGCAGAGCTGAACCGCCACGGACTGGAAGAAGAGCAAGCAGTGAATGATGTGTTGCTGCGATTCTGCAAGAAGCATGATGTCAAGTACTTCGCTGCCAACAACAGCTACTACACTCGAAAAGAACAGGCTGAAGCGCACGATATCCTTCTCTGTGTGAAGGATGCTGAAAGCGTAAACAAGCCAAAGAAATATATCGGGAAACGCGGACGAGAGTTCCGTTTTGGATTCCCGAACGACGAATTCTATGTGAAGTCGCCACAGGAGATGAAGCAGCTATTTGCTGATCTTCCTGAGTCGATCAAAACGACCAATGAAATCGCTAACAAAATTGAGCGATACGAGTTGGCGCGCGACGTACTTCTTCCAGCCTTCGACATCCCAGAAGAGTTTGTGGATGCGAAAGACGAAGAAGATGGAGGTAAACGTGGTGAGAACAATTTCCTGCGTCACCTGACCTACGAAGGTGCGAGGAAACGCTACGATGAAATTACTCCAGAAATCGAGGAGCGCTTGGATTTCGAGTTGGCTACCATTGCCAACACCGGATACCCTGGGTATTTCTTGATTGTACAGGATTTCACCACCAAGGCACGTGAAATGGGGGTGTCGGTAGGACCTGGACGTGGATCCGCAGCCGGTTCCGCGGTAGCGTATTGCGTAGGAATCACCAACGTCGACCCTATCAAATACGATCTTCTTTTTGAGCGCTTCCTGAACCCTGATCGTGTATCGATGCCTGATATCGATATCGACTTCGACGACGAAGGACGTCAGAAAGTAATTGACTACGTAATCGAGAAGTACGGTGCAAATCAAGTAGCGCAAATCATCACCTATGGTACCATGGCGGCGAAGTCATCTGTACGTGATACAGCGCGTGTACTTGAATTGCCATTGCCAGATGCGGATCGTCTAGCCAAACTCATCCCAGATATCAAGCTGGGGAAACTCTTCAAGCTGGAAGGGAAGGAGCTTAGCGATAAGCTAAAAGGGAATAAAGAGGAAGTAGACAAAGCCAAGATGTTCAAAGAATTGGCGAATGGAAATGACCTCGAAGCACGCACGATCAATACCGCGCGTGTTCTAGAAGGAACGGTGCGAAACACCGGAATTCACGCCTGTGGGGTAATCATCACCCCAGACGATATTTCCAACTTCGTTCCGATTGCCACGGCTAAAGATTCAGCCATGGCCTGTACGCAGTTCGACAACGCCGTTGCAGAAGACGCCGGTCTATTGAAGATGGACTTCCTCGGACTGAAGACCTTGACGCTGATCAAGGATGCGGTAAAGAACGTGAAGGAGCGCCACGGTGTTGATTTGGATCCAGACAGCTTCCCATTGGATGACGTTCCGACCTATGAACTCTTCCAGCGTGGTGAAACCGTAGGTATCTTCCAGTACGAATCTGCCGGGATGCAGAAGTACATGAAAGAGCTGAAGCCGACGGTCTTCGCCGATCTCATCGCCATGAACGCCCTGTATCGTCCAGGACCGTTGGAGTACATTCCTTCGTTCATTCGACGTAAGCACGGTCAAGAGGAAATTACTTACGACCTCGAAGACATGCGCGAGTACCTGGAAGAGACCTACGGAATTACGGTCTATCAGGAGCAGGTGATGTTGCTCTCGCAGAGCTTGGCAGGATTTACAAAAGGTGAAGCCGATACCCTGCGTAAAGCGATGGGTAAGAAGAAGTTGGATCTTCTTGCGAAGCTGAAGCCGAAGTTCCTTGACCAAGGAAATGAACGCGGGCACGATCGCGAGATTCTTGAGAAAGTATGGAAAGACTGGGAGGCCTTCGCGAGTTACGCCTTCAACA
The DNA here is from genome assembly GCF_030845195.1 of Sanyastnella coralliicola. Classification (GTDB taxonomy): domain Bacteria; phylum Bacteroidota; class Bacteroidia; order Flavobacteriales_D; family Sanyastnellaceae; genus Sanyastnella; species Sanyastnella coralliicola. The sequence goes on from NZ_CP132543.1 coordinate 1,092,602, forward strand.
AGTCGCACTCTACATGTTACGCTTGGGTAGCTTATCAAACGGCTTACCTGAAAGCCAACTACCCAGAAGAGTACATGGCTTCTGTGCTTTCGAATAACATGAATGATATTAAGTCGGTGACCTTCTTCATGGAGGAATGCCGACGTATGGGAATTCCTGTACTAGGTCCAGATGTCAATGAATCAGCCTACAAGTTCCGCGTGAACGACGAAGGAGCGATTCGTTTCGGACTTGGCGCTATGCGCGGAGTAGGAGGTGGAGCGGTGAACAGCATCGTTGAAAACCGCCAGGAGTCGCGCTACACCAGCATCTTTGATTTCTCATGCAAGATCAACTTGAAAGACTGCAATAAGCGTGTGTTCGAAAGCCTCGCCCTCGGTGGAGCTTTCGACAGCTTTGATGATGGGAAGCGTTCACAGTACTTCGCTCCAGATGAGAAGGGAAGAACAGTGATTGAAAACGCCATCCGTTATGGAAACGCGATGCAGGAGGCAGAGAACTCTTCGCAGACAAGTCTCTTTGGAGAATCAGCTGATGTAGAGATTCCAGAACCACGCATTCCGGAAGCTGAAGAGTGGATGGTCTTGGATAAGTTGAACAAGGAGAAAGAAGTCGTAGGAATCTACATTTCCGGACATCCTTTGGATGACTTCCGAGTGGAAATGGAACACTTTTGTACTTCAGGTGGGATGAAGGTCTTGCTAGACATTGACAGCCATAAAGGCAGAGAACTGTCATTCGGTGGCATGGTCACGGCAGTAGAGCATCGCACGGCCAAGAATGGTAAGCCTTATGGGAATTTCACCATTGAAGATTACGAGCACTCAGAGCGCTTCTTCCTCTTTGGTGATGACTACATCCGATTCCGCGAGTACTTGGTTGAACATTGGTTCTTGTACTTGAAAGGAACGGTTCGCGAGAAGCCATTTAGAGATACCGGGGAGCTGGAGTACAAGATCTCCCATGTTGAGCTATTGGCAGACGTTCGCGAACGAATGAACAGCGAGTTGAAGGTAACTGTTGACCTTGCTCAGCTCGATGACCGATTAGTAACCGATATTGCATCATTGGTTGAGAAATACCCGGGTAACGTTCCGGTAACCATGGAGATTCGTGACATTAACGCAGCGATTACCATGCCTGCGAAACGCGCTCGAGTGGAACTCGCCAGTGAATTAGTAGATGAATTAGGAAGGATGGATGCCATCCGATACCAAATATTAACGAAGTAACAAGGCATGACAGCCATACAAGAAAACGTGTCACATTGACACAAAACTTGGAATGGCAAATGTTTTGTTCAGTGGTTTTAAGAATTTACATTTGATATTCATATATCACGCAAAGCTTGAATTATGGCTGTAGAATTAACAGATGCGAACTTTGAGGAGCTAGTCCTTAATGCAGATAAACCAGTAATGATCGATTTCTGGGCAGAATGGTGTGGACCATGTCGTATGGTAGCGCCTATCGTGGAAGAAATGCACGGTGAGTACGGAGAACGTGCCGTTATTGGTAAAGTAAACGTTGACGAAAATCCAGGGATCTCTGCGAAATTCGGGATCCGTAATATCCCAACGATCGTTTTCTTGAAAAACGGAGAGTTGGTTGATAAATCTGTAGGTGCAGTACCTAAGAATGTACTGACTGAGAAGATTGATAATCTTCTGTAAGATTAATAGAATAAGCTTAAAAGATCCCTCTTATCTTTAGGAGGGATTTTTTATACCCATTCTTTTCTCGCCTAACGGCGGAACAAATCTCTTGACCTCACGTTATTCCAGGTAGATGGCATTGAATATTGACAGACGTTACTTCCAACAGCTCGGACGACTAGAGTTTCTAGCCAAGCAAGCTGTGGAGGGTTTTATCACCGGACTCCATAAAAGTCCATTCCACGGATTCTCTGTTGAATTCGCGGAACACCGTCTGTACAATAAGGGTGAATCTACCCGCCACATCGACTGGAAGCTATACGCTCGAACAGAGAAGCTCTTTACTAAGCGCTACGAGGAGGAAACAAACCTTCGCTGTCAGCTGGTCATTGACCATTCGAGTTCGATGTATTACCCTGGTCCGGTCTCTGAAGAAGGCAATCAGTTCAATAAGATCAAGTTCAGCGTTTACGCTGCTGCTGCTTTGATTGAACTCTTTAAACGCCAGCGCGACGCCGTTGGTTTGAGCTTGTTTGCTGACGAACTAGATGTGCAGACCAAGGCACGTTCAAGTCAAGCGCACCATCGCTACCTCTATACGCACCTTGAAGAACTGTTGAACACAGTAGGAGAGAAGGAGCAGAGTAAGACTTTTGCGGTGGATGCTTTACACGCTATCGCGGAACAAGCGAATAAGCGTTCTCTGGTCATCATCTTCTCAGACATGCTTGACAATAGCGGACAGGCTGATGAGCTCTTTGATGCTCTGCAGCACCTGCGTCATAACAAGCATGAGGTAATCCTCTTCCACGTAGTAGACAAGAAGACAGAGCTTGATTTCGATTTCGATAATCGTCCAATGACTTTCGTCGACCTTGAAAGTGGAGATGAAATCAAAGCTAACCCCGTAGATATCCGCGATACTTACCTTGAACAAATGAGTGCCTTCCATCAAGAATTAAAGGTGCGCTGTGGTCAAAACCACATTGATTTCATCGAGGCAGATATCAACGCCGGAGTCAATCCAATTCTCATGGAGTACATGATCAAGCGACAGAAGTTGTATTGATCTGAGAATTCAACTCTCTGAAAATCACCCCCAAGTATCTTATGCCGAAAAAAAAGTGCGTTTAGAGGCGAACTTTTTTGTGTGATTTACGAAGAATGACTTATCTTTGCCACCGCTTTGGAAGCAAAGCGATGTAGTATCACAACTGAGATTTACTCTCGGCTTACTTACAAAGGTTGTGATACATGATTTACAAATTGATGGTTCGGGTATTCCGAACAGGTTTGTAAAATGGTCTGGTAGTTCAGTTGGTTAGAATACCTGCCTGTCACGCAGGGGGTCGCGAGTTCGAGTCTCGTCCAGACCGCTGAAACTTGAAAGAGCTCTCGGGAAACCGGGGGCTCTTTTTTTGTGCAATGTGGAACGCGGAACGCAGATTGCAGATCGCGGTAGAAAAAGCAACGGATGCCGGACGCCGGATGCCGGAATTGGTAAGCTGTATGCGGTAGGCAGTATGCGGCATACAGAACGCAGACCTCGGTGTTATGGGCAACGGATGCCGGACGCCGGACGCCGGGAATAGTAAGCAGTATGCGGTAGGCGGTATGCCGTTCTTTTCGAACCACGAACCACGAACCACGAACCAATCTTCTAGGTGATTCAACTACAATTATTCGATAACGACGGGAGAAGTGCTATAGAACCCACTATCAGCTCTTAGCGTTAGAAGATAATAGCCGGTTGGGACATCGTCTACTTCAATTTGATAAGTAGGAGCATTGGAATTTGAGACTAGATTCGTTCGAAGAACCAGTCTTCCTCGCAAGTCGATGAGTTCAGCGGTCAATACACCCGTGATGTTCCTGGAAAGGTCTATGTTAATTTGGTTTGAGGCTGGATTAGGATAAATGGTCATTTCAGAATAAGATGGTTCATCGTTTAGCCCAATACTGCATCCGGGAATAATACATCCAAACTCATCGGTTCTGACTATCCATGAATTTCGGTCAGCACCAAAGAGGTCGGTGCCGCCAAGTACGAAGCCTCCGTCATCAAGTCGTTTTAAATCCATGAATTGATAAACAGGATAGTATTCTTCAGAAGGCAGTTCGTAAGCAAATGTTCTGGTCCAAATAGTTTCACCTTCATAGCTCAATTTAGTCAGTGCCCCTTGTTGTTGAATGCCACTAATCGCTGAGCATCCAGCTGCGTAGATTGCATCCTCCTCTAAGATGATCTCATTGTATCGGCAATAAGTGCATGTTGGATTTTCCTGGTCGAACTGAGTCCACAATACTTCCCCGTCGGGAGATATTTTTGTGATACTCGGCCAACCTCGTTCTTGAATTGGGTACTCTGGATTTACAAAGGAACCAACGTATATCGATCCATCTTCATGAACTTTGAGTGCGGCTTGGAAATTGTCAAAACTCATATCCCATTGATCATCCTCGATTTCAACAGCCCATTCAAGTTCACCTTGGTGGGAGAGCTTCATTACATACGGATCGGTGTCGTTTCCGTCAAAAACGACCGGTTCATTAGAGCCTCCTAAATAAACACCATCTTCCGTGACATCAATGTGCCACATTAAATCGTCGGTATTGTCTGTATCTACCCAAAACGGTCCATCTAATAGTTGACCTTCAAGATCGGTCACGACGAATCCAGGATAAATCAGATCTCCTGAACCCTCAGAAGTATCAGAATCTTCGAGATAATACGCTTCAAGAAGAATATAGAGTTTGTTATCAAAGACTTTACAAGCGTGAGCAACATGCCAAAGACTATCATTAATGACCGCCAAGTCAATTTCATATTCAATGTTCAAGTTTGGGTTGACCTTGATCAGCTTCGGCAAATTTTCAATATATCCAGCTCCAGCAATATAGATGTTACCTTCTTCATCCATTGAAGTTCCTGCTCTCCATCCAACATACATAAAAATGTCAGTGAGAAGTTGATCTTGCATTTCACCAGAATCTTCGTCGAATTTGGTAATGGCTAGTTCGGGATACCATTCAATGGCATAAATGCTTCCGTTGAATTGCTCTAAAGAGCGTACTTCGTTGGTATTTCCGAATTCACCGATGTTGTAATAAAGTTCAAATCCTTGGGCCTGAATTTGTACAGACCCAAGGATGAATAATATGGAAATAATCAGTCGAATCATTTGACATGTACCACTTTAGTGGCGGCTACTTTGACATCATCCCAGAACATGGTAATGATGTATACCCCAACTGGAGTGTTGCTTAAATCTACGTCATTAGCGGCAATGTTGGTATTCCTAGAATTATCCAGACCGCTGAAACTTGAAAAGAGCTCTTAGGAAACCGGGGGCTCTTTTTTTGTGCAATGTGGTACGCGGAACGCAGATTGCAGATCGCGGTAGAAAAAGCAACGGATGCCGGACGCCGGAATTGGTAAGCTGTATGCAGTAGGCAGTATGCGGCATACAGATCGCAGAACGCAGATCCCGGTAGTACAGGCAACGGACGCCGGACGCCGGACGCCGGAAAAAAAACACCCCCCTCTACAGAGCCCCCTCCGTCCACAGTCCACAGTCCACCGTCTACCGGTAAAGTCGTATCTTTAAACTACACCAAACCAAACACTAACGTCAGATTCAACTACCGCTCCTTTCCGTAGCGACGATGTCGTTACCCGTCTTGCTGGTTCTTGGGAGGTGATGGTAGAGAGGATTGAACTAACCTGATCGTATGCGCTACTTATTGACTGGCCTGTTGCTCGCTGCCCTTGCTATCCCTGCTTCTTCGCAAGGGGAGAAGAAGGTGCTGATTATTGGAATTGATGGAACAAGATCCGACGCGCTTCAAGCGGCGAATACCCCAAACATTGACGGACTTATCGCGAACGGATTTTATAGTCCGGATGCATTGAGCAATGACATTACCATTAGCGGACCAGCTTGGTCTTCCATCCTCACAGGAGTCTGGTCTGATAAGCACTTGGTGACGGGGAACGGATTCTCGCAAGACGACTTTGATACCTACCCAACGCTCTTCACACATCTAGAGAATCTGGATCCATCAATTCATACGGCTTCTATCTGTCATTGGTCACCGATCAACAACAATATCATTCAGGGAGCGACTGACTTCAGCTTGAACGTCTCATCTGATGCTGAGTTGAGTGCACAGACGGTGAATTACCTGTCGACACAGGATCCTGATTGTATGTTTATCCACTTCGATGAGGTTGATGGTGCAGGACATGGAAATGGATTTGCTACGGATGTACCGCAGTATATTGCCGCGATCGAGAATGTTGACCAACTCATAGGACCAATCCTCGAAGCGATCGAACAGCGACCTAACTATGCCAATGAAGATTGGTTGTACCTCTTGACTACTGATCACGGAGGTTTCGGAACCTCGCACGGTGGGACTACCATCGACGAACAACGTGTTTTCTTCATTGCCAGTGGAAACAGCGTCCCAAACGAACTACTCGAAGCGCCCACTACAACCATCGATAATGGGGCAGATAATTGCCTCGGCGAGAACATTCCACAGCTTGATTTTGATGGAAGCAATGACCGTGTGGAAATCGCTCCAAATGCACTTTTCGACTTCGGAGCCTCTCAAGACTTTACCATCGAATGCCGTGTACGTACGCAACAGGCAGCCGATGTGGCGATTGTTGGAAATAAGGATTGGGATTCAGGATTCCTTCCAGGGTTCGTCTTCTCATTTGTACTTCCAAACGGACCAGGGTGGAAGGTCAACATTGGAGACGGTTCAAGTCGAGTAGACTTGAATACCGGTGGCGCTATCGCAGACAATGAGTGGCACACGCTGAGTGTTTCTTTCGATCGCGACGGAATGATGCGGATGTACGAAGACGGCATATTCGTCGCAGAAGACGACATCAGCGGCATCGGGAATATCAATACTGGCGCTGGTTTAGTCTTCGGAACCGACATTGACCAAGGCTATGACTTCACAGGGTCCATCGCAGAAGTCCGAGTATGGAATTCAGTAGTTGGAGCTCAGGAGATTCAAGACTGGAACTGTTCGTCGCTAGACAATACCCACCCAGACTACAGCAGCTTAATTGGCTACTGGAAACTCGATGAAGGAAACGATGCGGTTATCGTGAACGACTCCTCTCCAAACAACAATCAAGGAAACATCATCGGCGCAGGTTGGGATGAAAACGACGTCATCACGGTAGTTGACTACTCAGGAACTCCACGCATCGCCGATATCCCATCAACAGCCATGACTCACCTCTGTGTGGAGATTGATCCCCTCTGGGATCTTGACGGAATCAGCTGGGTAGCTCCATGTCAACTCGCTGGTTGCCAGGGAGATTTGAATGGAGACGGCATGGTGAATATTGCCGATCTTCTCGTCTTCCTCGAACAATTCGGTTGCCAAGAAAACTGCGGCAACGCCGATTTCGATAACGATGGAACAGTCGACGCCGATGATATGCTGGTCTTCCTAGCCAACTTCGGTATCCCATGTGACGCCGGCATTCAAGAAGTAGAGTTCGAGGTGAATCGCCCAGCTTTCCCTCAACAACACAAGGTGGCCTACTTCGGTCAACTCTGCGGCACCACCGGACATGTTTGTAAGCATGGTGGGCAAAGTAAGAACGAAGACTAAGCTGTTGTTGGGTTGCGGAACGCGGAACGCAGATCGCGGTTGAATAATGAACGGACGCCGGATGCCGGACGCCGGAATTGGTAAGCTGTATGCGGTAGGCAGTATGCAGAAAGCGGAACGCAGAACGCAGATCGCGGTGGAATAAGCAACGGATGCCGGACGCCGGACGCCGGAATTGGTAAGTTGTATGCGGTATGCAGTATGCGGAATGTGGAACGCGGAACGCAGATCGCAGATCGCGGTGGAATAAGTAACGGATGCCGGAATTGGTAAGTTGTATGCGGTATGCAGTATGCGGAATGTGGAACGCGGAACGCAGATCGCAGATCGCGGTGGAATAAGTAACGGATGCCGGATGCCGGACGCCGGAATTGGTAAGCTGTATGCGGTAGGCAGTATGCAGAAAGCGGAACGCAGATCGCAGATCGCGGTGGAATAAGTAACGGATGCCGGACGCCGGAATTGGTAAGCTGTATGCGGTAGGCAGCATGCAGAAAGCGGAACGCAGATTGCAGATCGCGGTGGAATAAGTAACGGATGCCGGACGCCGGACGCCGGAATTGGTAAGCTGTATGCGGTAGGCAGTATGCGGAATTTGGAACGCGGAACGCGGAACGCAGATCGCGGTGGAATAAGCAACGGACGCCGGATGCCGGACGCCGGAATTTATCGTGTTCACCACTCAGTTTATATATAGGAGGCTTTAGGCCAGGTTCTTGGTATTTGGTTCTTAGTGATTTCCGGTGTCCGGCATCCGGCGTCCGTTAGGTTGGTGTTAGAAATAAGGCCCTAGTCTCTAGTCTCTAGTCCCTGGTCTCTAGTCTCTCGACTCTCGTCCCTTGTCCACAACGTTTCGTATCTTCCGGCTGGCCAAGCTGCTGGCCCCTAACACCAAACACTGCTTGTGGCCGATTCAAATCTTGGTTTGGACCAATTCTTGAATAGTCTACAACAAACAACTACTCGATGAGCTGTCTACTGAAATTCGCTTTGTCCTTGCTTTGTGCTGGATTCGTTTGTGTGGCGAATGGTCAGTGCACCGAAATGAAGCTCCATGATCTTCAACTCGAAGACGACATGAAGGGACTACAAATCCACAGTTGTGATCTTCCGGGGTGTGATGTCGATTATTTCGTTGCTGAGATTACCGTGAACGCAGATTTAGCTTCTGTGCAGAAGGTACTAGAAGACGTGGGCAAGTACAACGAATGGCAAGAACCAGTGACCGACTCTCGATTGGTTCAAAAAACTTCAGAATCGAGTGCGATTATCTATGTACGGATTCGTCCGGAGTTTCTCTTCTTCAGCGAAACCTTTAAAGGGTACTACAAGGTGCATAAGACAGAAGGAGAGGGGAGTATTCAATATTGTCTTCAGCTGTCTAAAGAGCATCAAGAACAAAACATCCCTGAAAGCGACGAGCGAATTGAGGAATCATTAGGGAAGTGGATCATTGAAGAAGTAAGTCCTGACACCACCTTGATTCGCTATGAGTTTTATCTCAAGCCTCCGAATCAACCTTGTCGTATCGTTAATAAGGTTTCGAAAGATTCGATTCGAGAAACCTTGTTGAATCTTCAGAAGCTGGTGACTGGGTGAGGAGGGTTGCGGATCGCGGATTGTGGATCGCGGTTTTTCAGTGACATCATCTTTAAACGTGAAATGTGATTCTTGAATCTTCATTGTGAACACAGCGTTTCATTTTGTCATTGTGAACAGAGAAGTTCGAAATGCGATTGTGAACACAGCGTTTCATTTTGTCATTGTGAACAGAGAAGTTTGAAATGCAATTGTGAACACAGCGTTTCATTTTGTCATTGTGAACAGAGAAGTTCGAAATGCAATTGTGAACACAGCATTTCATGTTGTCATTGTGAAATGCAATTCCCTAAAATCGATTGTGAACAGAGAACGATGCTCGTTTTTGCATCATGGTAATTCTGGACGAATTCCGGTGAGTTGATGAAGTAACTCAATGAGTCTGGTCTCTTCGCCAACAAAATGATAGGTGCTATGTTGGTGAGAAATTCTTTCACCCTCCTTTAATTCTCGCGAAGAAGAGGAGGTTTCCAATTCATAATACGGACCTAAAACTGATCCATCTGGGTTGGGACCGTCGTTGTAGACGTTCAGAACGTCACCTTCGTAAGGTGCTTCTTGATGATTCCATTCGGAACAAAGAAAAGGCGATGACTTATCGGTATCGTAAATAGTTAATGTTAAACACTTCGCTTCACTGTCGTAACTGGCTAAGATATTCCGATCGTGATTCGGCGCTAGCCCGATTTTGGCCTTCATCGACCCATCAAGACAAAACAATGCATGATCTCCATGGTCAAATAATCGCTTTGAAAGGTCCGCTTCAAAGTAATTGGTGTTGATTTGGGATCCTGTTGCTTTCGGAACGATAGCCCAACAAGAAGGGGAGGTCTTGAATTGCCCTAGAATCCAAATATTGAGGAGACCACTTTCTTTGCTCCAAGCCTCAGAAGAGCGATTGATAATATGATTGAAGCTACTGAAGGCAACATATTCAAGATGATCCAAGGCTTCAATACCTAACTTTTCTTGAATCTCACGTTGATCATGCAACACGATTTCGCGTTCAATTCGGATGTCAAATGCTTGTCCTTGGTAGTTCTTGAACTGACAATCCTTCCTTAATTGAAGTCGATCTTCAAATCGTTCAACTAATTCAAACGCTTCCGAGTCAACACAAGCTGGTGTCTGCCAATGCTCGAATTCGAAAGGAGCGCCAGGCTCAAAGAACAAAGCAAACTGTCCTGCCTCTGGACCAATCCAAAAGCGATCTTCACCACCATAGGCATTGATATGCGCTTGCCATTCACCGGATGCTATGAGTTCATGATTAATCCAGCCAAAGCCTGGTAATTTGTCATTAATAGCACTGGTCAAGACACGTCCTTGCAAGGATGGTGAAACTGCCAAGCGCGCGTCATTCCTGCGAAGTTCAACGATCTCGCAATGAGCTTTCAGCGATTCGATTTCGTTACGGTAGCGGTTGGGCTCAGCCATGGAATGTTTGATGTAAATCAGACGTAAGTTAGCTCAAACCATTTTTAAAAATATCCCACAAGTTTTGAATGGTTATCCATTCGTCAAATACGCGGAAGGCCTTTGTCCAAAACGGTTTTCAAAACTTGTAGAGAAATAATTGACGTGTTTAAAGCCTACAGTGTATGATAACTCCTTGACTGAATTGACTTTCCCTTCTTCTAACAGTCTTCTCGCCGTTTGCAATCGGAACTCTTTGATGTATTGATTTACTGTTAGTCCTGTGATTTTCTTGACCTTACGAAAGAAATTAGCCCGACTCATATCGAGTGAAAAAGCAAGATCTTCTGCCGTGTAGTTGAAATCAGTTACCAGTTGAAGTGCTTGTTCTTCAAGCAATCGCAGCCAATTGTGGTCTTCTCGAGACAGTTGCGGACTGTTTCCGTTTGTTTCTTCTGTTGAGGAACCAATCAGATTTTCTTGCTGGGCAGAGGTACGGTACTCAACCATGCCAAGCAGCTGGTCTATTCGTCTTTTGAGATCAGTCTCTTGGAAAGGCTTTGTGATATAATCATCGACACCAATCCGTAAAGCATTTAACTGGTCGCGAAGGTCAGCTCGGGCGGTCAATACCATGGTAGGTAGGTGCCTGAACTCATCACTTGATTTAATTTTTTCTATGAATGTAAACCCATCCATAACAGGCATCATCACGTCAGTGATGATGAGGGAAGGGAGGTTCTCAGAAGTTTTTAATAAATGAATGGCCTCTTGTCCATTTTCTGCAGTCTTGACTCGATAGTGCACAGAAAGCGTTTCCTTCAAGAATTCACGAAGGTCGAAGTTGTCTTCTACTACCAACAACTCATGGTTCAAGCGAGGAAGACGTACTCCCTCTGACGTGGCTTCGACTATGCTTCTTTCATCCGGTCGTTGTTCTGTCTGGTGAGTCTCATTAAGAATTTCAATTGGAAGCTTAATCCAGAAGGAAGATCCGGTAGAAAACTTACCAGGACTTTTAACCCCAATCTGTCCTCCAAGTAGTTCGACGTATTCTTTACAGAGTGATAACCCGATTCCTGATCCGGGTTGGTAGTTTTCTGTTTTTGCCAAAACGGCTTCTGATTGATTTACCTGGTAGAAGCGCTCAAAAATTAACTCAAGTTCCGAGGTGGGAATACCCAATCCATCATCACTCACTGTAATGGAGAGAACCTCGTTCTTAATTAAAATTTCGAGCTCAATGTTCCCGTTTCGCGGAGTGAATTTGACGGCATTGGAAAGTAAATTGTTGACGATTTTGGTGAGCTTAGATTGATCCGTTTTGATGACCACATTTCGCTTTCCTTGAACCGTGTTTGAAAGTATAATTCCCTTTTGTTCTGCCAACGGTTCAAGATTCCCGATCAGGTCTTCAATCAGTTCGCCTAGATGAAATTCACGTAAATCAACGGGTAATTCCTGCGTTCCAAGTCGAGTGATATCAAGCAGCTCTGTGATCAGCTTTAGCAGTTGTTTGCCATTGCGCTGTGCCCTTTCTAAACTCAGTTTCACTTGTCCACTCACTTGTTGTCCGTTCACGACAGTATCCAGCGTTCCTTGAATAAGGGTGAGAGGAGTTCGAAATTCGTGTGATACATTCGCAAAAAACCTAGACTTCGCCACTTGAAGCTCTTGGGCTTTTCTAATCTCCATTAATTCTTCGCTTCGTTCAGTTAGTTCTTTGGTGCGCTGCTGGACTTCTAGCTCGAGTTGTTCGTTAAGCTTTTCTTTCCGTGAATTATTTCGGTAGAGGATGACTGAAATAGCCGTGATGAGTAAAATGATAATCACCAAGCCGATAGCAATGGTTGTTTGCTGTTCAATCTTGGCATCGTCGATTTGTCCTTCCGCTTTCAAGAGGGCATTTTCGGCTTGCTGTTCTCTAACCTTGTATTCAATTTCAAGCTTGGCGAGTTCCTTTTCCGTTTCAATGCTGAACAAGCTATCCTTGATGGCTACATATTGATGGAAGGTTTCCAGAGCCTTTTGACTATTTCCTAGTTTTTCCTCGCAAAACCCCTTGATTCGATAGATTTCATCTAGTTTTTGACGGTAATGACTCCTTCTAGAAACAATAAGGCTACTGTCCGCATAAGCAGATGCCTCTTTAATTTGGCCAAGGGAAAAATGCGCGTTTGATAGGTTGAGATAGGTCTCAGGAAGAGATTCTCTATGACCTAGTTCATTTGCGAGGTTCAACGCGTTTTCGAAATTCGCTAGCGCGGAATGGTGATCAGAATTTCTCGAATCAATCATTCCAGCATGGTTCAAGTTCGAAATTTGCTGACCAGACAGATTCAATGTTCGAGTTAATGTTTCAGCAAGCTTCAGGTTCCGAGAGGCCTCTCCAAGTTCGTTCTGCTCAATGAGAATATTTACAATTAAATCGAGGGCTGTCAAAGAATCAATCCGTTCCTCGTGGAGTTGTAATGCGCGAAAGGCGTTGGTTTCGGCTTCTTCAAGATTGTCTAACTCAAGATGGAATTCAGCGAGATGAAGGTAGCCTCGTGCTTCCAGATATAAGTCTTTGTTTTCAGATGCAACTTGTTGATAGTCAGCATAACAGGAAAGGGTGGAGTCAAATCGACCCATGCGAAGGAATACTTCTCCCAGATTTTCAAGGTTAGCAGCCTTGTTCTTATAATTTGCGTCCTCACCTTGATGGAACCATGATAGATTCAGTAACCGCTTGCTCTCACCATAGTTACCAACCATGCGTTGGATTAAGGCTACTTGATTATAAGTCGAACTGAGGTTGAAGCCGTTTTCTTCCGCGATTTCCAGTGCTCGCTTCCCACTTTCCAATCCTTCATCATACTCATGAAGCATACAATGGAGTGGCCCTTTCGCATTGAGACTGATATTGATGAGTCGTTGGTCTTCCGAAGACTCAGCTATTTGTAGTCCTTTCTGAAACCACGACATGGCCGTGAGTAAATCACCTCTGTCATGATGTGCATAACCTACATAGTAACAGACATAGGTCATGTTTTGCTCATCCTTTAGTTGCTCATATGACTTGAACGCTCGTTCAAAGGGTTGCTGGCACTCAACGTATAATCTATTATGAAAATAGACGTACGCTCTTAAAAAATGAGCATCCGCAATGGCCTTCAGATCTTGACTCTTCTCTGCTGCTTCCAAAGACATCGCCGCGTATGCCAAACCCTTCTCGGGTTCCATCAAAAAATGCATGCCGAGTTGGCCATAAACGAAAGATTTTGACGATTCAGATGATGCTGTATCTAGACGACACAGAAGCTCCTCTTCAGTTTGACCAACGGCACTATTCGAGTATAAGAATAGACACCCGAACAGAAGAAAGACAATTTCCCGAAAGTTTTTATAGCAGGAGTACATAATCAATCAAACCTACCTCGCATCGATGAACTGAGCAAAAAAGTCTCGCGCACAATCGTCTCAATCACCTGTAAATAGAAGCACTATAGTACCAAAAACAGCAGATATGTCTCTGTTTGCATCAATGAGACCATTGTGCGTTTGGAAGCTCTGAGATTTGCAGCCATGGTATGAAGCTATGGTTGCGTGAATGAGGACTTATCTATATGCGCCTCCATAGTCATACATACCTGCAAGTAGTCAAAGGTGATTGAACCATTTGATTGATCAGAATCGGTAAACCGAATTGCGGACGTAAGGAGAGAGACGATGCAATAGATCAGAAGGTTCAATTCCAAATGGACCTGCGGTTCAACCGCAGGTCCATCCAATAAGAACGATCATAACCTTAATACTTAAAAACCGAGAGAATGAGACGATTACTGAAAAATGTGCTAGCCGTGTTGCTATTCTTTGCGATGGTAGACCTCAGCGCACAAACGTGTTACATGGCTTCTGGAAATAGTGAAGATATCTATGAAGTTGAAATTGCGACGGGTATCGTACTGAATACTTACTCCATGTCAATGAACTTTGGAAACATTGCTGGTTTTTATGGAATAGCTCGAAACCCGGTTGATGGACAGATTTATGCCTTGGTCGATGAAGGGAGCGGAGTCAGAAGCTTTGGTCTAGTGGATATCGATGCACAAACCGTAACTGAAATCGGCTCGATTAGCTACATCATGGAAACCATGCAGTTTACATCAGATGGAACACTCTATGCAATGACCGCCAGCAACGATGATACTCCTTCACGGTTCTGTACCATAAACGTCTCTACTGGGGCGCTGACTATTTTGGCTGATTTTGATCTCTGGGGAGGATTTGCTCAAGCGTTGGTTTATGACCAATCGAGCGATCAGATGTACAGAATCGAAGGGGGAGGAGGCTCACCTTTTGGAAGTGACTTCTACTGGTGGCAGCAAGTGGACTACGGCGCTGCGTCCATCCCAAACCAGACTATGATGAATCCTGGTCTGTTAGACTCTTTTCCATGGACTATTGCCATGTGTTATGAGCAGCCAGGCTCTTATTTGGTGACTGATTTAGACATGCTCTACTCAGTTGATGCATCTGGAAATTTATCAAATCCACGAACGATGGGTATTGCCAACCCAGAAATCGCAGGTATTGTACTCACAGAGACAACCGGGGTAGTTAACGGCTGTACCGACCCACTAGCGTGTAACTACAATGAAAATGCAACCAATGACAATGGGTCTTGCTGTTTTGATAACTGTGTCGAACTCACCGTAGGTGGAGGATCATTTGACAGCGAAATTGAGTGGACTATACTTGATAACAACGGTGCCGTTTTTGCTTCAGGTGGAGCCGGAATTACGAGCTACTGTATGCCTGCTGACTGCTACACGTTTGAAATGGTCGACACCTTTGGTGATGGATGGAACGGAGCAACCTATACTTTTACCGAAAACGGGGTCGTGGTAGCCACAGGAGATCTTGATACCGCTGAAACCGGAGACGGTGAGTCTTTCGGATCTGATGCTTTCGAGATCGGAGGTGGATGTAATCAAACAGGATGCCTAGACCCAACCGCATGTAACTACAATGAAAATGCCACCACGGATGACGGAAACTGTATCTATGCTCCTGAAAATGATGCATGTGCCGTATGCAGCGGTGAAACGGATGGAACGGGAACAGTCATTCAAAGTCCTGATACAGACAATGACGGACTTTGCGACGCAGAAGAGATAAACATCTGGGGCACAGATCCATTGATTCAAGATACCGATGGCGATGGTCTTACAGACGGAGCGGAAGTGTTCGTTACTTCCACTGACCCCATGAATACTGACACGAACGCTAATGGTTGTGATGACCTAAACGAAAATATAGGTAATTGCGGTGACATCAATGAATGTCAAAGCGACCTAAATGGCGATGGTCTAGTTAACGCATCTGACCTTCTTATTTTCTTATCTGGTTTTGGTTCTACTTGTGATTAATTAAAACCGTCCTTGCAAAAAATGCCGCTGAATTTTCAGTGGCATTTTTTTTTGGTTTTTGGTTTTTGGTTCTTGGGTATGGAGTTCGGGGAAGCTTTAATTTCCGTCCACCGTCCACCGTCCACCGTCCACCGTAGACCGCAAACCGAGCATTAAATGGTGCATGAATGCACCGCTAAAGGACTTTGATGTGGACTTTTTGGTCCATTAGCGGCGCATTGATGCGCCTGACGTTTAGAGCAATTTCTAAATAGCCGTCGACATGTGGGTTCGTTTTGTTCTGTCACCGCGCTCCGCACCCCGCGTTTCCAACTTCCATATTTTTCCTACACCGGCGCAACCCTTTTTGAAAGGTGCGCGTCTTGCTAGTGACTTTGGTGAAAATGACGGATCTACGAGAGATCATAGAAGGATGTAAAAAGAACAAGCGCAAGTCGCAGGACGCTCTGTATGAGCGTTACTCTGGGATGCTGTTCGCTGTCTGTCTGCGATATACTCGTAATCAGTTTGACGCCGAGGACGTACTGCAAGAAGGATTTGTGAAGATCTTCAAGAACATTGGGATGTATTCACCTGGAAAGTCTTTCGAAGGATGGATCCGAAGAATTATGGTCAACACGGCCATTACATTCTACCGACGAAATCTCAAGCATGCGTACCACGACGATGTATCGGAGTCACACGAACTCTACGATGACCTTGGTCCTGACCAGAACGCAGAGTTTTCGCAGGAAGAGCTGATGAATGCCATCAACAAATTACCTGCTGGTTATAAAATGGTCTTCAACATGTATGTAGTTGAAGGCTATAAACACAAAGAAATAGCCGAAGCGCTAGACATCGACATTAATACTTCGAAGTCGCAGCTGTCTAGAGCTAAGAAATACCTTCAGCGAGAGCTGTTGGAAATGAGTAAGATAAACTTGTGAGGATATGATGAAGCGGCATGATGACCCACTATTTGAGATGTTCCGTGAAGGGCTGCACAATGCAGAAGTAGCCCCTCCGAAGGGAACGTACGCAGGAATTCGCAGTCAAATGCAAAACCCTGGGTTCTTCTCTTTCGCCTGGAACAGATTGAACGTTTACACCGGAGGCTTGATCCTAGCGGCCGGTCTCGGAGCAGCCTACCTACTTGGAGGCAATGCTCAGCACCAAGGAGTGCAAGCATTCGATGCATCACTTGATCTCAATGCAGGGAACCAACGTATTGCTTACGTAGCACAAAGTGAAGGAGATGTGATAGAGGAGGATGTGTACGTAGCCCCAAGCACGAACAACACGATCTATACTAAACCTACCCCTATCCGTCCTGATGCTACTCAGGCCCAGCAAGGTGCAGCTGACAATGGACAACCATTGAACAACCAGCACTTGCAAGTAGCCCAGGTAACGGAAGAGCCCGCAGCCGATTGTGTGCTACATGACGCTGCCGAAGCTATGCCGTGTGTAAAAACACGAGAAGCCGCTCAGATCCCTGCGAATTGGTTAGACATGGTTAATGAACCGAATCTAGACAACTTGCTTACGCAGCTAGATTCTGACGCAGATGTGATCTACCTCACACTGCCGGTGAAAATCGAAGTGACTGATGCGGAATAAGCTATATTAGCCCTCCGAGAGGACTGATAATGCAAATGCTTCAACAAGATCATATGAGAAAGAGCAGAGCCTACTGGCTGCTGCTCTTTTCTTTTTTTCTCGCCTTTCAGGCGGAAGCATCTACGACGCCATTCATTCTCGAAAACGACACCATTATTCTCGGCGGCAAAACACTGATCGTAGAAAGGGAAGTGGTGTATGACAGCTCATCAACCTCCAGCAATCAACTCGAACCCGAAGAAAAAGAACGACCACGTTTGAAATTAGGGACGTGGAGAATCGGATTCGATGTTTCAGGTTACGCTCCCATCGATGGGATGAAATCAAAAGTGGATGGTTACAGCAGCCTCAATGCTTTTGTTGGTCCAGACCTAAGAAGAGGAAGCGGAATGGGAATAGGCGGACATATAGAACGTGCCGTAGGAAGAGATGGATTCCTGGTCCACACTGGATTAGCCATCGATTTTGTCAATGGTTTCAATTATACCCTAGATCAAACCCAACTCGATGACAGCCTGTTATCGTTTGCCTCTTTTGATAAGAATACCTTAGATCAAATCCTCCTCTTCCGTTACGACATCGGTTCGGAGACAGACACGATCGAAATGACACTCAGTCAAGAGGCAATCCAAACTTCATGGTTACGATTACCAGTAGGATTAGTCTACGAAAGAGAGATAAACCGAGAGTTCACCCTTCGCGCAGGCATCTTCGCTGACGTTCGAATGTTCCTGACGGGAAAGTCTCCAGACATCTACCTGTTACCAGATCGTGGAAGCGAACCGATTCTGTACCAGACAAGTGAGTTGGAAAAAGGCGATATCTACAACCGATTCTCCATCACCCCACGCTTCAGCATCGGCGGACGATTCAAAATGGATCGAAGATGGTGGTTCCTAGCCACCCTCAATGGCGGTTTCCCTTTCAACCCAATGAAAGAGAATGAGTTCGTTGAGTACAGAAGTATTCTCACGCACGTCAACCTAGGAGTACAATACCATTTCGGCCGCTAACGCGGTAGACCGTGGACCGTGGACCGTAGACCGCGTTCCGCAATCCGCGTTCCTCTATGACGCAAAGCGGAATAGAAAAAGGCAAGGACGTCGTTACATCCTTGCCTTACCTTAACCAAAACAACTTTAGAATCTTCTCTAGCCAGGACCTTGCAGGTTTCTCGGGTAGAGATTAGAACTAAACTCTCTGTATTAAATACGCTTCGAAGTATGTAATTGTTGTATTCCCAATTGATAAAATTTGTAAATGAGAATCATAAGTGATTCAGAATCATCTGCGTAATACCCCGTCAGTCCTACAAACCCTGGTAACAAAACCCCACGGAAGCCCGGTGCCGGACGCCGGAATCAGGAGGCAACCTTATACCCAACAAGCGCGTCATAATACCGGAGTTTCTTGAACTCCTGCGGAATTCTGTGTATTTTTACTCTGACCAATTAGCCCGGCACATGCGTCAATTCGCTGTAGTATGTTTATACATTGCTAGCACTTTAGGAGCTAGCGCGCAGGTTCAGAATGGAGGTTTCGAAACTTCTTCTGCCTTGCCGTCCAATACAGGTGAATGGACACTCGTTGACGGTTGGAACAATGCCGGTTCGGCTATCGCGTCCCCAGATTACTTTCATAACAATGGTTCATTAGGAGGAGACCTTCCTGAGACGCCTATTGCTATGATTAATGCCTATGAAGGTGAGGCTATCATGGGCTTTATTGCTACGGGAACGAAAGGAACACAGTATCGTGAGTACATCAGCACACAGCTTGGTGCTGCGTTGATTCCTGGTGAGAAATATGTGGTGTCTTTCCACATTTCGAACGGGTATGTGACTGACTTCTCAAACGCAGGACTAGGAACGAGTCACATGGGAGTAGCTTTCACCACGAGTGCACCGGCACAGAATGGCAATCAACCATTGATGTTGACTCCGCAGTTCCGCCGACAGACAGCACTTTATGATCGCGAATGGCAAGAGTTCACGTTTAGCTTCATTGCTGATGCTGCTTACACCGACATGACCATTGGTGTGTTCGGAGATGACGCGGATAAGACGATTGAGTACTTCGACGGTAACAATGCACAATTCGCTTACTACTTCGTAGACAAAGTGAGCATCGACATCGTTAACCCTGAAATTCAAGAAGAATCAAGTGAAAAAGATGATAGCGAGCCAGATCCGGTGGTTATCATTGATGATGAAATTGAACCTTCATTCTTTATCCCCAATGCCTTCACACCAAACGGAGATGGGGATAATGACATTTTCGCTCCTGTTGTGCCAGACGACATGCAAGACTACCGTTTCTGCATTTATAACAGATGGGGTGACTTAGTATTCGAAACATCCGTAACTCGCATGGGCTGGGATGGAAGCAGTATGTCTGGAGGTCCCGTCTCCACTGACATGTACGTCTGGGAACTGTCGTTCACACGAATCACAGAAGATGGTGAAAAGCATAAAGAGCGTCACCAAGGAACTGTGAACCTTTTGCGCTAATCATGACGCAAATGCTGTGTACCTTCGCAGCATGATCATCCAATCTATCGCACATCTTGATCTCGACTTAATCCCTCAAGGGGTTCGTGATTTGTTGAGTCAACAGGCACAAATCCAGCCTCTTATCAATCAGTTTGCAGATGAAAATGGATTCGAAAAAGCCATTGCTTCTCGCCGTTTTCATGCTTCTATTCGTCGCCTAACGGCGGAACGCATCCGCTTACAATACGGAGAGCACATTGTTCCAGAAGTCTCACAACAGCTGGAGAAATTCGAAGATGAGCAAACGTTCACGGTGACTACTGGTCATCAGCTCAACCTCTTCACCGGTCCGGCCTTCTTCTTTTACAAAATCATTCACACCATAAGTCTTGCTCGAAGACTGAATGAATTGCACCCTGGGAAGCACTTCATTCCAGTGTATTGGATGGCAACAGAAGACCACGACCTTGATGAGATTGACCACACGACCTTCTTCAGACAAGAGTTGAAGTGGGAGCGAGCGAATGAAGGGGCTGTCGGACGCATGAGCACTGACGGACTTCCTGCGTTAGCAGCTCAAGTCAAAGAAATCCTGCGCTGGGATGATGATCACCCGAAATGGAAAGTACTTGAGGCCTATGCGAATGCCCAAGACCTAGCATCAGCCACGCGAACACTAGTGAATGAGCTTTTTGGTCACGAAGGATTAGTAGTGATTGATGCCGATGACGCAGAGCTGAAAAGAGCTTTCGCAGGACATATGTGGCGCGATATCGATGAAGGTGTAGGGAAGCAATACGTAACACAACAGAACCAACAGCTTCAAGAGCTTGGGTACAAGGTTCAAGTGAATCCTCGAGACATCAATCTCTTCTACCTTACAGACAATGAGCGTATTCGATTGTCTAGGCAAGGGGAGCAAGTAAAGGGTGTTGATACAGACCATACATGGTCTCTCGACGAGATTCAATCTGAACTTCAAGCGCATCCCGAACGATTCAGTCCGAACGTAGTTATGCGACCGCTATACCAAGAGGTCATCTTGCCTAACATCGCCTACATCGGTGGACCTGGGGAAATGAGTTACTGGATCCAACTGAAGTCTTTCTTTGATGTAATGGAAGTGGATTTCCCAATCCTTTTACCGAGAAACGGTGCATTGATCCTGAGCGCTTCCGCGCTAGCGAAAGTCAAAAAACTCAGCTTAGAAATCAACGACCTCTTCAACGAGAGACCAGAAGACTTCACCCGCGCATGGCTGGATGCAAATACCTCCGTAGACTTCAGCTTAGACGAAGCAAAAGCTAGCATCGCTTCCATCTTTGAGGAGATAAAGTCGAAAGCAACAGAAGTGGATCAATCATTGAATAAGAAGGTAGAGGGGAGCTTGCAGCGACAACTCAAGGAGATTGAGGGAATTGAAAAGTCAATGGAGAAGGCGTGGAAGAACAGGCAAGAGACGTCATTGCGCCAACTCGAGAATCTTCATGATACCGTTTTCCCTGGCGGAAGTTTCCAAGAAAGGAAGCAGAATTTCTTTGGATTGGAATCAGGCTTTCAAGCTAACCTAGTGGATATCCTGTTGAAAGAAATGCGTCCGTTAGAACCCGGAATTTTGGTGATCGCAGACGAAAAGTAAAAGCAATCAATTACCTTAGTGTTGAAAATACACTAACCATGGCTCATCACTTAGAGAACGCGAAAGACGCAGCAGGAAACAATGCCTCACCGGTACTTCCTGATGAAGTAAAGAACTTCCTTATCGACATCGACGGAACTATTACTGAAGACGTCCCAAACGAAGAGCCAGAGCGCATGGCCACCTGTGAACCCTTCCCAGATGCATTGGAAATCATGGAGAAGTGGTACGAAGAAGGACACATCATCACCTTCTTCACGTCGCGCACAGAAGCTCATCGTGAGGTAACTGAAGTGTGGCTAAAGAAGCACAACATCCGCTACCACGCACTACTCATGGGCAAACCACGCGGAGGCAATTACCACTGGATTGATAACCACATCGTTCGCGCAACACGTTTCGAAGGTAAGTTCACCGATTTGGTGACGGAGACACGTGAGATTGAGGTGTTTAAGAAGTAGTCATTCGGCGTCCGGCGTCCGGCATCCGGCGTCCGTGCTTGTATTAGTTCTTGGTCTTTAGTCCTTAGTCCTTAGTCTTTAGTCCTTAGTATTTAGACTCTAGTCCCTAGACTCTTGACTCTAGACTCTAGACCCTCGTCTCCAAATACCTTTGGAGGATTACTGCGGCGGAGACCATATCCAAATTCTTCTTGTTTCGGCGATTCTTCTTTCGCATTCCGCCAGCGACCATGGCTTGCATGGCATCACGACTGCTGTATGATTCATCAACGCGGTGCAGGGGAATGGCTGGATATTTCTTGGCTAGGTCTTTACAGAATTGATCGATAATGGCCGAGCTATCTGTGGCTTCACCGAACATGGACGGGTCGCCTACGACAAAGTCAGAGATCTTTTCAGAGTTCATTAGACGTTGAATGTGATCCCAAATGTCTTTGGTGTCAATGCCTTCAAGCGGACTAGCGATTATCTGAAGTTCATCAGTAATAGCTAAGCCGGTACGCTTTCCGCCGTAGTCAAATGCAAGGATTTTACCCATGGGGCAAAGGTAGGATTATCGCACCACACCTACTTGGAAAGCGACGAGATCGCTGTTTCCCGCTTCGTCGAGAATCATCAAGACGTGATTGCCAATGCTTGGCTCCACTTCTAATTGATGGATTCCTCGTGTAGATCCGAGGTAGTTATCATCTAGGTGCCAATGGAGCAAGGTACCCGAAGGAGCGATGGATTCAAAGACCAAGGGTTGAAGGATTCCATCAAGATCACGCGCTCTAACAAGCTGATCTCCGTGCTTCGGTTGCATAATGGCCATATGATGCACTTCTGAGGCCGCGTCGCATGCTGGATGCCAATCAGGTAGGTAACTGTATTCAGGGTGGCTCTGGGCATAGTACCATGCCTCTACAGGAGGAAGCACAAACCACGTTGTATCCACAACTTCGGGAGCGCATTCAAGATGAACGCGGTAGTTCCCATCAGGTGAAAGGTGAATCTTCTGATGGTATTTGCAGACCTCCGTCCCATAAGAGGACGAAGGGATTAGGGCAGGAGAGGTGCGCAGACAGTTTCGTCCAGCAATCATCCCTGAGTGGATGCACGTTTCCACCTCTACCAGGTCATCATGAGGGGTAGGGAAGTTCCCACGCTCGGGCAAGGCGTCGAAGATGTCGAACATCAACGGTGCAGCCGCTTGTGCACCAATGACACCTGGTCTTCCTGTGCCATCAGCATTACCCACCCATACGGCCACGGTGTACTTGGCAGTAACGCCCACGGCCCATGCGTCTCGAAAACCATAACTCGTGCCCGTCTTCCAGCTAATCGAACGGCTGCCATCCATCATCTCCCATCCCAATTCCGAGACTGGACGTTTTACGTTTTTCAGTGCTTCAAGACATGCATGGGATGACCCTGGGGAGAATCTGCGCGCAAATTCTTCATTCAATGCCTTCTCAGGATCAACATAAATAGAAGCGCACTTCGCAGGTGGACGACCAGAGGTTTCGACATAGCTCAACACGTGTTCACCCATCATGCGGTAGGCATTGGCCAATTCCCATAAGGTGACTTCACCACCACCTAGTATTAATGACAGCCCATAGTGATCTGCTGATCGATTCAAATGCTCGAAACCAAGCTGATTGAGTTGCTGTTTAAAAGGCGCCACTCCATAGCGTTGAAGTTCGATTACTGCGGGTACATTTAGTGATCTTGCCAAGGCTTCGTGCGCAGGAACCATTCCGTTAAACTTTTTATCGAAGTTGTTAGGGTTGAATCCCCTGAGATTGAGCGGAGTATCTTCGATGAGTTCTTCAGGTGAAAGTAGACCTTTATCGAGCATAGCCATGTATAAAAATGGCTTCAGGGCACTGCCAGGTGAACGAGGAGCAGTGACAATATTTACGTGTCGATTTCTATCAGATTTCGAGGCATTTCCGATGTATGCGACCACCTCTCCGGTTTCTGTTTCAACAACAATTGCTGCAGCATTGTGTACCAAATTTGAGCTAAGATGAGTATGGTGTCGATCGACGATATTTTGCGTTGATGACTGTACATTTTGATCGAGCGTAGAGGGGAAACGTTGTTGACCTTTCTCTTGTTCCAGTTCATTGAGAAGATGCATTGCTTGTTGAGGCAATGGTTTAGGTGCAAGGGGTAGTTCTTCTTCTAAACTGAGTTCCAAAGTGAGGGCATCGAAGTGTCCTTCTTCGAAGAGCGTTTGAAGAAGTCGATTGCGCTTTTCTTTTAATGAATCTCGATTTTTACCAGGGTGAATTAAAGAAGGTGCGTTTGGAAGAACTGCTAACGTGGCTGATTCAGCCCAGGTTAATTGATGAGGTGAACAGCCGAAGTACCTCCAGGAGGCTGCTTCTAGTCCAACAACGTTTCCACCCATCGGTGCGTTGGCTGAATAGAGGGCGAGTACCTCCTCTTTCGAGTATGAAAACTCTAATCGCAGGGCACGGAAGATCTCAGTAAATTTTTCGAAATAGGTTCTTCCAGGATTGTCTCGACTCATGCGAATCACTTGCATCGTGATCGTACTACCGCCGCGAACCACTTTTCCCTCTGTGAGATTCTCCCACAGTGCTCTGGCCAGTGATGGAGGATATACACCGGGGTGTTTGTAGAAGTGGCGATCTTCAAATGCGACAATAGCCGCGGCAAAGCGCTCTGGGACTGAATCTCCTTTTACAAAGCGCCATTGACCGTCTTCAGCAACCCTCGCTGCGAGGAGCTTATCGTTTCGGTCGTAAAGGCTTGGCGAGTTAGGTTTATCAAACAAGGGGTTTGGCAAACATCCGATGAACCACACCACAAAGGCCAGCGTAATCACCTGGCGTGTGCGTTTGAGGTATTTGCGGAGAGGCCTTTTCACAAACTAAAAATAGAATAAGACCAGCGTCTTCGGCCTGGATTCAAGCACGAGATCTTATTTAAGCGTTATTCGTCGCATCTTGACAAGGATTGGTAGCATCGCTGGATTCGGGCAAAATCCTACAAGGGTAGACCAAGTACAAGTGCTACCTTTGGAGCAAATGTATGCCCGATGAAAAGTATCATTTCCTCAATCCTCGTATGTATGACTGTGGTGGCCTTTGGACAACAACCGCCAAGTTTCTTCCATACTTACCTCGATGAAGCTCCAACTGTTGACTTCGCTCCATTCCACTTTGATCAGCTGATGCAAGAAGCAAACCGCTATGAAGAAGAGGAAGGGCGCACTATGCAAGGCCAGCTTCGCTATGATGATTTTGATTTCTTTTCGTTGGCTGATCACACTGAACTCAACGACGGGACTTCCATCTGGCGATTGAATTTCCATAGTGATGCGGCGCAAGCGATCTGTGTTTACTTTGATCAATTCCACCTACCGGTGGGAAGTAAACTATACATCTACGATGCTGATAAGCAATACTTTGAAGGTCCAATTGGTCACGAAGAAAACAACGACCACGGTAGATTTATGACCAACGATATTTGGGGTGAAAACATCGTGGTAGAATACGTTCAAACAGCGGAAGTGATCGGAACACCTTCGTTAAACGTAATGGCCATCGGATACATCTTCAGATACGCTTACCCGCCAGCAGAATTGAACGGACAACGCGGAGGCTCGCAGCCTTGTGAAGTCGATGTGAATTGTCCTGAGATCGACGGTTGGGAAGAACAGCGTGATGCAGTTGTTCGTCTTCGTATTACAGATAGCGGACAACAATTCCTGTGTTCAGGAGCGATGGTCAACAATACAACCCTTGATTGTAAGCAATACTTATTGAGCGCTTTGCACTGTGCTGACGGTGTTTCAGATGATGATTTTGCATTCCTTCAGGTGCGATTCAACTATGAGCGTCCATCTGACGACCCATGTGGTACAGGGGGCTTTTCAAGCTCAAGAAACCGAACCGGTGTATTCCATGTGGCGGATAGCAATGACAATGGTGCTGGAGGCTTCGAAGGATCAGATTTCTTGTTGTTGGAAGTAGAAGACGATATCCCAGATGCATGGAACCCGTACTTCGCAGGTTGGGATGCTTCAGGATCTGGATCTGGTAGCGGGGTAGGCATTCACCACCCAGCTGGAGACATCAAGAAAGTATCAACTTACACGTCAAACCTTCAAAGCGTTTGGCTAGGAGCTCCAGGTAGCCACTGGCAAGTGGTTTGGACACAAACAGAAACTGACCACGGTGTGACAGAAGGTGGTTCCTCAGGATCACCAATCTTCAATAACGATGGTTTGATCGTTGGAACACTCAGCGCCGGACTTTCGGCATGCACCAATGGTGGGGCAGGAGCCGGAACTGGTCCAAACGAGCCTGATTACTACGGTAAGATGAGCTACCACTGGGATTTCAATCCGAATTCAGACGATCAGAAACTCCACCTTTTCCTCGAGCCCTTTGGTGTGGGGATTAAGGAGTGTCCTGGAACTTACCGTCCGTGTGCAAACGCATTCGTGAATGTGACAGAAGCGACTTCTGATCAGTACCTCAACATTTCTCCGAATCCTACCACAGGAGAAATCTTCGTTCGCGTAAGCGAATTGATGGTAAAGCAAATCCAAGTATTCGACATGAACGGACGTGTGGTATTCACGCAACAGGCGCAAGGTCCAGTAAACCAACTGGATCTCTCCGACCTTCCAGCTGGAAGCTACGTGCTCGTTGTAGACACCCAAGCCGGAGATTCATTCAACCAACGCGTAGTGAAGTTGTAGGAACGCGGAGCGCGGATTGCGGAATGCAGAACGCGGAATGCAGAACGCGGTCCACAGTCCATGGTCCACGGTCTACGAAAAGACGTGCAACCTTTTGACTCCTACCCTCGACTGTTAAATAGTACCTGCGCACGTGCGCGTATAAAATGGTGTAACTTTGCCCCGAGCAATGACTGACCGAGCTAACTGGCTGAAATACTCTCTATCACTGTGCCTGGTTCTATTCGCACAGATCGCCTTTACCCAATGTGAGGTAGATGCCGGCGATGATATTACTATTTGTCAAGGAGAAACAGTAACCCTAGGAGGTTCCCCTACCATCGTTGAAGGTGGAGGAGGAGTAGGTGTGCAATGGTCCAATGGCCTTGGAAACGGGGAGAACCCAACAGTCACTCCTAACTCTACGACAACATACACCGTGAACATGACCGGTGGAGGTTGTGGTGGCGAAAGCGACCAGATCACCGTTACTGTACTACCATCACCAGAAGCAGATTTCAACTTCTCTCCGAACGGAGAATGTGGTGGGACAACAGTGAATTTCACTAGCACTTCTTCAGGAAATGGGTTGAGCTATGATTGGAACTTCGGCAATCCGGGAGCGCCATCGAATTCTTCAACTCAGCAGAACCCTTCTCATGAGTTTGTGGCACCTGGTAATGGCAACACGACCTTCACGGTAACGCTCACAGTGACCGATTCCAACGGATGTGTGGATTCATTTTCACAAACAGTGGATGTGCAAGAGTCACCAGATCCGACGATTACTGACGCCGACATCTTCACGCCATTCGTAATGTGTGGTGCTCAGGGGCAGGTAACTTTCGATTTGACGATTAACAACGGATCGACAACCACAGGTACCAATACCAATTACTTCATTGATTGGGGCGATGCGAGTGCTCCTTACGATGATCCGTCATTCACCTCGCTGACGCATACCTACACATCAGAAGGTTTCTACAACTTGACGGTGACCGTAACCGGTGACAATGGTTGTGAGAATACAGCGAACTACGAAGTCTTCGCAGGGTCGAACCCTTCAATTGGATTGGCGAACCCTGGGGCAACGATCAACTTATGTGCTCCGAATACGCTGGTCTTCCCATTAACGAACTACGAGAACAACTCTCCAGGTACGGAATACACGATTACCTTCTCTGATGGTTCGCCTCCAGAGACGTTTGTGCACCCGCCACCCGCCAGCGTAGAGCATACTTTCAATATCTCGTCTTGTGATTTCACGAGTTTGGGAGGTTTCGCGAATTCCTTTTATGTGCAGATTATCGCAGAAAACCCCTGTGGATTCTCAGCGGCAACGATTGAGCCTATTCAGACTTCTAGCGCACCAACCGCTGCGATGGATGTGTTCCCTGGAACTGAAGGATGTGCAGGTTCGCCATTCACCTTCACGAACGTTTCTACCAACTCGAATTTCAACAACAACGGGAACTGTACAAACTTAATGACCGCGAACTGGTCTATTGAGCCAGCTTCAGGTTGGACGGTAACCGGAGGTAGCTTGACGGATCCGGATAGTTTCTCGGCTGTTTTTGATCCGGGAACCTACACCATCACCATGGTAGGAGCGAACCCTTGTGGAGACGACGAGGTAAGCATTGATATTTGTGTCACTACTCCTCCGGAAGCGCTGTTCGCCATAGATCCTGTTTCGGGATGTGCGCCTTTGGAGGTACCTACAACGAATCTGAGTTCTTCGCTGAACAACTGTGATAACGAATCATACCTCTGGGAAATTACACCGAATACGGGCTGGTTTGTATCAAGTGGTTCAACTACCGCCATTGACCCAGAGTTCACTTTCACTCAAGAAGGGACCTACACCATTGAACTCAATGTGACGAACCTCTGTGGAACCGACATTTATACCCAACAAGTGACGGTAGTGGAACCACCAGCGGTGGATCTTTCACCTATACCTAGTGCATGTCAGGGAACGAACGTGACACCAATAGTATCCTACGATAATGGGGGAGGGACCATTTCTTCCTACGACTGGGATTTCACTGGCGGAACTCCGGATTCCTTTAATGGGGCCAACCCTCCGAATGTCTCTTATCCCAATACGGGTAACTACACTGTGACCATCACCATTGAGAATGAGTGTGGTGTAGGGTCAGATAGCGAGTCGTTTTTGGTTGAAACCGCACCAACGGTTACACTTTCTGCAGTTGACGATGAACTTTGTAACGGGCAAGCAACAACATTAACTGCCAACGGCGCAGTTACCTATGATTGGACTCCAGCACCTGGTTTGAATGTGATCAATGGTAACCAAGCAACGGTGAACCCTTCGAGCACAACCACCTATGAGGTTACTGGGTACAGTGCCGCAGGATGTATTGGAACGGCTTCCATTACTATCGATGTCAATCCACTGCCGGTTGTTGTCCCTGATGGAACATTTGAAATCTGTGCAGGAGACTGTGTAGACTTGGCAGTGAGTGTTTCTGGGGGACAAGCTCCGTATACCACTTACAACTGGACTCCTGCAGGAACGCTTGATGATCCTTCAAGTCCAACTCCGGAAGCATGTCCACCGTTTTCTGAGACTTACACTGTGAGTGTTACTGATGCGAATGGCTGCGTCGGACAAACGAATGTGCCTGTAACGGTCAATCCATTGCCTGCTGTGAATGCAGGAACAGACGTCACCTTATGTGATCAACCAGTTGCTGAGCAATTAACCGGCTTTTCTCCTCTTGGAGGTACATGGACTGGTCCGAACGTAACAGCGGGTGGTGAATTCACCCCATCAGGCACTGGGCTAGTCACGCTGACATACACATTCACTGATGCGAATGGTTGTACCAATTCAGATGACCTTGAAGTAGACGTTATCGCTCCAACAACGGCAGATGCAGGTCCGGATTTAGAGATTTGTCAACTCTCTCCAGCAGAGCAGTTGGTACCTGTGACTCCAGGAGGAACTTGGTCAGGAACAGATGTAAGTGTTGATGGCTTGTTTACACCAAACACGGTGGGCACATTCACTTTAACTTATGAACTTGGTGGAGGTTCTTGTCTTTCAACAGATCAAATTGAAGTGGAAGTATTTGAGCTTCCTGTTGTTGATGCCGGGATGGATGACAACATCTGTGAAGGGGATAGCATTCAATTAGGAGCCGCAGTTTCAGGAGGCGAATTGCCGTATGCGACTGAAGAATGGTTGGCGTCGCCATTCATCTCTGATGTCACTGATCCGAATACCTATGCTTCACCAACGACTACCACGGTGTTCACATTCACGGTGACTGACGATAATGGTTGTGTAGATTCAGATGACGTAACGATAAACGTCCTTTCTAGTCCTGTAGTTGAAGCTGGGCCAAACATCATCTTATGTAACCAGCCAATTGGGGAGCAACTCACAGGGTTCTCACCTATCGCTGGAGCAGGAGAGACTGGAGAATGGAGTGGACCAGACATCGATGTAGATGGTTTATTCACTCCGTCGCAGCCTGGAACATTCACCGTATACTATACATTCACCAACATCGCTGGTTGTACCAACATTGATTCATGTGATGTGACAGTGATTGATCCGACCTTGGCTAACGCTGGTCCTGATTTGGGCTTGTGTTTGAATGGTGCTGATGAAGTACTCGCAAATGGCGGTACATGGACAGGTGACAACGTTACTCCAGAAGGAGTTTTCAGCCCTACAGAAACAGGAACATTCGATCTTACCTATACCATTGGTGTCGGAACATGTGAGACTTCTGATGATCTCCAAATCACGGTATTCGAACTGCCAACAGTAGACGCTGGGTTAGAAGAGTTCATTTGTGAAGAAGACAGTACTCAACTTTCCGCGCTAGCGAGCTCACCTAACGGAGCCATCACAGACTACACATGGACTGGAGTAGGCTTAAGTGATGCAGCTATTGCAGATCCATGGGCATCACCTGTATCAACGACCACATTCACTGTTGAAGTAACTGACGTCGAAGGATGTCAGGCTTCTGATGATGTCACTGTCAATGTGAACGGCCTGCCTGTAGTTGACGCAGGACCAGACCTGACACTTTGTGATCAACCTATTGCAGAGACACTCACCGGTTTCTCTCCACTACCAGATATGACTTCGACAGGAGAATGGACTGGAACAGGTATCACCAACGCCGATGGCGAATTCACGAGTCCTGGAGTAGGGAACTACACACTTTACTACACTTTCACGGACATTGCTGGATGTGTTAATCTCGATAGTATTCAAGTGGAGGTTGTTCCACCGGTGATTGCAGAGGCTGGTCCGGTGCAAGAGATGTGCTTGAACAACGGTCAATACGAACTTCTGGGATACACTCCGACTGACAATGTGACTTGGAGTGGTGATGGAGTGGTTGATGCTGCTGAAGGTATCTTCGATCCGTTGGTTTCAGGTGATGGAACGTTTACGCTTTACTTGGAATTTGGAAGCGGAACGTGTTATACGATTGACTCCACAGAGGTAACGGTATTGCCTTTGCCTCAGATTATCGCGACTGACACTTCTCTGTGTGATAATGTTGGGATTTCGCCACTTCCTGAATTCTCGCCTATCGGCGGAACTTGGGAAGGAGTAGGGGTGTTTGATCCGGTAAACGGAACCTATGATCCGGCTGTTCCTACAGACATTGACAATGATATTTTCTACTGGTATACAGATCCAAACACGGGGTGTGCTGATACAGTGAATGTAGTGGTTGGAATTCTTCCTTCACCTCTGGCAGATTTCACTGTAGCACCTTTAGGATGTACTAATGGCCCAGTAGATGTGACGAATAACTCTGATGTAGCTGCCACCTACGATTGGGATTGGGGCAACGGAGATACATCCACAGGGTTTGACCCTGAATACACCTACCCAGATGAAGGAATCTTCGATATTGAGCTTATCGTAGCTCATGACTGGGGATGTTCAGATACACTGGTAATTTCGAATGAGATCATTGATCCGCCAACAGCGGCATTGACGATTACACCGGATGAAGGGTGTGCTCCGTTGGAAGTGGCCTTCGAGAATAACGCCATTGGACAATACCTCGATTTTGAATGGGATCTCTCAGTAACGACAACAACTGATACTGTTCCTGCCAATGTGATTTACCAGCAAGGTGATGACGTTCTTGAATACGAAGTGTCGCTAACGGCAAACAATTTCTGTGGGACTGACATCGCTGTAGACACCGTCACGGTATTCCCACAGCCGGTTGCTGGGTTTGGAACTGATTACGACGAGTTCTGTACGCCTTGGGATGCACAGATCAATAACACCAGCGTAGGTAACCCTGATATCTATGAGTGGGACTTTGGTGACGGTACTGGTAGCGCTCTCGAGGAACCTGGTTCTCACGTGTTCTACACAGATTCGCTGCCAACAGATTACACCATCACATTGATCACCACGAATGAATGTGGTGTGGATACTTTCGCTTATACCATCACGGTGTTGCCGAATACAGTGACAGCGTTCTTCAATACAGATACGACGCAAGGTTGTGAGCCACTTACAGTAGAGTTTACCGACTTCTCGGAAGGGGGTACGGTGATTGCCTATGACTTTGGTGATGACAACCTCTCAAACGATCCGAACCCGGTGCACACCTTCACTGAAGCTGGAGAGTACACGATCTACCAGTATGTGAACAACGGTTGTAGTTTCGACACAACGACAGCGCAAGTGGTGGTATTTGATTCACCTGAACTCGATTTCACCACCGATGTTCCGAACGTATGTGAGAATCAACCAGTTCAATTCATCAACCTATCAGAAGACGTCAATAACGTGATCTGGGACCTAGGTGATGGAACCGAAACGGACCTCACCAACCCAACACACCTTTATCAAGATGGAGGAACCTTTGACGTGACCATCACGGCAACGTCCATGTTCAACGAATGTGAAGCGACGTTGACGCAGCCATTCACCGTATTTGCAGCTCCTGAGACCGAGTTTAGTGTAGCTGATCAGGTAGGATGTAGTCCGTTTGTCGTGAACTTCAACAACGACACGCAGAACGGTAACTTCTATCAATGGGACTTCGGTGATAATGAGACGGGCAATGGTCCGGATGTGACTCATACTTTCTTCAACGATACAGCGGAACCGGCTTTGTATACGGTGACATTGATCTCAGAAAACCTGCAGTTGTGTGCGGATACATTCCAGATGGATATCATCGTATCGCCAACCCCGATCACCGACTTTAGTTTGTCTGAGACAGAGAGTTGTACATTCCCAATTACACTTCAGACATTCAATAACACCCAGTTTGCTGATGGATATGAGTGGGACTTCGCTCCATTTGGAAACTCAGACTTGGCAGAACCGGAGATCACCTTCGATCAAATCGGAACCTGGGACGTTACACTCACAGCGAGTAATGCGTACGGTTGCGAGACTAGCGAAACGGAACCATTCATCGTGCACCCAGCTCCAACAGCTTCTTATACCGCCAATCCAACCTGGGGTTGTATTGACCTTCCGGTGAGTTTCACCAATGAGTCTGACGGAACGATCATCGATTACCAATGGACATTCGGTGACGGAGGGGTGAGTACATTGCCAAACCCTACGCACACGTACAGTGACGATGGATATTTCGATGTCCAATTGATCGTTACTACCGATCAAGGCTGTGTCGATACCATGTTTGTTGACAACCAAGTACAGGCGTACCCATTGCCGATTGCTGACTTTACTTTTAGTCCGGAAGAAACGACGATCTACTCTCCAGAAATCGACTTTGTTGACCAGTCATTTGACCCATTCTCATGGTTCTGGGATTTTGGTGACGGTTATTTATCAAGTGAGCAGAATCCGTCACACATTTACGAGCTTCCGGGAGTTTATCTCATTGAGCTCACGGTACAAAACATCTATGGTTGTGAAGACCGCGCCGTAGGCCAGGTGACTATCGACGACCAATTCAATATCTACGTTCCTAATGCCTTCACTCCTGATGGTGACAACGTGAACGACGTCTTCCGTCCAGAGATTGTTGGAGAAGGGATGGTAGATTTCTATGAGCTCCTCATCTTTGACCGATGGGGCATGGTAGTCTTCGAAACCAATGATATGGATGCTGTCTGGCTAGGAGACTTCCGTGATGGAGGTGAATACTACGTTCAAACAGACACTTACATCTGGCAGGTCAAATACCGCCTCAAAGGCGCTGAGGAAAGCGAGATTGTGACAGGGCATGTGAATTTGATTCGGTAGAGTGGGTAAGAATATCTTCCCCAATTCCTCGTTCTCTTCTCGTACCTTCACCTTACAACCATGAATAATATCCTTTCTTTGGCTATGCCACTACCCACACGACGTACCGATATTTACGGATTTATAGGCTCTGCAGGACTAGCGCTCGCCTCTATCGTTCTCGTCATTCTCGGTTTTGTGGCTAAGGAGTTTATTGCTGGAATTCTGGGATTTTTAGGAGCCTGGGCTTATGTATCAGCTGGGGTTTACTATTCCAATGTATGGGATCGTTCTAGCTTGGTGATGGTCGCTGACGAATCCACTTTGGATGCGCAGGAATTGGGGCAAAAGCAATTTCGATTGAGCAGAACCTATGGCTGGTGGATGGCCTTAATTGGGTTGTTACCATCGTTGCTATTCGGAGGAGTAGGATACATGTGCCTGAGCGATTTACAAGACTACGAAGGCATCATGCAAGTCTTTATAATGATCATCGGGACTGGGTTAATCATTTCTATGGTGGCCTTCATTATCGGGATGATTCGTGTATCGAAATACGTCAACTAGACGAACACTTTCATTCCTTGAAAAACTATGTCGGACTACTAGGCTCCTTTTTCGCCATTCTT
This sequence comes from Sanyastnella coralliicola, assembly GCF_030845195.1. Taxonomy (GTDB): domain Bacteria; phylum Bacteroidota; class Bacteroidia; order Flavobacteriales_D; family Sanyastnellaceae; genus Sanyastnella; species Sanyastnella coralliicola. Next base: position 1,127,088 of record NZ_CP132543.1, read on the forward strand.
TATGCCTTGTCGTTATTTCTTGAATTGGGGAGTATTTCAGCGTGTTTAGTTAACTGCCTTCATCTGGGTTGGGTAATCCTAGTCTATCTGCACTACAAAGCACCAGCGGTAATTCACGAATCAACTTTGCTTGATGAGGATGAATTGAATCTAGATTTAGTACGTACTTGGCATCAAACGAGTTTGGCTCGAATTTTTGTTTCGATCATCACGTTTGTATACATGATCATCGCCTTGATTGGCATTTTGTTTATCACAGAGATTGGAACGGGTGAACTAGGCTATTCTCAGTTCTTAGTTATTCCAGCCGGAGTGTTATTGACTATTGCGATGGCCCAACGAATACGTGGGATGAGGTCTGAAGAGTAGGAGGGTTGGCTACTTTACAAAGGCCAAGTTGGTCAGCTCAACAATCGTCTTGAAGTTCCCAAAGGCTACCGTTACTTTGGAACCATTGATCTCGAGAACAGTCCCTCGTTTCTTACCTCCTTTGATCAAGCGAACAGTTGAACCCACCTTAATATTCTCCTGATGCGGTTTCGGCTTTTTCGGGTTCTTCTTTTCCTCTGCCTTCCGCTTCAACTCTGCCGCACGATGCGCTTCTTCAATACGGGACTTTTCTACGGTCAGGTACTTTGTCACATCTTCTAGGAGCGCGCGATTGTCCGGCTTCTTCTTGCCTTTGATATTGGCAGTCTTAAAGCGATCAACGAATTGGTTTAGCTTACGACCACGGTTAAGAAGATCATTGTTTTTGTCGATGATCTCTTGTTGGGCAGCGAGTCGCTCTTCGTATTTACGGAGCTTGTCCTCAAAGCGCTGCTTAGCTTTCTTCGCGTCCGTTTCCGCCTTGAGCGTGCGCATGGTTAGCTTGTTATATTCAGACTTCTCGGTTTGAAGGTCAGCGATCAGCTTATCCATCTTCACCTTTCGGTCATCTAAGCGACTTTTAGCGTCTTCAATGAGCTCTTTGTCGATGCCATTGATCTCTGCCACCTCAAAGGTGAACGAGCTTCCTGGTTGGCCTATATCCAACTTAAAGATTGGATTCAAGGTTTCTTTGTCGAACAGCATCGAGCCGTTCATAGCGTTCTTCAACTGCGCCGCCTTCAACTTAATGTTGGCGTAGTGGGTGGTAATCACACCGAAGCACTTGCGTTGATACAGCGACTCAAAGAATACTTCAGCCAAGGCACCTCCCAATTCTGGATCAGATCCTGTACCAAATTCATCAAGAAGAAGGAGGGTGCGACGGTTCGTTACGTTCAAGAAGTGCTTCATGCGGTTCAAGCGGTAGCTGTAGGTGCTCAATTGGTTTTCAATGCTTTGATTGTCACCAATGTCTGTAAGAACCGAATGGAAGATGCTCATTTTGCTGTTCGGGTCAGCCGGAATCAACAGTCCACTCTGAAGCATCAGCTGAAGCAAGCCACACATTTTCAACGTGATACTCTTTCCTCCTGCATTGGGTCCAGAGATGACGAGCATCCTCGAGAATCGGTCAAGGCGCAAAGATTGAGGGTGTGTTTCAATGCCTGCTTCTTTGTTCGAGAGTAAGAGAACTGGGTGGTATGCTTTGATCAACTCAATCTCTTGTTCATCTGATACGCCCGGAAGATGGGCATCCATATCCAGCGCTAACTTAGTGCGGGCGTTGATGAAATCAAGCTCAATCAAGAGTTCATTGTATGCTTCAATCAAAGGCAGGAAACGACGAACGTTGCGCGTTAGCTCCATCAAGATCTTGCGAATCTCACGTCGCTCATCATCCAACAACATCTCGAACTCGTGGTTGAGCGGCACATTCGAAGAGGGTTCGATGTAGGTCACATTACCTGTCTTCGAAGTACCCATGGCCGCACCAGGAATCTTTCTCTTGTGCGTACTCTGAACAGCAAGTACCCGTCGGTCGCTGATAAACCCTTCTCGTGTGTCAGAAAGGAATCCTTTGTCTGTGAGGTCTTTAAGGACCTTGTTGAAGTTACGATTGATCTTTCTACGGACCGAAGTCATCTCTTGGCGAATCTTCTGGAGTCCAGAGGAGGCGTCGTCGCGAATCTTACCACGATTATCAAAGACTTGATCAATCGGTTCAATGATATCCTTGGTGTAGTAGACACTATCATATAGTGCCCACAATCGAGGGAATTCTTCTTCTTTGGTATCGAAGAAGTAGATCATGCGATTGACTAGGTCTGATGCATCTCGAATGAAAGTAAAGGCTGTCTCTTCCAAAACGCTATCGCGGATCTTCAGCATCTTGATTTCGCGATGCATCTCTGTATAGTCGATGCCTGGGAAACTATGTCCTTCCGTTCTTAGAATCTGGAACTCGCGCGTTTCTTCCAACGCTTTGATGATGCTCTTTTTGTCTTTGAGCGGGGTGAGTTCTGCCGCACGAAGTTGGGCAGTTTCATTGATGCAATGATCGTGCAGCATGATGCGGATCAGGTCAAATTCCAGATCCTTGACCACCTGTTCATCAAAGTGATCCATTAACTGCATACGTTACGCTTCTTGTCTTTTCGTGATGGCATCTTCAATCCAACTGATCATTTCTTCGCTAGCGCGGAAATCGAACCACTGAATATCCGTGTTTTTGCGGAACCAGGTCATTTGGCGTTTGGCGAAGTTTCTCGTGTGTTGTTTGATCTTTTCGACGGCCGTTTCCTTGTCTAACTCACCGTCGAAGTATTGGAATAACTCTTTATAGCCCACGGTGTTCAAGGCATTGCGATCTCTTTGTGGAAATACCGCCTTGGCCTCTGCTTCCAAACCGGCTTCCATCATTAGGTCAACTCGTTGATTGATGCGGTCGTAAATGACTTCTCTTTCGGCAGTTAGGCCGACATACAGCACATCAAAGGCGCGCTCTTTTCCCGCCGTGAGGCGGAGATCAGAATACTTCTGACCAGAAGCCTTACACACTTCCAAGGCCCGCATTAGACGCTGAGGGTTGTGGATGTCCATAGCAGCGTAGTGCTCAGGATCAAGTGCTTTGAGTTCTTCTTGAAGAGGCTCAATACCTTTTTCTTCGAACTTCTTAATCAAAGAAGCACGAATGAGCAGGTCACTTGGGAGTTCGTCAAAACCTTTGGTAATGGCTTTGATGTAAAGACCGCTTCCACCGGTTAGAATCGCTACCGATTTTTCTTTGAAGTACTGATCGAGGAACTCAATGACATCACGTTCGAAATCTCCAGCGCTGTATTCATCTTCGATGCTTAAGAAGTCTACAAAGTGATGGACAGCTTGGGCGCGCTCTTCAGGTGTTTGCTTCGCTGTGCCTATGGAAAGCTCCTTGTAGAATTGACGAGAATCGGCTGAGACAATCTCAGCATCAAAGTGTTGCGCCAATCGAATAGCCGCAGCTGTTTTACCGATCGCAGTAGGACCAGCGAGAACGATCAACAGCGGCCTTGACATTAGTAAAGGTCCTTGTCGAGATCGTCTAGACTAGTGAAGTTATCATCATCGCCTCCGTCAAGATCGTCGAGGTATGCATCGAGTTCAGGATCTCCTGTTTTCTCTGGCTTGCTATCATCTTCAAATCCGAGATCTAGTCCGCCAAACAAATCCATTTCTTTTGAGTCCTGGGCAGGAGCATCACCGTATACAAGAGATACCTTAGGATAGATGGTACTTGGGGCAGCCTTTTTAACGGCAACCAACTCGATGTAGAAGCACCACATTCTCAGGAAATCATAGACATAAATGATCTTCTCAGCAGGGGAGTTGATCATGCTTTCCAAGCTCACCGTCTTCATGGATTTAATGGCCGAAGGTTGCGCTTCTTCAGCGACGCCTCCGCCCATATCCATCAACGTGATTTCTTCGCCTCTTTCCCACTGGTCATCACTCATGTAGAACGACGCCATCTCACCTTCTTCGAAATCAAATGCACTTAGGATGGCTTCGTGAAAGCTCTCGAAAGTATCGTTGGTTTCGATCTCAATATCACGGAAGACATCGTCTTCAGTATCAATGATGACACGGAACTTGTAAATGTTCATGAATGTTCTGCTTCTAAACTTCTTTGCAAAGCTACGTATTTATGGCGTGGAACGTGGATCGTGGAATGTGGAATGTGGAATGCGGATTTCGGATCGCGGATTGCGGAATGCGGATTGCGGATCGCGGAATGTGGATTGTGGTTTTTTAGGTCTTTGGTTTTCGGAGGAGGATGAAGATGAGGGCAAGAGGGATGAAATACACCAACGCAAAGGAGAGGTATTTCAGAAGAATGAGTCCGAGGAGGATGAATGCGATGAGGCCTATCCAATTGATGATGCCTTTTTTTACACCTCCCTTGTTCCTAGCATCCCTGATGTAGAGAAACAGATACATGAAGGTGAAGCCAAAGGCTAGAATATACAGTAGAAGAAATGCAAGGAATACGTACATAGGGGTGCTTCCCTCACATGTAGGTTAGAATCGATAACCGATGGCGAGTTCGAATCGGTAAAGATTTGTGGTGCTGTCATAATCACCAGCACGCTGACGGGCTTCATTGTACACCGAAGGCGTATTGAAAGAGGCACTGGCGCGACCAAAACCTCCGAGTACCTCAACGTATAGCGGGGTATCTCCACAGGCAGTGCGGTATCCAGCAGCTAGGCCACCTCCAATCGAATATCCCTTGCGTAATTCAGCTCCCACGCTTGGGTCTTCCATAAGGTATTCTTTCAGTCGACGTGCATGTCCAAAACCGGCAATGAAGACCCCTCGATGCACGGACTCTTGGTTATCATGCCAAGGGTAAAAACGTACCTCAGGAAGTAAAGCAACACCTTGAACGCTGTATGATTCCCAGGCGGTGTTGATCATGTCTTGTTGATGGTACGCGTATCGTCCGAATTCTACATGAAGTCCATACGTGAACGAAGAGTTGTTCTCATATTCATATCCAGCTCCGAAGAGGGGTAGACCAGTCAGGAAGTAGCTGTTCTGCAGGCGCAATCCGTGTTGGGCGTGGACACAAATGACAGTCAGCAGCGCTACGCCCAAAAGCAATAGGCGACGCATAGGACAAGAAATTAGGTTGACGTAAATATACGGAATCTGAACGAGACGCTTCTCGGGTCGAGGGTCGAGGGACTCTAATCCATAATCTATAATCGATAAACTATAACGGTGTCGCACTAACGCCTATAGCCTAACGCCTAACGCCTATTGAAAAACAAAGCATTTTGCCATTTCGCCGTTAGCCCTTTAGCCGACGGAGCCTATCTGCTGCGGAATACCTGCTTCGGATTCTTGATCGCTTTTTCGATTTGCTTGATGTCGTTCTTCAAGTATCCTTTGGTGTCGAGTTTCTTGGCTTCCGCGAGGAGAAGGAGACCTTCTTTACGACGGCCTTTGGCTGAGGCGATGGCTGCTAAGTTGAGTTTTACCGCGCCGCGGTCGTGGTCTTTTTTCAATCCAATCTTGAGTGCGTTCTTGAGATCTTTCTCTGCGTCGTTCAAGTTGGTTTCCATTTTTGTGCTACCACGGAGGAAGAAGTAGTAAGCTTGTTGACGTTTCCAGAGGTGATTTGGGTTGATGCGATCAATCCATTTTTTCGCCTTGTCAAGCTTTTGTTGCTGCAAGTTGAAGAAGACGAAGATCATGCGAATGCTGCGTAGCACGGCGAGAACGGCAATGGCAGAAACGAAGATCATTCCAATACCAGAACCCCAGTGGCCGGTAGCGAAAAGTTGAACTGTATATGCGATGGCTGCGAGGGCGAATACACCCTTGATGATCCTTGTATCCATTCTTTGCGTAATTTTGGGCTGCAAAGCTAGTAAAAACAGGCATTACATGGCGTCAATCCAGTGGCAACATCTCGAAAGCGATCGCGACCTTGATCAAGCGATCCAGCGTTCTCACGAACTTCCGGTGGTTCTATTTAAACATAGCACCCGTTGTTCAGTAAGCTCATTCGCCCTGCGTGTGTTCGAACAGCAATATGGTTATGAGTCAGGACAAATTGAACCTTACTTCTTAGACTTGATCCGTCACCGAGATCTTTCAAATCGTATTGCCAAGGAATTAGCGGTGCATCATGAATCGCCACAGATGATTGTGGTGAAAGATGGAATGGCTGTTTACGATACGTCACATAGCCAGATCAATGCGGAAGTATTGAAGAATTACCTTTAGTCTAGACGTTCTGCTGAATCTTCTGAAGACGGGAGAGAAGTTCGAGGCTCTTTCGTTGCAGATCTTTCGAAATCCCATGGTAATAACGCTGTAGCTCTGGAGAATCCGGATTATAGCTGTGTGCATCAATTTTGATTACCTGGTAATTAATCTCCTCGGAAGCGTCTTTGATAATATGATTCAGTGGGTCACTGAGATGTGGATGGTGCACCATGTGATGAAAACACTGTTCCACGACATCGTTCATGATGACGTGTACTGCACGTTTCAATTCAGTTCTATTAGTAGACATAAGGAGGAGATTCTGCTAGTGAACTGAAAATAGGGGTTTTAAGCCTAAAATCCTAATGTTTAGGCCCTTTTTGGAGCATTTTATCCCATAATGGGAGCTTTGACGGGATTTAGCTTCCTTTCAGTTTTTCGCCTCGTGAAGATAGCAGCGCTAGTTCTTGAATGCGCTTTTGACGGGTTTTGTCTGTCTTGGCAAGCTTAACCCAACGGAGAACAAAGCGTTTACTTGAATCATTGATTTGCTCAAAGAAGGCTTCTGCGGTATCGTATGTTTGGAGTGCTTTGCGGAGATCATCGGGCACTACGAGATTGTCTACGTCGTCCATGAAATTCCAGAGTCCATCGGCTTTTGAGCGTTGTATGGATTGCATTCCAGATTCATGCATGCTCCCTACTTCGATAAGGCGAGCAGCACGTTCTTTATATGACTTGGCCCAGTGTTGTTTTCTACGAGGAGAAATTAGCTGCATGGTTTTGGTTTCGTCTAGCTTTCTGCGAATCCCATCAATCCAACCAAAGGCAATCAATTCGTCGAGGACTTCTTCTCTAGAAACGTATTTCTCAATCTCCTGCTTTTTGTAGGTCACGAGCCAGATGGCTTCTTCTTGCTGATGATGCTCTAGTAGCCAGTTGCGTAACGCTTCTTGTGAAGTGCATTCAACTTGAATGAAATTCTCAGTTTTAATACCCGCCATGGGTATGTAACCACCTATGGCATCAAGTGTTCGCTACCCTTGTTCGATCTTCAACCCGTATTTATCAAGGAGGGTCAATACTTCAGGGTAGGAGAATTGAGCACCCTTGATCTTGTTGTGCTCTGGATCGATATTGAAACCCGATGAACCACGAAGGTCAGTTCGTTGAAGGTTTGTTTGATCGAATATGGCGTTGGTGAGTTTGCAATGACTTAATCGCGCTCCCTCCAAGGAAGTTTCTGCAAGATCAACTCCTTCCATTTGGCAGTTCACAAAAGAGCAGCGATTCAACTTCATTTGATAGAAGGTGGCCAAGTCTAACTGGCTGTTGTTGAATTGAATGGAGAACCCGAAGTCGTTGCAATGTTCCCACTGAATACCTACTAATTTGCATGCACTGAATTCAACCTCTTGGAAAAGGCTTTTAGCCACCTTCGCATTGCTCAAATCACATTCAATGAAGGTGCATTCGATGAATTTCATCTCTGAAATGTCAGCCTCGTTGAAGCGACAATTCTGAAAGGTACATGCTTCGTACTCTCTCTTCGCTAGTAGGGTAGAGGTAAAGTCTGCTTTCTTGAATTCTTCTTCGTAGGTATAGGATGACATGGCGCGAAAGATTGAATCCGTGAAGGTATTCAATTACAGTCCGAGACGTCTAAAAACTTCTTCTCGATGTGTTTTTCCAATCGGGAAATTCTTGCCTGCTAAGGTTAAACTGTTGCCTTCAATTTTGTCAACCTTATCGAGGTTCACAATGTACGATCGATGCACTCGAATGAAGTTGGAAGGGAGCTTCGTCTCCAATTCGCTCATGGTCATCAAAGTCATCACCTTCTGGTCAGCGGTGTAGAACCGTAAGTAGTTCTTCAAGGCTTCTACATATAGGAGTTCTTCAAAGACCACTTTTTCGTAGCTGTTCTTAGAGTCACCTTTGACGAGCAAGTGCTGGGGTGCCTCTTTTGAAGGAGTGAGCGATTCCGCGCTAGCGACACGACGAACAGCTTCTTCAAAACGATCATAAGAAAATGGCTTCAGGAGGTAATCAGAAACAGCGTATCGGTAACCTTCAATGGCGTATTCAGTGTAAGCGCTGGTGATAATCACTTTGAACTGCCCCTCGGCCAAATCGAGTAATTGTAGGCCTGTGAGCTCAGGCATTTGAATATCAAGGAAGACCAAGTCAATCTCCCCGCCTTCTAGAATCCTCCGTGCTTCCCATGGATCACTGGTAGCAGCTACCATGTCAACCATGTCGCATTTCTGAGCATACAATTGAAGTAATTCAATCGCATGTGACTCATCGTCAACGGCTAAGCATCGCAGTGGCTTCATAGATCGATCTCTAGATTAACTTCAAAATAGTGTCCTTCTTCACCGGCTTCCATCGTGTAGTTTTCGCCGTAGACAAGGTCTAGGCGTTTGCGTGTATTATCCAATCCGATGCCGGTTCCTTCGTGAGGAATGCCGTGCATAATCTTGTTTCGAAGGAAGATATGAAGCTTGCTGTTTTGTTCCACGATGCGGATTATACCAGGATCGTCCTCGGACCGTAGGTCGCCATGCTTGAACATATTTTCTGCCAATGGCATGAGCAGCAAGGGTTCCACCATGATCGCTTCATTGGCTTGAACTTCCATATCTACATAACACTCATTTGGAAAGCGCTTCTGCATAATACTGTACAGGTCTTGAATGATCTGTAACTCCTCTTTGAGCGTATTCTGTCCTTCTTTCGCAGAAGTAAAGGCCTTTCTCAAGATAGATGAAAGCTCTTCCGTCATCGCCGCCGTTTCAGGATCAACAGCGTAGACTTTGCTATGTATGAAGCCCAATGTATTGAATAGGAAATGCGGATTCACTTGCCCTCTAAGAAATGCCAATTCGGCGTTAGCCTTTTCTTGACCAAGAATAGCCTCGTTGCGCTTCATCTCATTTTGACGGCCAACCAACCAAACAATCAAACTAGCGAGGATGGTAGGAATGGGACGAAACATGTTATCCAAGATATAACCCACCGTCCATGGGTAGCGGTAGTTTCCTCTTCCTGTAATGGCTTCTACGATGACTTCTTGAAGAATGACACGGCTGAGAATGAAAACACCAACACCGGCTAACAATCCCACAATCAAGTAGCCCCATTGCCTGCGCGGAACAACACGTTTCCAAACGTGTGGGTAGAAGACGTAGAAGGCGCTTGCATGTGCGAGAATGTGGGTGAAATTCAGTAGAAGACTGTGCAGATCAAGCGAATTGTTGATGATCTCTTCGATCATGTAATACAGCAGCACGGCCAGCCAAACCAACAAATGATATATGCGAGAAGGGATCTTCATGTAGCGAAAGTAGTTCGACGTTTCCCGAAGAACGGAAATTTTGGACGAAGGTGTTGTTTTTAAGGACGAACGTTTCGCTAGCGCGGAACGCTGCGCTTTTTCATGTTAGTCCTTGAATAGAAGCGATTCGTCACTAATTCCTGCAGGGCCTGATTTCATGGGCAAGATTTGCTCAAAATCTTTCACACATGAAACGCATAACATCAATTCTATTCGGAACCTTCGTTGCTCTTTCTTGCCTTGCGCAACGCCCTGACACGGTATCCATCGCTGATATCGCTCCCTACGTACATACCTTCAACCTTGAAAATGGCAAGCTGAAAGGCGAGGGAGCAGACATCTTGATTTCAGAGATTCAAGAGTCTCAGTTCTTTCTCTTAGGAGAGTATCACTACGACTCAGGGATTTCTAACCTCACCGAAGTTCTACTGCCCATCTTAGCTGATGCTGATTACGATCACTTCGCTGTTGAAGTGGGGCCATACTCAGCAGAAAAACTCACAGAATTAGGCAAAGAGAAGAACATTGAAGAAGCGCTTCACGGTTTCTACTCTGATCAATTAGCCTTAACAGGAAGACAACCCATTCCGTTCTTCAGCGGAAAAGAAGATGCAGCCTTCTTCGAAACGGCATTAGATGAAGGCTTTGACATTTGGGGACTTGATCAAGAATACCTTGGTGGCTTCTTGTTCTTATTTGATGAGTTGTGGCAAAGTGCCTACCAGCCAAATGACCTGCTTTCAGAGTATGAGGCAGCACGCGAACGAATCAAACAGTTTTACATCAACAATGCGGAAGACGACGAGAATGAGGTCTACAATCAACTATTGGCTGATGAACGTTTGATCAAGTTGATGAATAAGCTAGCGAAGAAGTCGTGCAACGGTGAAGACCGTGTAGACGAGATTCTCAGAAGCAGTGAGATTTACCGCGACTGGAAGGGAGACCTTATGGAGAACTTAGAAGGGAGAGCCGCGCTCATGAAGGAGCACTTTAGAGAATATTACCAATGTACACGTCAGCGCGAACCTAAGGTCTTCATTAAGATGGGAGCGATGCATACTGCACGAGGTTTTACAGGAAATAGCTGTTACGAGCTAGGAAACATGGTTCACGAATTGGCGAATATGAACGGAACTAACGACCTCAATGTCACTTTTGCCACGCGTTACTATCTCGATGAAGAAACGGGTGAAATTGGCGACAACTTAACCTACGAAAGCGACTGGGTGCGCAATATGACACCGCTACTCGCCCAAGGACAACTCGATGAATGGGTGTTGATTGACCTTCGACCGATCAAAAAGATGTGGGTGAATCGCGAGCGCACGATGACGTATCAGCTGAAGTATCTGCTGCGAAACAATGACTACATCATCATCATGCCTCCGTTGCCAGAGGTCACTCCGAACTACGTTGCTGTGGATTAGTAATCCAAGAGCGCTTGAATCTTCGATCCAAGGCGATCAGAGGCTAAGAAGTTGTTCTCTAGGTCTGCTGCAAAAGGAACAGGGGTATCCAAACTTGCGCAACGCGTAACAGGAGCATCAAGGTGTTGGAAGCAGTTTTCTGTGATCAACGCACTTAACTCTCCACCAATACCACCGGTAAGGGTGTCTTCGTGAAGAACGAGCGCCCTTCCGGTCTTTCTAACACTTTGGAAGATGGTTTCTTCGTCAAGTGGAGACAGCGTTCTCAGGTCAATGACTTCAATCGAAGCATCAGACTTATCCGCTTCGGCGATAGCCCAATGAACACCCATACCGTAGGTGACAATAGTCAAATCACTTCCTTCGCGAACAGTCGCCGCTTTGCCATAGGGGAGGCTATAATAATCTACCGGTACTTCCGCAGAGATGCTTCGGTAAAGAGCCTTGTGCTCAAAGAAGATGACTGGGTTCGGATCTTCGAAGGCCCGTGTCAATAATCCTTTCGCATCTTCCGGGAAAGCAGGGTAGGCGATCTTCAGACCAGGAACTTTGAAGAACCAAGCTTCATTGCTCTGGCTGTGGAATGGACCAGCCGCTACGCCAGCACCTGTTGGCATGCGTACTACAACGTCGGCATTTTGGCCCCAGCGGTAGTGCAGTTTAGCGAGGTTGTTTACGATCTGGTTGAATCCGCAGGTAACGAAATCAGCGAATTGCATTTCCATCATTCCTTTCCATCCTTTGATTGACAGCCCAAGGGCAGAACCAACGATGGCACTTTCACAAAGTGGCGTATTACGAACGCGTTCTTTTCCGAACTGATCAACGAAGCCTTCGGTCACTTTAAACACACCACCGTATTCAGCGATGTCTTGTCCCATAAGTACTAGCTTATCGTGCTTCTCCATTGAATGACGGAGACCGTCTTGGATAGCATCAATGAAACGCATTTCTTTCGTTTCACCAGCTGGAGCTGTGGCTGCTGGTGTACCATCAACGTAGATGTCACCTAGTTCTCTATCTGTGCTCACAGGAATGGTAGGCAAGGCCAAGGCCTCTTTCAATTCCTTGTTGATGCGGTCTTTTACTTCTTTGCGCTTCGCTTCGATTTGTTCGTCGTTGAGAATGCCTTTCTCGATAAGGAACGCTTCGAAATTTTCAACTGGATCTTTTGTGCTCCATTCATCGATAATCCCTTCAGGGTAGTATTTCGTACCAGAAGCCTCCTCGTGTCCGCGGATACGGAAGGTCATGAATTCAATCATGATTGGACGAGGGTTCTTGCGAATGGATTCAGCAGCGCGTTGTACTGTTTTGAAGACTTCAATGATGTTATTACCATCCACTTGAATAGCGTCTTCCTCAGGGATGCCGTATCCAACGGCCTTCTGAGTGAAGCTCTCAAAACGGAACTGCTCGTTTGAAGGGGTAGAAAGTCCCCACTTATTATTCTCAATTCCGATAATCACGGGGAGTTGCCAAACCGCAGCAACGTTCAATGCCTCATGGAAATCACCTTCAGAAGCTCCACCGTCTCCAGTGAATACGAAGGTGGCTTTTTCGTCTTTGCCCAACTTGTTCGCCAAGGCTATGCCATCTGCAATCCCCAGCTGAGGACCGAGGTGAGAAATCATTCCCACGATGTTATGCTCAATAGTACCAAAGTGGAAACTACGATCTCGACCGTTCGTGAAGCCAGCTTCTTTCCCTTGGAATTGGGCAAAGAGGCGTGTCAACGGCACTTCACGTGTAGTGAAGATCCCTAGATTTCGGTGCATTGGAAGGATGAATTCATCCTTGTCAAGTGCGGCAGCTACTCCCACTGAAATGGCTTCCTGCCCCATTCCACTGAACCATTTTGAGATCTTCCCCTGACGCAATTGACTGAGCATTTTTTCCTCAATCAAACGTGGCAAGATGATCTTGTCATACAGGTCTAGCAGGGTCTCGTTGCTTACTCCTTCAGTATCGTAGGCTAGCACTGGCTTTTTAATCGTAGTCATTGACGATCGGTTTGGTTCGCAAACTTAACGAACGTAGGTTGGAAGTGGAACTAGAGCGGAATAGATTTTACTTATTGGTTGACGGTTGACGGTTGACGGTTGACGGTTGCATGTTGAATTAGGATGCTGGTAATGGAATGAAGTTTATCTCGACTTTCGCACCACGCACCACGCACCACGCACCACGCACCACGCACCACGCACCAAGATCACTCCATTTCTTTCTGAAAATGGAATCCTAGTACTTTGTAGCCTTCGTTGTAATAGAACTTATGCGCTCTAGGATTAGTGACATAGGCGTTCAACTCCACTGTCAAGCAGTCATTTTCTTTCGCCCATTGATGGATGTGCTCAAAGAGTTTAGAGCCAATCCCCTTCGAACGCATTCTCGGGTCAACGACCACATTATCGACCTCTAGTTGTTTCCCGCTATACCAACGAACGGTCAACCATCCCGCAGAAATAGCAATGAGTTCATCGTTTTCGAAAAGACCAAAGCATCGGTATGCTTCATAGTTGAACATATCCCGCTGCCTCTCCCGAAGCACAGATTCTTTCAAGTTCGGATTAAGTAATTCCGCCAAGGCTACCAGGTCGTCGAGGTAGCTAACGTCGAGCTGCTTGAATTCCATGGTGCAATATAGGATTCAGGCCTATGGCTTATGGCTTAAGGCTTAAGTTTTATCCTATATGACCAAACCAACTTACGCCATATGCCTTAAGCCCTAGGCCTTTAAAAAAAGTAACCCGAAGCACCATTCACGGTGTTCCTTAAGCACCGGTGCTTCGGGTTCTCCTTGCCCTGATCGTTTAAATCGGTTTATCAGAAAGTGATACGGTAAGAGAGGACAGGTAATAATGACAATTGGTAATCGTACGCGAGGCCGCCAGTTTCTTCGTCGTAGTATTCACGAAGGCGGGCTTGGTTGTTGGTGAAGTTCTGAACGTCCATTTTGAGTTCGTGGGTGCTGTTTGGACGATCACGGCGTAGGCTGATGGCGATGTTTCCAATGAAAATGTCGTCTAGCTTTTTGCTGTAGACATCGTCTGAGTACACGCTTTCGCCTTCCAAGCGAGAGGCTTCGAGATCGATTGGGGTGGTGCGTCGTCCGCCGATGAGGCTGAATCGACCGTTGAATGCGAGGACACGTTTCTTGGCTGGATCTCCTACTGGGAATTCTTTGCCGATGATGGCGTTGGTTGCGTAGTTACCGTTGTAGCGGCTGTTGCGCTTCACTCCGTCAAGAGCTACATATTTGCTTTCATACAGTGATCCTGTTACCATGAAGAACATGCCTTTATCAAAAAAGCGTTCAAGGGTGAACTCTACTCCGTAGTTTTCTCCTGTTCCTGAGTTGACGAGGTCACGTGTTGTAAACCACTCATTACTATTGATCAGGCTGTATGAACTTGTTGGATCATTCTCCACCGGGATATCGTACAGATCTTGGTAGTATACCTCGGCACGAGCGAAGAGGAGAGGGGCGATCTGACGCTCATACCCGAGTACGTAGTGACGAGCCTTTGGAAGTTCAAGCTCGGTGTTGGGCTGGAATTCATTTCCAAAATCATCGACGTCGATGGCTTGGTAGTTTGTGATCGACTCGGTTTTACTGTGCACTCCGAACCCAGCCGTAATGGTGTTCAGCTCATTCACCTTCCATTTCATACCGAGGCGTGGCTCAATATAGTATGTGCTGTTCGGCAGGTATGAAAGGACGTGTACACCTCCGGTAAATGAAACATCTTGAGTCATTCGGTATTGCCAGCTCGCGAATCCTTGGAAGACTCCTGCTTCACCTGAGCGATCAAGCGTTGTCACGCGCTCCCAAATATCTTCGTCGATGTATGAGAGGTTCAATGAGTAGAAGTGCTGAGAGTAGATTACCCCGGTACGGAGCTTGTTTCGCGCATTGAATTTGTGGTTGTATGTAGTGGCACCTCGCACAGTTGATTTACGAATCTCACCATCGTCATCAAGATAGAAGGTACCTAATGAGTCGCGTTCGTCGCTGATGAATCCACTGTGGTTTTCAGAGAAGGTCATGCTGCTTTTGAGGTAGCTCTTTTCTCCCAATGGAATGGTATGCGTAGCACCAATAACCGTCAATCCAGAATTGTAGTCGTTGTCTGTCTCCAGCACTGTTTCTTCTTCGTCGAGGTAAAGTTGTTCGTTGATCTTACTTCTCCCCATCAATCCGAAGGTGGTAAAGACTCCGGCATTTTTGGTTGGAACATTCACTTTGAATGCCGCATCCTGATACTTCGGTACCCCTTGAAAGTCTACGATTCCCGCAGCATCAAGCATGGCTAGCGATGAGTAACGGTAGTTGAAGAGGTATGAGGCGTTATTCCCCACATTCAACGGACCTTCCATCGTCACATCGGTACCGAGTACTCCGATTCCCACAGAATATTGACGCTGATTCGGATTTCCGTTTCGCAGTTTGATATCGAATAACCCAGAAAATGCATTTCCAAATTCAGGAGCGAAAGCACCGCTGTAGAAGTCTGAATTCGCAAGTAGATCACTGTTTAGGGCGTTGATCGGCCCACCTGTTGATCCTTCATCGCTGAAGTGGTTTGGATTGGGAATTTCAATGCCCTCCAGGCGCCATTGAATTCCTTTCGGACTGTTTCCTCGAACAACAATGTCATTGTTTCCTTCAGGATCTGAGGTCACTCCAGCGAAACCAGCAACCATTCGGGCTGGGTCATTGAAGCTTCCGGCGTATCTGCTCGTTTCTTCCACTGAGAAAGTTCGAGAACTCACCGTAGCCATATCATTAGATACTTCGGTTGGAGATTCTTTTGCGGTAATCTCAGCGGCTTCCATTTGGATCACCGATTCGGTCATTTCAAGGTTGAGGAGTACTTCACGACCAGCAGTGACGAGCATATTAGGCATGACCACATCTTCGTAGCCGATGGCAGAAATTTTCAAGTCAATACGACCGATAGGAGCCTCAAAGGAAAAGTTCCCATCAAGGTCAGAGTTGGTTCCAATGAATGGATCAGAGTTCGGAACAAAGATGTTCGCACCCACGATCGGAAGTTGGGTGTCAAGATCTTTGAGGCTTCCTGATACGCGTTGCGTAGCAAGTTGGGCTTCCGCGCTAGCGAAAAATAGAAGAGAAAAAATAAGTAAGCTGAGTGTGCTTTTCATGGCAAGTGATTTTGGACTTCACTCTTATTGACCATGAAAAAAATAAAGGTTGCATGTGGGAGGATTGCGGATCGCGGATTGCGGATCGCGGTTTAGCTTGAACTTTAGATTTGGACTCTCTTTTTCTACAATTCGTAGCGGTAGCTGAGGCCGAAACTTCCGGAGTTTGCGACTACTGTGGCGTCTTGTCCTTGGATGAATTGGAGGCCGATGTTTCTACGGAATGAAAGTCCGAAGTAGCCATTTTCGCCTACGCGGTAGGCGATGCCGTAAGGGATGCTAAGGCGAGAGTAGTAGACATTGCGAGCAGCGAAGCGTTCTTCTTCCATGGCTTCTTGCGTTGTTGGGTGCAACTCAGGGTCGTAGTACCTTCCTGAAAGGATGATCATTTCGTTGCCTGTGCTCCATCCAGCTGAGAAACCTCCGCCGATGTGCCATAACCAGTTATCTCCCCAAGTTCCTTTAAAAATGTACGCTGCGTCGAGGTTGATTTCGCCGTGGAGGTTGCAAAAGACGATCGATGAATCGAGTTCTTGACTCTGGTAAGTTACCATGGCTTCTTTCGGAGATACTAAGCGCATACCCAGCTGAAGCTCCTGATTTTCGTTGTATTCGCGCGTTTTCTTGTTGAGTGGATTCCATGTGGCACGCACGCTAATGAAAGCTCCGGCGGTCTCAGCTGTGATATGTTCTGAGAACATGCCTAGATCTCGTTTCATGGCCGTAGGATTCTTCGCAAACTGCATCATACGGTCAAAAGACATGCTGCCGTAATTATCCCAATCAATCCCAAGATCCACTACTGCCGAAGCAGTCTTCCAAGCACGCGTTGGTTGTCCTTTGGTATACCCAGGATAATAGTCTTGGGCTAACAAGGCAGCGGACGAGAAGCAGAAAATGAAAAAGGCAGCTAGATGTTTCATTGTCGTGGGTTTGGTTAAAGATAGTACTTATTGGTGGACGGTGGACGGTGGACGGTGGATGGTGGAACGCGGATTGCGGATTGCGGAACGCGGGTTGCGGAGCGCGGTGGAATGTGGAATGTGGAACGTGGATCGCGGAAGGCGACAATTGGTTATTGGTTATTTTTTTGGACGATTTGGAACCAAAAACTAAAGACCAACAACTAACAATCTTCCGATTAGACCTCAGCACCCATTACCTTACTCTACCCAGTACACCGAATTGTATTCTCCGAATTCATTGTTTTCGAAGAGTTGGTTGTTAGGGTCAGTCATCCATTCACCGTCGACGATGAATTTGTAGGTGTATTTGCCTGGATGGAGGTTGAGGTCAATGACCCATTCATTGTTGCGTCGGTCCATTTGATAGCCGGTGGTGCTCCAGCCGTTGAAGGATCCTGAGAGATAGACATGTTCCGCGTTAGCGAAACCAGGAAGCGCAAAATGCGCGTTCGGAGCGATAGCGATCAATGAATTACGATACTCATCAGCACCATTCACTACTTTATTCGCAGGATCTAGAATCCATGTGCCATCAACGATGAATTTGTACTCATAGTTGCCAGGGGCGAGGACGTAATCAATTTCCCATCCATTCCCCGATCTTGTCATCGTGAGACGTTCTTCATCCCAATTGTTGAAGGTACCTGTGAGTAGAACCTTCGTTGCTTCGCTGTAACCGTCTAAGCGGAACATTGTAGGAGTGCCGATGGAGAGGACTGAATTGTACTCGCCATATTCATTCGGATGCTGGTTTGGGTTCGCCGGATCTGAAATCCAATCGCCATCCACGATGAAACGGTATTCATAATTACCGTCTTCCAAGTACACATCAACATACCATCCTGTGGCGTCTTTTTGCATGCGCACATCACGCTCTTGCCACCAGTTAAAACTTCCGCTGAGGAATACTTTTCGGGCCTTTTGATAACCCTCGAGGTAGAAGCGGTGGTTCGTTTTGAAGTAAACACTGTTGTTACCCCAGTGGCCATCATCTTGCGTTTGCTTGTTGGAAGGGTCATCAACCCACTTACCGTCAACGACGAATTTGTAAAGGTGCTTTCCTTCTGCCAAAACTTTCGTCAATTCCCATCCTTCAGAGGTTTTGGTCATCAGGTCTGCTTTCGGATCCCATTTATTGAAGCTTCCGGCGAGGTAGACTTCCTTGGCGTTCTTGTAGCCATCAAGGACGAAGGTGGTTCCATTTTCGATTTCGAAAACGCTTAAAGGGAATTTCAAGCGGTTGGCTCCAAAACGTGCTTGTTCAACGGCTTCGGCTCCAGCTTCTTCAAGGGTAGAAACTTCTTCTTGAGATATGCTTCCAGAAAGAGAAGTAATCGGCTTTCTGAGTTGAATGAATTCGCCACCGTAGTCTTCGAGTAACCAACCGAGTGGAGTGACCTTGTCTGAGGAGTTCCAAAGTGAATCCATTTCAGACATGCACGTACCGTAGCTGCAAAGCAAGCTGTCGAGGGCGGCTTCGCTGATGCTGTTGTTCAGTTTGACCACGATATCGCTGCCTTCGAAGTTTAATTCGAGGGTGTCTTTTTGCGCTAGCGCGGAAATGGTTCCGGCTAACACGGCGAGTATGGTCAATATGTCGCGCATCATCCTAATCATAAAGGTACATTTCAAACGACTGGTTTTCAAAATCAAAATAGGTCACACCTCTGACTAGCAGAGAGATCCCGAGCATTCCGTCAATCGACCTTCGGTATGATTCTCCCATCACTTCAAGGTTGGTGATGATCAATGGCATCCCTCTAAATTCTTTTCCTTGGATCTCACATCTCTTGAAACTTCCCAGAAGGACCTCGACTTCGCTTCCAGTCGAACTAGTTAAAAGACTGCGCTTTCTGATGGAGATGTCACTCAATAACTCCGCTGGAATGTCCGTGTTCAACACAGAAACCTCGGCACCTGTATCAATGGAAAAGACCGAGGAAACACCTGAGACTTTTAGATCCATAAAGATGGCCTCACGGGTCGATTCCATGTCTATCTTGATGTCTGCCTTCGGTCTATCTTGATTCTTCTTGTACAGAACTAAGACACGGTTTCTCACATCGAGCTTGACTAGATATGGTGTTAACAGGTTGAGCCCAAAAAGTCCGTGGATTTGAATGCCTCTTTTTTCTTCTAATGCCCCAAGGTCTGTCAAGTCGACATCTACACCCTTGTAGCTGATTTGATCAAGTCCGAGATTCTTTACTCGAGAACGGTAGGCGAGGTCATATTGACCTCCAACACCGGTGACCACGCGGTCTTCAGCGCTGATATAGTCACGGAAGTAAGTAGAATTGAGTACAAGGTAAGGGGCTCCAGTATCTAGAATGAAATTGCCATCGATGCCATCAACGGTGGCTTCAATGATGAGCAGGCTGCCAGCCATCTTGAGCGGTATCACCGCAGAGTCTCCTTCCATGATGCATTGTGGAGGAGTAATGTTGGTTTCCCCAGCATGGGAACACAACGCTGCGAAGATTAGCCATATGGACAGCAGAGCGCGCACGAAGGGAAGGTACTCAATACTCGGTATCAACAAAAGAAATGGCGGGACAATGCCCGCCATTCTTTGTTAAGTTTAGTTGATGATCAACCGCTTGATTACCTCTTGGTTATCGAGGCTTATTCGCACATAATAGATGCCAGTTGAGAGGGCTGAAACATCTAGTTGAGAGATGTTGTAGTGCGTTGAGATGATTCGACCATGTTGATCGAAAATGATGATCTGTTCAGGAGTTGAGCTTGTTTGAATAGTGAGCTGATCTGCAGCAGGATTGGGGTAAATCGTCGCTTCCAACTCGTATTCGAGAACATTGTCAGGTTCTCCACTGACCGTCCAGACGCCACCATTAAACCACAGTCCGTAGAAAGCTCCATCGAACTGATAGAGTTGATCAAGGAATGGGTAGTTAGGTCCGACCGTACCAATGAGCTGCTCCCATGTTGAAGCCTGTTCGTTCCATTGGTACAGACCGAAAGGAGTGTTGAAATCATTGTAGGTATAAAGGTTACCGTTCAACGACCAAATTCCTTGATAGTCGTTTTCAGACGTTAACCCGGTTGTGGATACGTCTTCCCAATCGATTCCATTCTGTGAACGAGTAAGTGACTTTTCATCTTGGAAGAAACCACCGAGTAAATAGCGATATACGAAACTATCATGAACAGTGAGCATGTTGTTTGAATTCATGTCTCCATAGAATGTCCATGTAGAACCATTATCTGTTGAGATGGCGTACCCAGCATTCATATCAGCGTACAGCGTACCATCGAGACTAAGGATGTTTTCGATATGGTTGTCAATCACACCGCCGAGACCGAAAGTGACATTGTTAGTCCATGTGGCTTCAGCATACGAATTCCCGTTGTCCTCAGAAACCCAAACTTTAGGTCCTTGCGCAATATTGAAGCTGCGACTGCAAATGATTTTGAGGTTGTCTGATTCAGTAATGAAATTCGGTTGCTGACCTCCGAATTCGTTCGACATCCTTGGTTGAAAATCGTAGCTGCCATTCAGACTCGAAAGAATGTTTGCTCCACAGATAAATGTCGAATCACCAATAACGGCGACGTATTCATTTCCAATTTCGAATCCTGTTGATTCAGCATCGGCGAGTGTTTCCCAGGAGTAGGTAATCGGGTCAAAGCCCATTAAAGCGCTTCCACCTGTAGCCAATAAAAGACCGTCGTACTGAACTAGGTTGGATGTTGTGGCAGCCTCACCTGGTTTTGAAACAAGATCGCCTTCACCGTAATCAGCAAATTCACAGACACCGTTTTCGGTTGACACTAGCAGATGGTCATCATTGAAGATGGCCATTGAATTGATTTGACCCAAAGAACGAATCAACGTCCAGCTAGCACCTTGATCTGTTGATTTCCATATTCCATCAAGGTTCGTAGTGAGGAGATGATCGTCATTGACCTTGATAAAGCGTTGTCCATAGTCACTATAAGTCGTAGAACTTAAGTCGGAAGAAGTCCAGCTCAACCCATTGTCATCAGAATAGATGACAGGAAAACCTACGATGTTCGTACCAAGTAAAATGCGATCACCCACTTTCGCAAAACCTTGTCCGATGGCAGAAAATAGAATTCCACCGCCAATATCTACTTGTGGTTCAGTTGCGAGGGTTGTCCATGTTTCGCCGAGATCTGTTGAGTATTTGGTGACCCCACTCACCACGCTTCCAGCGCATTGCCAAATTTCATTTTCCGCAACCAAGTCCAACCCATGCGTGAGAGAACCACCGGCTTCAGCTTCAGTCCATGTTCCCTGATCAAATCGATGAGGTGCATGGAGAGTTCCTCCAATCATCTCAATCCCGGTACCTCCTATGGCATGTGTAGGAATCAAGATGGAGCTTAATGTCTGACTTCCATTATCAAAGGTATCCCCCCAATCATCTGACATGTAGACACGTTGCCCGTCGTTTGTGCCGACGATAAGATGACCTTCAGAGATGGTAATTGTACGTGGATCACAGAGTTCTGGAATACCATTGGTAAGGTGTTCCCAAGTAGCACCGCCATCGGTTGTCCGCATTAGTTTCTCATTGAAACCAATAAATGCGGTTTCACCTGAAGCCCAGACGGCTTTTGATACGCCATTGGTATTCACTGGACCACCCGTAAATTGAAATTGGGAGAGTCCTAGGAAGGGCGAGATCAATAGGCAGATCGTAATTAGATTTTTCATTGGTTGAATGTTTGACACAAAGGTCATCTTCAACCTGTCGCTGCTCAATAGGGCAACTGCACCATTATATGAGTTTATGGCGGTATGCAAGCTGTAGGGCTTGCGAACGATTGTTCACGTTGAGCTTCTTGTAGATGTTCTCCGTGTGGCGTCTGACGGTGTTCGGACTAATATTCAAGTTACTTCCGATTTCACCAGAATTGAGTCCGTTGCATAAATGCGCTAAAACGTCTAGCTCTCTTGGAGAAAGGCCAAAGTCTTGGGCTTCTTTATCTACAATCTCAGGATCTTGAATAATCCGAATGGCCTTTGATGCCACTTCAGGTGATAGCATTGCTTTGCCGCTCATGACAAGGTCGATCGCGTTTCGAAGCTCTCCAGGGTCACTTTCTTTGAGCAGATAACCCTTTGCACCCGCTTTTAAAGCTCCATAGACACTCTGTTCGTCGTCTTTAACGGTCAACATGATGGTTCTAATGTGAGGGTAGAGCTGTGCAATCTCTCCACAAGCTTCAATACCATCCATACCTGGCATATGAATGTCCATCAAGATGATGTCGATATTGCTGTCGTTCGCAAGTTGTGCCAACAATTCACCGCCCTCCGTCGCCTTTGACTTGATCTTGATGTCGTCAAATAGGCCGAGTTTATTGATGATGGCTTGCGCCAGGAAGGCATTGTCTTCAGCGAGGGCAATTCGAATCATGATACGAAGATGCTGGATTCTGCCAGAGATGGCAATAGTGCACTTGCCCTATTCGTTGAATGGAATCGATAATGAGATGCCACCTCCTGATTCTCTCTTTAGGATTTGAAATGAGGATTGAACTTCAGAGGCACGTTGCGCCATTCCTTTTAATCCGCTACCTCGTTTCATTTCAGCTTCGCCGAATCCGATGCCGTCATCTACTACAGTGATCTCAATACTTGATGGATGCAGAAGGAAACTGACGGTAATCTGTTCTGCTTGCGCGTATTTGATCGCATTGTTGATCGCTTCCTGAATAATTCGGAAGTAGTTGATGGTCTGCGCAGGGGATAGTTCAATGTCTGGGATATCAGCACTTTGAATTTTGATTTCTCCTGAAAAGGCAGCTTGAGACTGTTCGACATACCGATCAACTCGGGCTTGGAATTCAGAGAAGTGGATTCGTCGTTCTCCAACTGCCCAAATGGTTTCCCTCAATTGCCCCATTGTTTCTCGCGCGAAGGAGTTAATAGGGGAGAGCTTCGTCTTTTGATCCTCGTCGCGGTACATCTCTAAGTCAATGCTTGAGATGATGTGTGAGAGCCTCGCTCCAATGTTGTCATGTAATTCTCTTGAGATTCTGATCCGTTCATCAGCCACCTTTTTATCTTCCAGTTGCTTACGGATCAGTTGTCTTTGTCTGCGGTTTCGAGCCAAGGCAAATGCTAGAAGGACTAACAGAACAGTAGATGTTATGATGATCAAGATGAACCACCATCGTTGTGTTATCGGAGTGATACGTTCGATGTTTAGGAAGTTGGAGTCGCTGGCAGCATACATTTGCTGCGAATACTCATCTTTAACCCAAGTCTTAATATCAATTTGTTCATCTACCTGAATGAGTAGTTCTTCACCATGGATGACCTGCTTCAGTGAATCTCCTGTTTCCACCCAGAAGGTGTATCGATTTCCTTTTTCTGGATAGACACACGATACTTTGATTTTTGCTTGCTTTTGTTGTGCTGCGATCCAAGCCTTTTCTGTGGCAAACTCCACAGCGTTCGCAACATCAACGCGCATTTTAGGCACGGATGCCGCTTCGGATAGAATGTCCGAAAGATTGAATCGTGCAAATCCCTCGACTCCAGCAACGTATACATGATCTGCTTGATCTACGTACCATCCGCCTTGATTGAATTCTCTCTGCGGAAGGCCGTCACTGTGATCAATCTTTAGAATGTTGTCACCAAGCATCAAATATGTTGAACGCGTGCCCAAAACGAATAGATCGTTACCAACGACATCCAGACCAAGAAGATCAATGTCAGGACTTGGTACAGACACCAACTCTTGCCCTTGTAGCTTAAACAAGCCGCCTTGTAGCGAAGAAAACCAAGTGGATTCGTTGTATTTGACGCTACTTGAGAAGACCATGGTTTCCTCATGGTTCAACACTTCGGTAATGTTGAGTTCACTATCTAGAAAAACAACCTCCGTTGTTGTGGATGCGAGATAGCCGTTCAGGTACGGTGTGATATGCATGATATATCCCGTAAAGCCTGCTTCCTTCAGTGAAGTGTGAGAAAGGTAATTCCCTTGTGGATCAAAAAGAACAACACTCGTTTTAGTAAAGCCCCAGATTGCTTGTCCATCAATGCTTTCTTGAAAGCAAGTAACTGTGTTCCCGATGGATTCTACTTGGTCATAGAAGACGAACTCTAAACCTATACCATTCCATCGGAGAATGCCGTTGCGATATGTACCAACTAGGAATGTTTGATCTGTTTCTATTCCCGAGATGCAATTCATTCCTTTTGTTGCAGAAATAATCGGATGGTTCGATTCTCCGAAGCTTTCAATACCATTGGAAGTGGTGCAAAAAACATCACTCTTCCCTTCGAAAATGGACCATGCCGGATTGACTTTATCATCACTAGAACTTGGATAGAAATCAAGGTGCAAGGCGTTTCGATGAATCATCCAAAGGCCGTTGGATACAGTGCCGATCCAAAGATTGCCGCGACGGTCAACAAAGGCAGTTTCGAGGCGGGTTTTAGGCCAACTTACCCGGATATTTTGAGGTGAATCCGTCTCCAGTTGATAGATGCCTTGATTCGCGAGTACGATCTTTTCTTTCTTTGAGATCAACAGCTCAAAAGCATAACTAGTCTGAGTCAGAAACTGTCCGTTGATAAACAAAGAGTCGCCATGTAAATTCTCGTGTAGCTTCAGTGAATTACTTCCTCGAGAATAAGGTGTGTGATAAGGAGCTTCCATCATTCTCCCTCCTGATAAATCAGATGCAATGATCCAATGAAGATCATTTCCGAAAATGATCAAGCTATCATTTTCTTCACCTGCGTAATTAGAAAAGAAGGAGGTCGGGAATTCGAAACTTGTGAGTTCATTTCCACTCTTGTCTAGCCTGTGAATAGCACGCTGAGATAGCGCGTAAAGGTGCGTTGAATCAGAGGCGTAGAAAAGGTCATAGATGTATTCATCTATGGTAAAGTCTCGCAACTGGTAACCATCCCAGCTCTGCAGTCCGCCAGGGGTTCCCACCATGATTGTACCATCTGGAAGTTCGTTAATGGCAGTGACGGTATTGCGACGCAATCCGTCTTCAATATCTATTTCAAGCGTAGTGTATAATTGAGCGGTTGATTCCTGTCCGAACGAAGCATGGAAAAGCCAGAGGCAGGAGCAAAAAGTCAACCAACGAATCACAGCAGCGATACCTTAAACCTGAGGTTCTTCAAGTTCACCTTCGCTTGCTGCAATGACAGTAGAAACGGCACCATCACCCGTCACGTTCACAACGGTACGACACATATCAAGGATACGGTCTACTGGGAAGATGAGCGCGATCCAAGCGTCGTTCAATCCAACAGAGGTCAAGACCAACATCATCAGAACCAATCCGGCACTTGGTACAGCTGCTGCACCAATTGATGCGAGGGTAGCAGTTAAGACAATCGTGGCTTGCGCTCCGAATGATAGATCTACCATGTGGAACTGCGCCAATGCGATAACGGCCACCGCTTGGTACAGACTTGTTCCATCCATATTCACCGTGGCTCCAATTGGAAGCACGAAACTGGTGGTACGTTCAGACACTCCAATATTCTTGTTCACACAATCCATTGTTACCGGAAGCGTAGCCACTGAGGAAGAGGTCGCGAATGCAGTAATCTGCGCATCACGCATTCCCTTGAGGAATCGACGAGGTGTCATTTTCTTCACCAACACAGAAACAAGTGTAGGATATACGAGGAACACCATGATCACCAGACCAAGGATCACCACCGCAGAGTATTTCAATAAAAAGTCAAGAAGCGAGAAGAACTTGTCGGGATCGGATCCCGCGGCGGTTACTACCTGACCGGCCATCAAGGCGAAAACGAAGATCGGCATGAACTGCATGACGACAATCACCATGCGCACGAATATCTCATTCAGGCCATCAATCAATTTGACGACAGGGTCACTCTTTTCACTAGGTATGGTCACCAACACGATTCCGAAGAAAATCGCGAAGAAGATGATCTGCAGCATTTGTTGCGAGCTCAACGCCTTAAAGATGTTATTCGGAATCACATCAACCAAAGGCTGCAAGGGGCCTTGCTTCTTGGTTGTGTTCATCTTGTTGATCTTGTCTTGGAGGTTCGCGTCTACCTCTTCGGCACCCATTTCTTCGCGTACTTCAGCTACCATCGCTTGACGCGCAGGGTCATTCAGGTAGTCGATTTCATCTAAGCGCTCGATACCACTATCTGTGGCCCAGATTTCATAGCGAACACGATTTCTCGATCGGAGGTCATCATCAACATGAACCCCTGGTTTGATGAGGTTTACCAAGACTAATCCAATTACAATCGCAGCGGCAGTAGTGATAACGTAGGTACCCAAGGTTTTGAGTCCCATCCGACCCAGTTTCTGGATATCTCCCAGTGATGTCACACCCACGATGATCGAGAATAATACCAGCGGCACCGCAATCAGCTTCAGGAGATTCACGAAGATGTCTCCGAAAGGCTTCACATAGTCTATCGTGAAGTCATTCCAACCAAACTTGATCGACATCCAGGCGAACACAGCACCCAACACCATTCCGATAATAACTTGCCAATGCAGCGCGATCTTTTTCATGGGAGAATTTTTGGAGGTGGTAAGATGCGAAAAATCTTCCACCCGGCGTCGGGTGACCGGCGTCCGGCATCCGGCGTCCGAAAGGTAAATACGGATGCCGGACGCCGGATAGCGGAACCCCTACCGTTCCCCACGTTTGTGGTACGTCAATCCTAAAAAGCCAGGGATATGTTTGTATTCAACTATGTTGTAATCATGATTGAAGGTGCTAGGTATGTTGATCTGATAGCTTTTTTGCATTCGTCTGAGAAACGCAAGGTCACGATCAGACCGATGTTTGGTTGGCTCCGGATGGTCATCGGCTCGCTGCTGATAATTCTGGCCATTGCTGGGAATTATTCTTTGGATCCAGAGAAGCAATCATTGACAACGGTCATTGCACTTGTGGTTTTGATCGGCGGGTTCAGCTTTACATGGGTTCGTCAAGTCATTGATAAGTCTTTTGGAGTAGAGGAACGCGCATGGTGGCTTGGTATCATTCCAGGCAAAACACATCGCTTGAATAAGAGCGATTTTCAGGCCATTTGTCTCCTCAAACAACGAGCCAACCATGGTTATCAAAGCGTTCGTTTTCAAGTCTCCTCGGCAACCACGAATACTGTCATCGACCACTATCGCATCACCTTATTAGGAGACGGGCATAAGACCAAAGAAATCCTTCAAGACATTAAGGAAAATCAAGAAGTAGCTGAAGAATTACTGAAAGCTTGGAGTGTAAGTTTCGAACTCCCAATTGAAGCTTACAATCCTCCACGAACATCACGAAAGCGACGATAAAACAATGAAAAATACTACACTAGATCAATTCTTAATTGACGACACTCAAAAGGTTAAGGTATCCGAATTACTATGGGGGAAATCTAAGTCTGTTGTGGGAGTCGTGATGTTCGTGATTGTTACGCTCTTGTTTACACTAATTCTGCACTTGGCCATTGTAGTGGTCATCTTTCTACTAGTTCTGTGGATAATCGGAGCGTATATGGGCTTTTCACGTCAGGTCTATGAAATAGATATTGAAAATCGGACAGTTCGAGACTATGTGAAGGTATTCGGACTATATAATTCTAAGGGTGAAGTTATTTACTTTGATGACTACCCATACCTCTCTATGATGAGAGCGAATGTGGTCAGCAGTCGTCAAATTTCGATGATCTCCGCTGCGGGAGTGGCAGGCAACGACCTAAATTTCACGGAATACCGCGTCACCTTGCTATCCAAAGATCACCGTAGAAAGCACGTCATCGAACGCATCATCGAAGATCCTGAAAAAGCCAAGAAAAGGGTAGAGGCATGGAGTGAAAAACTGGACTTGCCGGTGGTGACGTATTCGCCTCCGCGGGTTGCTAGACGTAGGCGATAAATTTTTACTAGGCGTTAGGCTATAGGCTTTAGGCGTTAGTTAGATCCTCTGTTATAGACTATAGTTTATTAATTATCGATTAGAGACTCTCGACGCTCGACCGCGCAGCAAAGCGTCTGCGATGACCATTGCTGTCATGGCTTCTACGATTGGGACTGCTCGGGGGAGTACGCACGGATCATGTCTCCCTTTTCCTTTTGCCACTGCTTCTTGTCCTGCGGTGTCTACGGTGCTTTGGTCTTGCATGATGGTGGCTACAGGTTTGAAGGCGATGGAGAGAGAGATTTCTTCTCCGTTTGAGATTCCTCCTTGGATGCCGCCGCTGTTGTTGCTGGTTGTTTTTATTTCGCCTTCGGTGGAAGCGAATGAGTCGTTCTGTTCACTGCCGTAGTCATAGGTGCCTTGGATTCCGCTTCCGAGTTCAACGCCCTTCACTGCGTTGATAGAGAAGAGGGCCTTAGCTAGCTCAGCGTGCAATTTGTCAAAGACGGGCTCGCCGATTCCAGCCGGCATGCCGCGAACGATGCAACGAATAGATCCTCCTACCGTGTCGCCTTTTTTTCTGGTTTCGTCTATGAGGGAAATCATCTGTTCCGCGCTAGCGAGATGAGGACAACGAACAATCGTTTGATCAACATCAGTCTTTGAAACCCCTGAGTGATCATATGCGTTATCGATGGTTAGATCCTTTACACGTTCGACCCAAGCGATCACTTCAATGTTTCGAGTCGAAAGGAATGCTTGGGCAACAGCCCCACCTACAACACGAGAAGCCGTTTCACGAGCACTCGATCTGCCCCCTCCGCGATAGTCGCGATGACCGTACTTCATTTGCCAGGTGTAATCAGCATGAGAAGGACGGTAAACATCTTTGATGTGACTGTAATCCTTTGAACGTTGGTCTTGGTTGGGAATGATGAAACCTATCGGTGTGCCAAGTGTCTTGCCTTCAAACACCCCGCTCAGAATCTGCACCGTGTCACTCTCCTTGCGCTGGGTGGTGATTTTGGACTGACCCGGCTTTCGACGATCCAATTCAGCCTGAATCATTTCTGAAGTGAGCTCCAGTCCAGCCGGACATCCATCGATCACACCGCCAATGGCGGATCCGTGAGATTCACCGAAAGTGGTGAGTTTGAAAAGGGTTCCTAGGGTATTTGACATGGCTACTTATTGATCCGAAAGTTCCAAAATAATAACATCAACTCGGCATGTTTTGCTCACAGCGAATGCATAAGTGATGATAATATTAGTCATAAACATTCCGTTATAATTCAAACCTGCATTTTCATGAGACAATTACTTAGCCTGGCCTTTCTGGCCTTATGCGCCATTGGTGTATCCGCACAACAATGGCAGACAGATTTCGATTCCGCTTCCGCGCTAGCGAAAAAAGAAGGGAAGAAACTTATCATGGTATTTCAAGGGTCTGATTGGTGTGCACCATGCATGAAGTTAGATCATGAGATTATCTCTCAAGAACAATTTGTAACTATCGCTAACGCGGAATTCGTGCTACTCCAAGTAGACTTTCCTCGTCGTAAAAAGAACGCTTTAAGTGCCGAACAAACCGCTCAGAATAAGCGGTTGGCATCGATGTATAACCCGAATGGAATATTCCCTCTTGTTGTTGTTTTTGATAGCAATGGCAAGAAGCTAGGGGAGTTGGGATATGAGAAAACGACGCCCGATCAATACGCCAATAAAATCACTCAACTCTAGCCTATGCGAATCTTCCTTGTCACTTTACTTACAGCGTTGAGCTTCCATCTTTCAGCCGAACAGATATATACAAAGACGACCAAACTCATGGGAAGTCGATTCGATATCACAGTGGTGGCCGAGAGTGCTGAAGACGGCGATGCATTCATTCAATCCGCGATTGAAGAGATTACAAGAATTGAACAATTGATTTCTTCTTGGGATCCTCATTCATTGACTTCTGAAGTCAACGCTAACGCGGGAATTACTCCGGTTGAAGTAGATCAAGAGTTGTTCGATTTGATTAGCCGAAGCAAACAAATTTCGCAACTGACCGATGGAGCCTTTGACATTTCATATGCATCGATGGACCGAATCTGGAAGTTCGATGGATCGATGTCGATGCTTCCTTCCGAAGATAGAATTGCCGCATCTGTAGCGAAAGTTGGCTTTCAGAACATTCAAATGGACGTCGAAGCGGGCACCGTGTTCTTACCCTTAAAAGGGATGAAGATTGGCTTTGGAGGAATAGGAAAGGGGTATGCCGCCGATATGGCAAAACAGCTATTGCGCGACCAAGGAGCCACGGCTGGAATTATAAATGCCAGCGGGGACATGAACACCTGGGGAACACAACCCGATGGAACGCCTTGGACTGTTGCGATCACCAACCCTATGAACAAGAATGAGTCTTTCGCCACTCTTCCTATTCAAGATCAAGCGGTAGTTACTTCAGGGAATTATGAGAAGTATGTAGAGATCGAAGGACAACACTACGCGCATATCATCGACCCTCGGACTGGAATGCCTTCTCAGGGCATTGTTTCAGTAACGGTGTTCGGACCGTCGGCAGAACTAGCCGATGCCTTGGCTACTGCCACGTTTGTCATGGGAATAGAAGTAGGCATCGATCGAATAGAACAACTAAAGGGAATGGAGTGCATCATCGTAGATGACCAAGGAAAGCTGCATGTAAGCTCCGGAATCAATATCAACAACTAATGAAGAAGATAACCAGCATACTGTTACTCGCACTATTTCTTTCCGGCTGCACTGTGCTAGAAGAATACGAGAAAATGAATCTGAATGATCCAGATATGGCATTGTCAGATTTGAAATTGGATAAGAACTTAAGCACATTCCATTCTTATAGAGAAGCGGCCTCAGGAGGGAATGGCGGTAAAACCGGCGGCGGATGCGGATGCAATTAAAGCATATAGTCTCCTTCCTATGTTTCGGCATTTTCTTGTTTGCCTCACGATCATCCAATGCTCAAGAAGAGCCCTCGGATACGGTGAAAGTGTACAAGAAACGTGTCTTGGAATCAACCGAAATCGATATCATCTCTAGCTATTACCAGCAGGATGGTCAAAACGCCGCTGTGACCGGTGGTATCGGTACGGAATTCCTCACTGATGCGACCATGGGAATTTCGGTCTCTGTCCCTTTAAACGATGACGATGTTCTTACCGTTGACGGTAACGTCAGCGCTTATACGTCGGCATCTTCTAGTAATGTAGGTCCATTCGATGGACAAAATGCCGACGCTTTTGTAGCCAGTACAGGAGCATCGCATAGCGATGTTTGGACCAACGCGAACATAACGTACAGCCATAGCAGTGATGATCGGAATCAGGTAATCAGTGGAACATTCAGTATCTCCAATGAATACGATTACTTCTCGTTAGGCCTATCTGGTAACTACACCCGCCTGTTTAATAAGAAGAACACAGAGTTGAGCCTGAAAGCGAGTGCTTTCCTTGATCGTTGGAATATTATCATTCCAATGGAGCTTCGTCCGCCTGGAAACGGAGGAGATGAAGATGATGATGATAATTTCGATATCACGCAGTACACCGTTACTGGAAATACGAATTACGCACCTCTATATACTCCTTTAGGTCGATCGAATCGTAATTCTTATGCGGGTGGGTTTGTGTTGTCGCAAGTCTTAGGAAAGCGGACTCAAGCGTCATTGGCTGTAGACCTGATTATGCAAGACGGATTGTTGTCGACACCGTTCCAACGTGTCTACTTCAGTGATATTGAAGATTCATTTATTCAAGACTTCCATTTGGCTGAAGATGTAGAACGTTTGCCATCGACCCGTATGAAGTTTGCTTCTGGGGTTCGACTGCACCACTACTTCAGCGAATATGTTGTTGCGAGGAGTTTCTATCGTTTCTACGTTGATGATTGGGGAATTGTATCGCACACCGCGAGTATTGAGCTTCCTGTAAAGTTGGGCATGAAGTTCACCTTATATCCGTCGTACCGCTTCTATCAGCAAACGGAGGCAGATTACTTTAAGGCATACAATCAACACTTGAGCACTGATGAATTCTATACTAGTGATTATGATTTGTCGAACTATACTTCTGATCAATTCGGAATTGGATTCGGGTACACAGATCTTCTGGTTCAGAAGCATCTTGGGCCACTGGGCTTAAAGAGTTTGAATGTGAAATATTACTTCTACGAAAGGAATACAGGACTGCGTGCAGACTTGATCACTTTTGGAGCGAAGTTCGTCATGGAATAGGGAGGGGTAGACCTCCCTTTTTCCTACCTTCGCCGCCATGTTGAAGAAGCTTTACAGATTCTTACATCCGCGTTTCCAAACGCTCTTCCTTGAATATCCGGTAGATATGAAGCCGCGATATGGTCATGGATTGCCGCCACATCCTGAGTTGTATTCGATTGTGAATGAGCGACGTAATGAGTATAAGCAGTTGTTGGAAGCAGCGAAGAAGTATGAAGAGCATTTTCTTCAGTTCAAAGAAGCCAAGGATGAAAAGGATCCAACGCTTCCCGTTTGGAATAACGACTTTCTTCCTGGCCTAGATATTGTGATGATCTTCACAATGCTTGCAGAGCGTCAACCGAAACGATACATCGAAGTAGGTTCCGGAAACAGCACGAAGGTGGCCCATTTCGCAAAGAAGACGCTTGGTCTGGATGTTCAGATTATTTCCATTGATCCACAACCGCGTGCCGAGATTGATGCGCTGGCTGATGAGATCATTCGTAAGCCTTTCGAGAATATCGATGCTTCGTTTATCGAAGGACTAGGGGAGAACGATATCCTATTCATTGACAACTCTCACCGCATTCTTCCGAATTCAGATGCGATGGTCTTCTTCAATGAAACGCTTCCGAGATTGAAGCCAGGCGTCGTGGTCCACATCCACGATATCTATATTCCATACGACTATCCGCAATTCATGTGCGATCGCTTCTACAGCGAGCAATATGGCTTGATGCACTACATCCTAGCCAATCCACAGCGCTTCCAAACTATTTGTCCGAACTACTTCATCTCTGAAGACAAGGAACTGGATGGTATTTTGAATGGGTTGTGGGAGAAACTTCCGAATGTTGAAAGGCATGGGGGGAGTTATTGGTTAGGGATTAAGGGCTAAAGGGCGAAATGGCTAAAAGGCGAAATGGCTAACGTATTATGCAGTCACTAGTCACTAGACGCTAGACTCTCGTCTCTCATCTCTCGTCTCTCGTCTAAAGAACCAACCCCACCAACCTAGACCGAAATGAAACACGTGTTGGTCTTGGCTTGAGGCCTTGCATGGTCTTCGTTATAGTGGCTTATTTTAATCTAGAATCTTTAAACGATAACCAATAACCAATAACTAACGACTAATAACCAACGACCAATAACCAACGACCAATAACTAAGAACCAACAACCTAACACCAAAACCACTAAAAAGTATAATGCAACAGCCCTTCTATCCCTCTTAACCGAAAAGTGAATTCGCTTGAAGGGGCAGTGCTTCGCTGTGATTGGTCGGAATAGGTCTCACTCATAGGCCATAGGTACAAGACCTCCGGTGTCCAGCGAATCATGAAGTTGAAGTTTTCGTTGATGTATAGTTTTTGTCCGATGGAAAAATCAAGACCTGCGTATCCGTAGGTGATGGTTTGCTCGGTAAAGGTTTCCGCTACAAAAGGTGAAGGGACGTATACCTCAAATTCAGGGTCGAGGTAAAACGGACGAATACGCTCGCGATCAAACTCTGACCAGAACCCAACTAAAACATCTACTCCGTAGGTCATAGAGCTCTTTTGATCTGCTTTGTACCATTCGGTTCCGAATCGAAAATCGATGTTGTAGTAGTTTCTTGAATCATATTGAAAGGTGATGGTAGTATCTGACCAACTTACCGGTGAATCATTGCGTTCTTCTTCGTAGAATTCTCGATCTTCAAAGTTCACTTGGAAACGCCAACTGCGATTGGGTTTGACTTGACGTTTGTACATCAAGCTGTATCGCGAAATGACCGGGGTACCGTTCATGACTGTGACAATGGCCGGGGTGAGGTTTACACCAATTGAATTTACCTTCTCAGGCATGGTGAAAACCACGGGCTCGTTGTCATATTGTGCTGACAATGAAGGAGCAATGAGCAGCCAGGTGGCAAGAAGAATAAGGTGTCTGATCATCGTATCCCAAGGTAGTCTATTGCAGGGAATGAACAAGGAATTATCTTCGTTGCCATGAAGTTGCTGATCAAGAATATCAAAGGACTCGTCGGTGCACGAGAAGAAGCTCCTAGCATTTTAAAAGGTGCTGACATGAAAGATCTTCCGATCGTCGAAGACGCATGGCTGGCGGTGGAAGACGGTGTCATTGCTGACTTCGGTAAAATGGAGGACTGGCCTGGGATTAGCGACTGGCGTGACCTTGAAGTGATTGAAGCGGATGGTCAGTTTATTCTTCCCGGATTCGTTGATAGCCATACACATATTGTCTACGCCGCCAATAGAGAAGGGGAGTTCGTTGACCGAATTAAAGGACTGACATATGCTGAGATCGCAGAGAAAGGTGGGGGCATCTTAAACTCTGCACGCAAGCTGGCAGAGGCTTCTGAAGATGATCTGTTCGAAGCTGCTTTCGCTCGCGCGGAAGGGCTCATTCGCATGGGAACAACTGCCCTCGAAGTGAAAAGTGGGTACGGACTCTCCATGGAAGCCGAGTTGAAGATGCTACGTGTCATTCGACGACTCGAAGAAGCATTGCCAATACCGGTTCGTTCAACCTTCCTTGGAATGCACGCCATTCCCATGGAATACAAAAGCAATCCTGAAGCCTACATCGATCTTGTAATCAATGAAATGCTTCCTGCGGTAGCAGAAGAAAAACTAGCAGACTACGTAGATGCTTTCTTAGAAGATGGATACTTCTCAGCTGAGCAAACAGTACGTCTCATCGAAGCTGCAGACAAGTTTGGTCTTGACGCCAAAATCCACGTGAATCAATTCACTGCTACCGGCGGGGTTCGTGCCTGTGCAGAAGCAGGAGCCCTCACCTTAGACCACCTCGAGGAACTCACCGATGACGACGTCCAAGCCATGCTCCAATACGACACGATCCCAGTCGCCCTTCCATCGTGTTCCTTCTTCCTCAGCATCCCATACACCCCAGCCCGCCAAATCATCGACGCTGGATTACCTTTAGTTCTCGCCACAGACTACAACCCAGGATCTACACCAAACGGAAACATGAGCCTTGTAGTTGCCATGGCCTGCATCAAGATGAACATGCTCCCAGAAGAAGCAATCAACGCGGCGACTTTAAACGCTGCTGCCGCACTACAACTCAGCGAGGTCACCGGAAGCATCACCCCCGGCATGCGCGCTGATTTCATCCTAACCAAACCGATGTCTTCGATCAATTATCTACCATATTCGTTCGGAGAGCAGTTGGTGGATGAGGTTTTTGTGGCAGGAAAGCGGTGGTAGGATTGTGGAATGCGGATCGCGGTATGGAATTGATACCACGAACCACAAATCGAATCAACCAGACTAAACGAATGCTTCTATTGACATGTTTAAGTCCTATTCGTAATCTCTTCGAACGCGGATCAGAGAATTAGCTGGGTTTAAAGAGAGAAAGCAGAGATTTTTAGTTGGGGGAGTTAAAGTTTTAATTGATCAAGAGCACTAGATACAGACTCCTAATCCGTAGGATACTGTCATTTAGCTTTTTGCACAGTATTTTTTGAGTAGGTTGAATCTCTTTTGCGTATAGAATTTTGAAGACCGAGCTTCTCCGTTTTTCTTGAAACGTTTCCATTCTCCGATTTTAATTCCATCTACAATTCTTCCTTCAGATTCGATATTTCCATTAGGCCATAGGTATTTGACATAGCCAGTGAATTGTTTGTTTTGGTAGTCCTCTACTTGTCCTACAGCAACGATGAGTTCAGTCGTTGGTTCGATGATTACGATTTCTTGCCCCAGTGATGAATTATATAGGGTTCCTATGTATGATAAACTATCCGATTCATCCAAGATGTCTAAGTCATGAGAGACGTTTTTGTATTCTAAAGGAGTTTTATGAAATACAGGAGGTTCGATGTTCTCAACCACTGCAAGCAGTCCGTCTTGTTGACCGAGGATTGTGAGAGGAATAGAGAGTAATAGTATAAATAGAGTTTTCATTTTGATGTGTTTTATTCAACATACCTAATGAAAATGTTGGGCCGTTTTCGACATGTAGCCTTGAAGTCGGTGTTTGCGTAGGTTTTAGGTACTTCGACTAGAGCAATACAACAGAGTTTTGAAGAGAGATTACGCGATAAGGGGAAAATTTTCCACAGTTAAATCCAATTCGAGAATGCCAGTTTGTTATATATCAAGTACTCAGAGAAATGGCACGTGGTTTTCAGTATTATGGGAAAACAACAGCCATGAAAAAGACCATATTACTTTTATTCGCTATTTCAATGTGCACATTTGGTTTTGCACAAAACGATTACAATCTCGGTATTGGAGTTAGAGGAGGCTTAGCTAGTGGGTTAACCATTAAAAAAGCCACAGGAGCCTCCACTGCAGTGGAAGGAATCTTCGGATTCCGTTGGAATTCCTTCCAAGCCACAGTGCTCTTTCAACGTGCTAATAACCTTGGGTCAGATGAAAATTTGAACCTATTTTATGGGCTAGGAGGTCATATTGGGTCATATGGAGGGAGATACGCTTACCTTCCTGATGATTACGAAAATGGGCGTTTTGTCAATGTAGGAGTCGATGCAATTTTAGGTGTTGAGTATACATTCGATAGTGCTCCATTTGCTTTGAGTCTAGATGTTAAACCTGCAATAGATCTAGTCTATCTCTCTCCTATTTATATGGGTGCAGGCTTGAGTCTTCGTTATGTAATTGAATAACAACTCTTCCCTGAGAATCAAGCTCTGGCGTTGCCAGGGCTTTTTTTTTCTAGAAATAGAACAAAAATGGCTGTTTAGTAAGAAGAAATACAATAATCAAAAAATAAATCTATGGATAAAAAAAGCACATTTGAAGGATTAAAGGCGGTGTATATTAACTGCACTTTGAAAAAATCCCCAGAAGTAAGTCATACGGCCAAACTTATGCGTGTATCGGAGGCTAGAATGCGTCATGAGGGGGTGAATGTAGAACGAATACGTCTAATTGATTATAAAGTAGCTACAGGTGTCTATCCTGATATGACAGAACATGGATGGGATCAAGATGATTGGCCTGAGATTGTTAAACGAATAAGGGCGGCTGATATTCTTGTCATTGGATCTCCTATTTGGTTAGGTGAGAAATCATCCGTCGCTCAAAAGTTGATTGAGCGGTTATACGCTATGAGCGGAGAGACGAATGAAAAGGGTCAGTATTCCTTTTATGGCAAAGTTGGGGGGTGTATCCTGACAGGGAATGAAGATGGCCTAAAAAGTACAGCTAAAAATATCTTATACGCTCTACAACATATCGGTTTTTCTATTCCACCTCAAGCCGATTGTGGTTGGCTTGGAGAAGTAGGACCTGGCCCTAGTTATGGCGACATAGAATGGGAAGGTGAGAGACTTTCGGAGCCTGCGGGATTTGCGAACGAATTCACGAAGAGGAACTCAACATTTATGACATATAACTTACTGCACTTAGCACAGATGTTGAAAGAGCAGCAAGGTTATCCTTCTAAAGGGAATTCAGCCAGTGATTGGGATCAAGGCGAGCGTTGGGCTTTCGAAAATCCAGAATACCGCTAAAAAAAAAGAGTCACTTTTTCAGTGACTCTTTTTATTTATTTCAAGATTGAGGTTATTATTCACTATCAGGAACATCGACTTCAATTTCCTTTTCTTCGGTTTCAAGTTCTGCACTATCGTCCTCGACAACAATGGTTTTCGAAGGGGAACTTGTTTCTACTTCATCAGGAGCAATGGTCAAAGTGTAGTCTGCTAGCTCGTCTTTATATTTCAACTCGTTGGTAGAGATTTCAGTTTTGGTCTGTGCAAGATCATTTTTAATTACAATCTTATCTTGGTCCATACTGATTTTACCGGCCTCACTTTTGACTTTCACACATTTTTGACCTTCAAAATCAATACTGAGATCATCGTCTTCATATTCGTAGTCGTAGGCTAGATCATTCATCATTGATTCCATATATACAGCATATTGATCCATAGTGAGTAAATCATACAGCTTTGCATCACGCTCTGCTAGAATTAGTTTGACGCGGTTGTCATAGATCTGATCATTCAACCTATATTGATCTTCAATCTGCAGAATTCTACGCGTCGTCTCGTTGTTTAATCGTTCAACCGCGAACATTTGATCTAAGGTTAGACCTAGATCTTCCATAGCAAGACTGCGGATGGCATTTTCATTAGTTGTTTGCATGTTTTCGATGCATGACTCAGAGCCGTCAAGGGTGTAGTAAGCTTGTTTGGTTTGAGCGGTTGTTGACAACGTAAGTGCCAACATAAAAATCATTAGAGTATATTTCATAATAGTATTAAAATTTATTTGATAGATGTAGAGCAAATTCTATTCCTTTACTGATAATCAGGGGGTTGTGTTCTTGCATGTGTTGTTTGCTGTAGTTGTTATTACTCATAATGTAGAATAGTGTTCACGTTAAATAATCCAATTGTTTAGCTTTCATTTTTGTCCTAAATGAGAAAACCCCGCAAATGCGGGGTTTAGAACCAACCAACCAGTCAACTTATCCGTTGACTAATTTTTTTAGAATGTTTACCACCAAAAGTATTAGGGCGATAAAGAAAATAACTTTAGCTATGGTTGCGGCACCAGCTGCAATTCCTCCAAAGCCCAGAATGGCAGCGATTATGGCAATAATTAGAAATGTGAATGTCCATCTTAACATGAGAGTAAGTGTTAGTTTATTAAATGATTATTACTGAATGAGTACAAAGCCAATTTTTCCATTAACTGTGAATACTCTATTTTTGAGGTCAGGAGTGAATTCACTCGTTCCAATACGCACTACACCATAGTCGTATCGAGCTGTTGCACCAATGATGAGTCGGTTTAGAATCAACTCGATGCCTCCACCGAATACGATTCCCATGTCTCCGTCTTTAACAGAAATATCATTGTACTGAGGATCAACATCATCCAGGTTGGATAAGTATACCTGTTCTTCACTAATTCTGGTAGCAACATAAGGTCCGATAAAAACCTTCGGGTAAATGGTTTCCCCAATTGGAAGTCTCAAGTTGAAAAGAATAGGGAGCTCTGCGTAATCAAGACGGATTTGTTGTACTCCGTTAGAAGTGAGAACATCGGCTCCCTTGTTTGTAACGAGAAATTGTGGTTCAATAGAAAATGTTGGGGTAGGGGCCAAATTCAAACTTACGCCTAACCGAGATCCTACTGTTGGATCAACATTATCTGAGCTCAGTCCTCCGAACGTCGAGTTAGCTAGTCCGTAAATGAACCCGGCAGATACTGATGATTGGGCCATGACTCCGCTAATAGAGCAGAAGGCGATTGCGAATGCTATTATATATTTTTTCATCGTAGTAAGAAGTATAGTGATACCAGTACCATCAATGTTATGATACTGATGGTGAGTTTTTTAATGAAAGGTCGAGGCTTCTCATCCTTCCGTTGAATTATATCTCCGTCTGATGCGGATTGGGTGTGTTTATTATCTTTCATACCTACACTATGACAAGTTCCGCTCCAAGACTCTCGAAATAGTTTGAATTCTTAGATATACCTTGTTTATTAAGGGTTTTCGAATGTTTGTTCGTTGAATAGCAAGAACATAAGGGGGAGGGAATTGTAGAATACTTGCAACAGACTGTGAAGGAATTGGTCAACGGCGATATGACACAGAACGTTTTTATACTTGATGATGAAGATGATTTGCGGGGTTTAATTGTTAGATCTTTAGTGAAGAAAGGATTCAAGGTGGAGGATTATGCCACGGTATCAGCGATTATAGACAAATTGAATTCTGGTGCACGACCGGACATAATGATCTTGGATTACAATTTACCTGATGGAAGTGCTCTTGATGTTTTGCAGCTGGCAGGGTTCGACCCAAGAGAGTGCAATATTATTGTCATTTCAGGATCATTAGGTGTAAAGGAATCTTGCCTTGAACATGGCGCGGACGCGTTTATTCCCAAGCCGATTCGAATGAGTAACTTGTTCGCAGTTATAGATACACTAACAACTTAGATTCTATCAGATGAAAGACATTAATGTACTTGTCATAGATGATGATGTAGACATCTGTGGCTTACTTCAGCGATTTCTGGAAAGAAATGGAATGAAGGTGGAGACGACATTTTCAGGTA
The DNA here is from genome assembly GCF_030845195.1 of Sanyastnella coralliicola. Taxonomy (GTDB): domain Bacteria; phylum Bacteroidota; class Bacteroidia; order Flavobacteriales_D; family Sanyastnellaceae; genus Sanyastnella; species Sanyastnella coralliicola. Next base: position 1,167,321 of record NZ_CP132543.1, read on the forward strand.
ACAGCGGAGTGAAGCTCTTAGAAAGAAAGAAATTCGATGTTGTGTTAACTGACTTTAGACTTCCAGACCTGAGCGGGATAGAACTTATAAAGCGATTAAAAGCAACAAGGGTTTCAAGTGAGATCATTGTGGTCACCGGATATAGTGATGTGCGTAAGGCCATCGAGTCAATTCGTGTAGGTGCTTTTGAATATGTCACTAAACCGATTCAACCAGATGAGATCCTTGAAATTATTAAGGCTGCGTTCGATAAAAGCGAATCAAGGAGCAGCACAGCAGATTTACCAACTACAGAAACAAAAGTACCACAGGTTAAACCCAAGAAAAGTAGCAAGACCTACCTGACACCGAATAGTGCGTACGCGAAAGACTTGGATACCAACATTTCCATGGTTGCTCCTACTGACTTCAGTGTAATTATTTTAGGAGAAACTGGAACTGGAAAAGAGGTTGCAGCCAAATCAATCCATGAACGCTCAAAAAGATCCAATAAACCTTTTGTCGCAGTTGATTGCGGGGCCTTACCTAAGGAGCTTTCAGGTAGTGAGCTTTTTGGACACATCAAAGGAGCATTTACCGGAGCAATTAGTGATAAAACCGGTAGTTTCGAGGCGGCAAACGGGGGGACGCTTTTCTTGGATGAAATAGGGAACTTATCTTATGACAATCAAATCAAGCTTCTAAGAGTTCTGCAAGAGAGAAAAATCCGAAAAATTGGTGGAACGAAGGAAATAGAAGTGGATGTTCGCGTAATCGCGGCAACAAATGAGGATTTAGAGGAATGCATTCATAAAGAAGACGGATTTCGGGAAGATCTTTACTTCCGTCTCAACGAGTTCAAAATTAAGCTATTGCCTCTCAGAAATCGGAAAAGTGATATTCATAGTTTCGCTAACTTCTTCTTAGAGGAAGCAAATGAAACTCTCGGTAAGGAAATCAAAGGTTTTAGTGACAAAGTCGAGGAGAAATTTGAAAAGTACTATTGGTACGGAAATCTTCGAGAGTTAAGAAACGTGGTTCGTAGGTCAGCCTTACTTACCACAGGTGAATTTATTGAATTGGATGCTCTTCCTCAGGAAATCGTACATCCTAGTCAATTGGGTTATTTTGAAGATGTAGCTGAGGTTTCTGACGAAATAACAGATTTGAAATCGATTACTGAAGATGCAGAGCGAAAAGCAATAGAATCTGTGCTTGTGAAGACAAATTATAACAAGACTAGGACAGCCGAGATCTTAAAGATTGACCGAAAGACCTTGTATAATAAAATGGCTTCCTATGGAATTGACGTATAAAAAAAGGCTCTCAATTGAGAGCCTTTTTTTGTAAAGCTGTTAGTATTAGCTCTTAAACCAGTCGGAAATATCGTCCTGGATTTCTTCAAAGTCGTTTTCTACTCTGTCCATCCATTCATTCGTTTCCTCTTTGAACTGTTCCCAGTTCGAGTCGTTGTTATCGAGCTTGTCAAGTCGGTCATCTATTTGTTCTCCCAATTCTTCAAGCTCATTTTTTGCTTCGGTCCATTTTTCATTGACTTCATCTCCAGCGTTCTCCATTTTTCTTTCAAGCATGGCTAGTTGATTGTCAATGTTTTCGTCCATCTCTTCCAGAGATTCTTTTAATTCAGATCTGGAATCATGTACGTCGTCTTGAAGTTCTTCAATGGCTTGTTCTGTTTCTTCAACTAACTCTTGTGCAGGATTGTCATTTTGTTGGCATGCCCAAAAAGAGGTTAGACTAAAACAGATAGCGGCGAAATAAATTGCGGTCTTTTTCATTTTTATGTGGTTTAATTATTGTTTTCATTAAGTATGTGAAGCTGTGTATTACTCAGCCCCTTGCCTCCTCTAATTCCAAAATCAAGAGTTCTGATTGGGAATGGGATGCTGATATCTTCGCGCTCAAAAGCTTGTTTGATGGCAATAACTCCATCGCTCAACCCCTTGAGGTACTTTGACTGTTTGTGTTCGTCTACCCAGTATCTTACGGTAAAGTTGATACTACTATCTGCGAATGAGTTATAAAAGACGGTTACCTCTTTAGACTGATCCAGAAGATCTAGGTTTTCAATGGCTGTTTTCGCCACTCTCTGGGCCTTTTCAAGATTATCACCGTAACTAACCCCGACATCAAGGTCAATTCGTCTTTTCGGATAAAGAGTGTAGTTCGTCAATGCGTTCTGGAATATTTGCTTATTCGGGATAATTACATCTTGACCTCGAAAAGTGCGTATACGTGTTGAACGTAGGTTCATTTCTTGAACAATCCCTTCGTTCCCAGAAGTTTCAATGTGATCACCTATTGAGTAAGGCTTCCTTGTTGCAATTAAAACACCTGCAACAAAGTTTGAGGCTATGTCTTGGAACGCAAAACCTAAGGCGAGGCCCACAACACCAACACCTGCTAATAGAGATGTTACGGCTTTGTCTAAATGAAGGATAGATAAGGCAACAAAGGTACCAATAGCTATCACAGCGACATATAAAATGGTTCCGCTTAAGCGAACTAGAGAAGCGTTGTCTGTGAATTTGGATAGTAGTTTTTTTCCTGTACTGCGTACGAGGCGTGCTACTAACCAAAAAGCAACAACTACCAAACAAGCAATAACGAAGTTTGGTAACATTTCAATGAATGTGGTTGCCCATGACTCAAGCTTCGATGTGACGAGCTCAACGGATTCGGATATGGAAAAGTCTTCTAGCATGATTTGTTTCTATTTGACATACTAGAGTTCATAAACCTTGCCCTTTGGTTTAATTCGCTGTTAGACAGTGAGATAGAGTTAAAAATGGACTAAGGTCAATCCGTTTGTTGGAGACTCTTGACAACAAATTGTAGATGATTTCCTACAGCGGAAACACTAAAGTGAACGTTGTTCCTTTACCTAATGTGCTTTCACAGTTAATCGTGGCACCATGAGCTTCAATGATGTTCTTGGTCAATGTTAGACCAAGTCCCTTACCCGATGATTTTCCAGAGAAAAAAGGCTTCCAGATTTTCAGTTTTGTCTTCTCGTCCATACCAATGCCGTTATCACACACTTGAAACACAACACTTGATTCGGAACATTCAACTTTCAACTCGATTGTTGGAAGATCTTGGTTAGCAACAGCTTCGACAGCATTTTTAAGTAGGTTCGAAAGAGCGAGCAAAAACTTTTTTTCATCAACCTTGAAGGGGGCGCATGGACCTGTGGTAACCAGAAAGTTGATGTCTTCAATGGCAGTCCGATCGGCTATTGTTTTTGCAGCTTCCTCGGCAATTTTTTCGGGCGCTTCTTCATCTAGTCTTAATTCTGAAGGACTTGAACTATCGAGAATCAAATCTACAAGGTCATTTATACGCACCCCATTCCTCTTAATGATGTCGAGAAAATAGCTAAGATCATCTTGATTCAATTCATTATCCACACCAGATTCAAGTTGTTCCACAGAAAGTTGAATGTTGGTCAAAGGATTTCTAACCTCATGAGCAATTAAACGTGCCATTTTCTCTGCGAACTGTGCTTTCTCCCGATCTTTTTGCTCGGAAATAAGTCGCATCTGATCTGAAATGTCTTGAAGAAATACCTGAAATTGAATATCGTCTCCAAATTCAGTTTGATCTACTATACTAATGGTGACTTTCTTTGTCCCGAGTTCAGTCTGTATTTCAAATGGTCCTGAATTCTTCGAATCGAATAGACTTGCCGATACAATTTTATCATCATGGTTAAGTATATGAAACAGATTCATACCTGATGATGCATTCGGGTACCACGAAAAGAATGCGTCATTAAAAATGGCAATCTCTCCAGTCTTTCTCATTAGAACTATTGGATTCGTAGAATTCTTAAAAATCGACCGAAATTTGGTCTGCTCTCGGAGTAGCTCTTTGGATTGGATATCTCTGAGAATAGTGTAGCGTATTATCTTATCCAATAATTTCGAATTCAGATCTTCTTTGGCTAGATAGTCGGCTGCACCGGAACGAAGTGCCTCAAGATCGAGGTCTTGTTTTTTTTGCCCCGTGAGCAAGATATAAGGTGGGAGAGAGGATACTGACTTCTTTAAATCTTCAATTAATTCTAATCCGTTCTTGGCACCCAGGTAGAAATCGACGAAAAGAATATCAAACGGACGACTTGATAGCTGTTCGAAGGCTTCAGTTGGTTTCTTGGCCCAAGTCAATTCGAATTGAAAGGAGGTGTCGAAGAGAAAGTCTTCAATAAGAAAACGTTCATCTTCATCATCGTCGATTAGGAGAATCTTATAATGTTCGTTCGACATAAGGCAACTTCACAGTTTGCAACCAATATTTTTCAATTTGCTGCGCTATGTCTTTTAGCTCATTATAATGACTTGGTTTCGTGATGTACGAGTTAGCCCCAAGAGAATAAGTCAACTCGATGTCATCCGTATTCTCAGAAGTTGTGAAAATAAGGATGGGAATGTTTCTGAAGGCATGATTTTGTTTGATGACCTCCAAGGTTTGCCGGCCGTCCATTTTGGGCATATTCAGATCGAGAAGAATTATTCTCGGTAGAGTCTTCGAGTCTTCAGCTTGGCTTTGTTGTAAATAGGAGATAACCTCTTCGCCATTCTTGGCAAATTGGTACGTTATAGATGAATCAAGATCAGAGAGAGCGTCTTCTAAAATTAAACGATCGTCTGCATCATCTTCAGCAATTAGTATATCTGGGTAGCAAGTCATATCTACATGCAAAGTATCTATAAAATGGTTCAGTCTGACAATTATTGCAATGGAAGGAAGATAATGAAAGTGGCTCCTTGACCCGGAGACCCTTCTGCGGTGATGTGTCCACCGTGGTTTTCGATAATTTTTTTCACAATAGCCAGTCCTATGCCTGTACCTTTATATTCTTCTTTGCTATGTAGTCGCTGGAATATGGTGAATATCTTTTCGAGATACTCCTCTTCAAATCCAATACCGTTATCTGAAATGGTAATTTTATAGTATTGAGAGTAAGCGATCCCCGAGATGGTTTGCCAACCTTTGACTTCGCTCTTCTTGGCTTTTCTAGATGATACCTCAATCGATGGCTTTCTATCAGGAGATCGAAATTTTAAGGAATTCGAAAACAGGTTGAGGAAGACACGGTAGATTTGGTCTTTTGCACCATAGATTTTCGGAAGCTTTCCAACGACAATCTCAGCTTGTGTTTCTTCAATATTTACCTGTAAATCTTGAATCACGGTATCGATGACTTCGCTTAATTGGAATTCCTCTCCAACCGATTCTCTGCGGCCAATCCTACTGAACTCAAGAAGATCCTTTACAAGTTGTTGCATCCTCCCAGCCGCTTGGTTCATACGTTCGATGTATGATTGATCTCTTTCCGACAGATTGTTGGATTTTATCATCAATCGTTCACCGAAAGTTTGGATTTTTCTTAACGGTTCTTGAAGATCATGAGACGCTACATAAGCGAATTCTTCTAGCTGTGAATTCGACCTTTTGAGGTCATCAAGGAGGGTTTCTATTTCAATCGACTTCTTTTTACTGATGGAAATATCTCGGAAAGTTCCGTAGAATGAACTTTTTCCAAGTTCTAGATCCATTTTAGGGTCGTAGTAACACTTTATAGTACGAAATTCAATTGAAGAATCAACGGGCATGAGGGTGAATTCAAATGACAATTCCTCATCTGAAGTAAAGTCATATTTCAGTTTCTTGTACACATAATCACGTTCCTCTTCGATTATTATATCAAGAAATGCCTGCAAGGAAATACGCTCTGATTCGAACCCAAATAAAACTTGCCCCCCTTTACTGAATTCAAACTCCTCCTCATCAATTTTCCATTGGAAAGAAGCAAGTTTCGCAGCGCGCTCAGCAGAGTAGAGAAGCTCAAGGTGTCTTTCTCGATCAAGTTCAATACTTTTTCGAATGGTGATATCTAGTACAATACCAGTCATCGCCTTAGCACCTGTGCTTGAATCTATGTATGAACGACCACTACCTTCTATCCATTTAATTTCACCATTCGGAAGGATAATTCTGTACTGAACCTTAAATGGTGTTCCATTCGTGAAGTGATCTTCGAGTTTTTCGGAAATCACCTCTTTGTCTTCGGGATGAACACAATCGAAGAAAGTATCAACATTCGGCTCGCATGTCGATTCATTCAAACCAAGAATTTGATACATGCTTGGTGACCAAAGGTTCTTTTTTTGAGAAACATCTGGCCAGTCCCAGACTCCGAAATAGTTGTTGTCAAGTATGGCGTCCCAAGTTTGGTTGCGCTCTAGAGGTTTGCTCATTTTAGGTTACTTGGTGTTTTTCAATGGCGTGCTCTAAGTAGGCCAGAGAGCGTTCTACATATTGTTTGTGTTGTTCGAGAACTCCTTGAATTTTCACAATATACGGACTCTTGAAAATGGCTCGTTTATATAAGTTCAACAACTCTGTTTCTCCCAGTTTACACTCAGTAATCAAGAGTTCAGTAGATTTCTCATCCGATGATAAGAACTGTTGGAGTTTGATATACGCGCGATGAATGGTTCCTGGGATTGTCGTCTCGCGTTCGGTGGTCTGCGCAAAAGATTCCATCGACAGTCTTAATTCTTCTGCCATAGATTTCCTTTCCTTTGAGCGGTATTCGAACCAGACTTGAAGCTCTTCGTCTTCGGCTTGTTCACTCGCAAGTTTGAACCCTTTTTCCGCATCCGTGTTCAACATTGTAAGTCGTTCAATGAGTGCTCTATAATTCTCTTCTGTCATTTTTTTCCATAGAGTAGGAGTAAAACCATGCCAATTCAAGAGCCCCAAGGTTTGCAGGCGAATCCAATTTGCTCGACGAACTTCATCGGGGAACACTTACCACAGAGTGAGTATTTATTCCACAGAAACGACATCTTCATATCCATGTCTTAAGCGGTTTACATGTGATAATAGGGTAGATTTCGACTTGGCATGATTTAGGAGTATTGAAAAGAAAAATCGCAGTTATGATGGAACAGGAAAAAGAAGCAAATCGAACCGGGGCGTTTTACAAGTCCAAAGCTGAAGCAGAGTCGCTTATTGCTCTACACAAACGAATGCTCACCTTGCGTGTCGTTGAACTCAGCTCCAACTTAATTACCAAAGGCCTTGCAGTCTTGATTGTAGTCTTATTCGGAGCACTTTCTCTTTTAATCGGAAGCTTCGCTATAGGGAGGTATTTAAACACGCTCCTTGAAAGTCAGTTTATGGGATTCTTTCTTGTATGCGGCGGATATTTGTTCCTCATTGTAATCTTGATCGTGTGTAGAAAGATTCTTTTTGACTCATTACTAAGAAATGCAGTGATTCGTACCTTATTTCAAATGATCTCTGAAAAATGAAAGACAAATCAATCAATAGCTTGAAAGAACTCCGAATGGAGAAGCATTTCATCAACATGGAAATAGAGATGAGAAAATCATCTTTGATACGGACCGTGAAAGAGGAAAGTAGTTTAAATTCGCTTTTAGCTCATGGATTGAAGAATGCAAGTCAATACTTCAAATCGCTAAATCTTCCGTCCATAGTCTCTAATTTGATTGAACGCGCGTTTCGTGCGTGAGAGAGAACATGCCCAAGCCAACATCAGTCCTTATTTCTCTAGCCATCATTGTGTTAGGGTTAGTTTATTTCAGTGAGATCATTTTTCCGCTGATTTTCGCAACCGTTGGGTGCCTGACCCTGGCACCTTGGGTGAGAAGTCTTAAGAAAAAAATGCCTGATATTCTCGGTGTGTTCATTGGTCTTCTCACTCCAATGAGCGTTATTATTTTATTGGGATTCGGCTATTATCTAGCCATATCGGGAGTCATTTCTGACCTCCCAGATTTATCTGACCAAGCCAACGAAATTGTTGACGATGCCGGCGATAGTGTTGAGTCGACTATTGGAATGAACGTTCCTTCTTTTCAAGAAATGAAGAGACAATCGAAAGATTTATTGGTTTCGGGTTCAAGTATTCTGACAGATACATTTAGTGCCTTTTCTGGGCTACTCTCTTTTCTTGCATTGATTCCAGTTTACATGTTTTTCATCCTTCGTTCTGAACAGAACTGGATCAGGTTTTTACAGATGCGTTTTGATCCTTATCGTGCTCAGAGAGAAATGGTGAAGCTTAAACTTTGTTCAGAGAAATTGCTTGCGTATTACAAAGGGCTGTCAATAATCATAATCATAGTGGCAATTATGAATACAGCAGGCTTATACCTTATTGGAGTCCCGCACAGTATCACCCTTGGTACTTTTAGCGCTTTGTTAATAGTGATTCCGTATGTAGGAGTTTTCATTGGGGGAGTACTTCCCGTAATTATTGCCATTGTAACTGGAGAAACTTATGCCACAGGCCTTTATGTCATTGGATGGTACGCTCTTGTTCAATTCCTTGAAGGAAACATCATCACCCCTAAGCTGCTTGGCAATATGGTTGACTTAAATCCTCTAAGTCTCATTGTCTTTATGTTGATTGGGGGAAGTGTCGGAGGAATCCTTGGAATCTTTTTGGCAGCTCCGATATTACTAGTTATTAAAGTATATCTGAGTTATTCCTCTGGCTATCGATCTTGGTCCAGTTTGCTAGGAAATTGATTTATTCTCCTCTTTTGAAATCGACTGAATCGTCAATGCCTCTTTCCAGTGGTTCGATGTATGCATTTGCCAAAGTCGCACCCAGTGCGCGCCAAATATTACCATCCGCACTTGTTACTTTTCCCGAGACGGGTAATTTAGTTGCGAGTTGATCTAAACGTTGATTCGTAATTGGTTCTTTCGCCGCCCCAATAAGTAGATTCCATAGTCCATTTAAAAAAGACTGCTGAAAATCTTCTTTTTGAAGAACATCTACATCTCTTAGTAGTGGTTTGACGTATCCAGACAAAACACTATCCTTGATAGAAGCTTCTGAATATAAATCTAAGGAGCCTTGCGACAAGTCGATATTCAAATGACGTTCGAATGAGGGATTAAAGGCAGTAAGATCAGTTCCTTCATATGAAAATGATAAGTCAACATCAGGAATCGACTTGAGAAGATTAGCATCGGCTTGGATAGAGATCCAACCTCCACCTTGTGATATTCCATTAATAGACAAGGAAGAAGGTAAAACTGAAGATTGTTCGACTGTAGCTAAATTGGTCGCGTACAATTGTAGAGAGTCTACAAAGACGTCAATTTCAGAGTCTCCAGTTCGATCGAAAAAGTCAAATCGACCATCGGTAACATTTACCTGATTCATCGTTATGACACCTATGTCTTTGACAATCTCCACCCAGTTCAGTGTTGTATCAACATTTAATTCTGCTGAATCACCAATTAATTCAATGTTGAGTTGTGGGTTAACTAAATTCAGCTCGCCAACGAAATGGCCTTCAAGAAGTGGTCTCCATTGCATCTGTACTTTCGTTGATGGAAGGTCTGCTAACGGGCGATTAAACTCTTGGTCATCAACCATCAGTTTCATGTCGTAAATATGTACTGACGTAGTGAAAACATTGACGTCTACATCTTCGATTTCTCCGTAATAACCGTCAATGTTATCTAGTTCGGAATTTAGATACCACAAGACAATCGGGTCGAGCGCAAAAAATAAGATGGCCAAGATGGCCAGTATGATTAGGGATGTTCGTTTAATTTTCTTCATTTGATGGAGGATTGTTCAACTGCGGATACTTCTTTTCTGACATATTTGATTGCATATTTTGAAGGGGACACTCCACCATACGATTGTTGAAGAACTTCGGTGATTTTTCCGCCGACGAGCAAAATGAATGACGTGTAATAGACCCATATCAGGAGGAGGACAATGGAGCCTGCAGCACCATAAACACTACCTAAGTCATTCGTAGTTAGGTACCAAGAGATTAAATATTTACCACCGGTAAACAATGTAGCTGTTGCTAGACCTCCGAACAGAGCGTTCCTCATTGATACTTTGGCATCAGGTAAAACCCGGAATACAGCTGTGAATAACGCGGCATTCAACAGAATACCTATCACTAACTGCGTTAAAGTGGCCATGTGTACTACCCAGGTTTCTTGGGTCGTCAAATAATCATGGAATACAAGCAATAATCCTTCTACTGCTAATGAGAAGATCATAAGTAGCCCAAGAGTTAATACGATACCGAAGGAGAATAAACGATCCAGGAAAATTTTCAAGAAACCGGAACTTGGAGAAGGTTTGACATTCCAAATTCTATTTAATCCACTCTGAACAGCTCCAAAAATAGTTGTAGACCCAATCAACAGAGTCCCCAAACCAATGATGGAGACGGTGCCTTGATCGTCTGTTTGAATCGTGGTAAGAATAGAATCGAATGAAGCTGTGAAATCGAATCCTAGAATCCCTGAGAATTCTGTACGTATATAAGATCGAATCTGCTCCTTGTCTAGCAGCAATCCGGCCCCTTCAATAACGAAGAAGAGAATTGCTGGTAGACTGAACAGAGTGTAAAAAGCTATCGAAGAACTATAGGCGAATGGTTCTGCAGAAAAGAACTCTTCGAACCATCGTTTAACCGTTGTCCATATTTGTCGAAGCTTTTTCAAATCGCCTTGTTATGCAGCGTGAGCCTCATCGACACGCTGTTTGATTTCTTCAGCGACGTCATGCCCTTTTTTTACTACTTGGTCTTTGATTTCACTGAGAGTTTCTTTCGCTTCATCAACTTTGTTAGCGATTTTTTTTCGCGTGTTTTTACCGCTGTCTGGGGCGACCAGAATTCCAGTTACTAATCCTGCTACGGCTCCTGCTACGGCCCCTACTAATACATCTTTCGTTTTCATATAATTTGTTTTTGGTACTCTTATCGCGATGATTGTTCCAAAAATCATTTTGGTTGTAACGCGTTGTCAAAGAGTTGATTATGTGAAAAGATGAGTGCGGGCTGGAGAGTTCGTTATGTGTAAATTCTACTCAATATGTAGAAGAGTCTCCTTACTCATTGCTGTGTAAAGGTGAAGAGAGCACTAGATCAATTGTCAAGGGAAAGTGGTCACTACCGTTATTCTTGCCAATTGATAAGTCCTTTAAAGTAAAATGATCACTTACAAAGATATGGTCTAATGGGAAGCGACAGATTGGCCACCGCGCATGGAATGTTTTGAACATCCCACGTCCTACACGTGGGTCCTTCAACCCAGACTTTTTCTTGAACCATCTAGTAGATCTGCTCCAGGCTACATCATTTAGATCGCCGCAAACAATGGTTGGTGAGGTTTGTGTTTCAATTTTCAGAGCGGCCAAGTGAAGTTCAGAATCTCTTTCTCTAGATGTTTCATTCTGTGTTGGACTTGGAGGTGCAGGATGAAGAAATATACCGCGGATCAGGTTTTTATTCCATTCAAAATCAGCAAAAATGCTCGGAACATCCTGCTCAACCAAAAATTGGATTTCAGAATGTGTGATGGGTATTTTAGAGTACAGTGCAATACCATATGTATTTGCCAGAGGTAAAAGTTCCCGAAAAGGATGTAATGAAAGTTGCGGCTCAACAGCGGATTTCCAATCTTCACTGTATTCAAGAAAAACGATAATGTCTGGATCAATCTGATTGAGTTGCTTCAGTACGCTGTCGTAGTCATCGTTTCCCATTTCAACATTTGCACAGTAGATGCGTATCGATTCACTCATGACGTCCGCATCAGGTATTTCTGAACGAGACATTCTTGTGTAAGGGAAGATCCGATAGAAAGTCCAAACTGTGATGAACAGTAGCATAATGACTGTCAGCCAGGTCATCCAATGGCTGAAACTACCTAACACTAGGGTTGTCACCAATTGAACTAAAGCTACAACCAAGATTTGATGGTAAAGAAATTCTGGCACCCGAAAAATCCAATGTCTATTTCCGCTCAGCGAAAACAATACAGCTAGAAAGAGAATACAGGTTAGAGTGAATAGGATGGTCATAGTTGTAGACAAACGTAAACAGAACTGTTGACTATTTCCACAGCGATTCCAGAATACTTGGAGTCGATGAGGGGCTTATCATCTGATTATCAGCAAGGAAGAGGGTCTGGCTTGGATTGTGACTTGGTTTCAGAAAAAAGATATGCGAAACAACATCATTCCTAAGATTCTACTAATAGCCTTGGCCTTTTCTCTGGTAATGTGCGACAAATATGACGATGGTCCGGCAATCTCACTCATTTCTCGAACCGATAGAATAACCAACAATTGGGAAGTCTATCAAGCAAAATCTGATGAAGAGAATGTCACGGATGAGTTTGATCAATATGAACTATTTATAAGATCAGACGGTACTTGTGAACTCCATGCTGAATATACATTTCTAGGTGTTGATTTCACCACTGAAACAGAAGGGTTCTGGTACTTCCGAGATTCAGATCAAAATGTGGAATTCGATTTCGACGATGATGACTTTGATGATCAATACGAGATTCTTCGCCTAACCTCTGATGAACTTTGGTTACGTGACTTAGACGAAGCCCTTGAATTAAAATTAAACGAAATATGAAAACGAAGATTTTGAACTTACTGGTAATAGCCACAATTATGTTGTCGATTACCTCTTGTAGCAAATATGAAGAAGGACCGGTAATTAGCCTTCGATCGAAAACAGAGCGAGTAGCAAACACCTGGGTTATTGAAAAAGCTTATGACGGTGGTGAAGATGTCACCGACAATTACGACGAATATATCATTCAATTCCTCTCAAATGGTCAATCCAGTTTAGCAGCCATTTATGAATTAGGAAACATACAATTCGAATATGAAACTGATGGAACCTGGGAATTCGATAACAATAAAGAGAAAATCATTGTTGATTACGAAAACGATGACGCAGATGGAACTTACCTCATTCTGAAACTCTATGAAGAAGAATTATGGTTGATTCAACAAGGTTCTGGAGTTGAATTAAGACTCCGACCGATGTAATAGGTTAACACCCTCAAGAAAATCCCTTTTGGCAAGAATTAAGTACACTAAGCAGCCGAAAGGGATTTTTCTTTTTCTAGCCGGTTCTTCCATACTTATAGAAGATCAAAGTAGGAATTAACCGCTAATTTCCGTGGAATATTCATTAGTCCTGAACCTCTGAAAGCAACTCATCAAAGAGAATACTGCAGTGACTCCTTGGTGCTGCTGAAGCACGAAAAATCAGTATAGGGGGCGTGAGATTTAAGACTAGTCTTCTTCATGATTAAGCCTGAATCTTCCATTGTCTTTTCACCTCTCTCAATTGGTTGATGATTAGTAAATCGCCAGTGGTAGAAGGAAAGCCATTCAGTCCAACCATAACCGTCTGACGGATTCTACAACTTGTTGTGAAATTTCTACACTAATCACCACAGAACATGGAAAATAGCCACGGAAACCGGGGGTTCTAGAGATTGGTACAGTTTCTGAACTTTATTCTGTAGTTATGATAAAAGAAATAATTACAGACAACGGCCAGTTGAAAAATGGCACAGAAACTAAGAAAGTTGAAAGACTCCGACCCCATGCTCTCATTGGATATCAAAAAGACCATGCGAAGAAATTGAGCGGGGCATTGAATGTGCTACTAGCGAACTACGCAGTACACTATCAAAAGCTACTTAATTTCCACTGGAACGTTAAAGGACCTGACTTCTTTGACGTCCATGAGAAGTTTGAACAAGAGTATAACAAGGCGAAAGAAATCATCGATGATGTTGCTGAACGTATTCGAATCTTCGGGATGAAGCCGATGAGTACTATGAAGGCGTACCTCAACACAGCAAATATTCGTGAAGTCGAGTCGGATTTGACCTCAGACCAAATGATTGAGGAAATCTTATCAGATTACCAAATTCTTCTTGAAAGCCTTGTAGATGTTCTTGATACGGCCATAGAAATTGGTGACGGAGGAACGGAAGACTTAATGAAAGGATACATTAAATACGTAGAAAATAACCACTGGATGTGGACTGCGTTCTCAACTAAAAACAAATAAAATGAACAATACACAAGTAGAAGCAAAATGGCAAATTGCCAAAGGGAAATTGAAACAGAAATACGGTGATCTCATCGATGATGAAATCATGCGTGCTGAAGGTGCGACAGATGAAGTCATCGGGAAGCTCCGTGATAAACTAGGGAAATCAAAGGAAGAACTTCGTAACGAGTTGAATACAATGTTAAAGTAATTCCTAAGACCACCTTCTTCTCGCAAATCAAAATATTCGCCTTCCTCTTCATTCTCGGTTCTTTTGTAATCGGTTGTCAGGGTAATGAAACCTCGGACGACAACTTAACTGAAAATACGGAGCTCAATGTTTTAGCTGATGCGAAACTTGAGTTGGAAGCTGAACTCGCTAAGATCAACGAAGAAATGCTACTCGCAGATTCCTTGAGGTATAATCGACTTGCTCCTTTCAGAGAACGAATTGAGCAGGGAATCAGCTCACTCGGTGAGCTGGAAGCCGAAATCCAGTCTTTACCTGATCCCACCAGACGAGATGGAATTCCTAAGGCTAGCGAACTCATCGACGAAATTGACAAAGATCTTGAAGAGATGATGAAAGAGTACGAAAAACAAAATTTCGACATCAATTAATGGGTATGGATGTCAGGATGAATCGGGCCACAATTGTGGCCCTTTTCTATTTCCATCAAATTGTGCGAAAGAACCAAGCAATTGCTGAATAGATCCGGACCAATCGAAAAGTTTGCACCCCTCACCGAACTTCCTCAACTTCGCCGTGAAAAATTTAAACTATGGCACGCACACTTATCGAATGTGTTCCGAATATCTCGGAAGGGAGAGATGAAGCGAAGATCCAAGCGATTGCTTCAACGGTTGAAACAGTAGACGGAGTGAAGCTTTTGGATGTGGATCCTGGAGCATCAACGAACCGCACAGTAATCACTTTTGTAGGTGAACCTGATCAGGTGGTGGAAGCTGCGTTTCGATTGATTAAGAAGGCCGGAGAACTCATCGATATGAGCAAGCACAAAGGAGAGCACCCACGCATGGGAGCTACGGATGTTTGTCCGTTTGTGCCGGTGGCGAATGCTACGATGGATGACTGCGTGAAATGCGCAAGAGCATTGGGTGAGCGTGTTGGAAAAGAACTTGCCATCCCGGGATATTTCTATGAGAATGCGGCAACTTCTGAAAAGCGTCAGAACCTTGCACATTGCCGCAGCGGTGAGTATGAAGGACTAGACAAATTGTCAAAGCCAGAGTGGGCACCCGATTTTGGTCCGGCGGAGTTCAATGATCGAGCGAAGCAAACAGGAGCTACGGCAATTGGAGCACGTGATTTCTTGGTAGCATACAACGTGAACTTAAATACAACGTCTTCGCGTAGAGCCAACGCAATTGCTTTTGACATTCGAGAGGCTGGGCGCGTTAAACGTGAAGGGAATCCGTTGACAGGGAAGAAGGTGCTTGATGAAACAGGCGAGCCAGTGCGTATCCCAGGAAGTCTGAAAGCGGTGAAAGGAATTGGTTGGTTCATTGAAGAATACGGCATCGCGCAGTTGAGCTTGAACCTAACCAACATCAACATTACCTCAGTGCACAAAGCCTTTGATGAGGCATCTGAGCGCGCACGCGAGCGAGGTATCCGTGTGACAGGAAGTGAGATTGTTGGGTTGATCCCAAAAAAGGTGTTGATCGATGCGGCTGATCATTACCTCGATAAGCAATCACGATCGAAGGGAATTTCTGAAAGCGAAAAGATCAAAATTGCCGTTAAGTCTTTAGGGCTTGATGACTTGGCTCCTTTCGATGCACATTCAAAAGTGATTGAGTACATGATTGAGGATGGGGCTGAAGGAAAGCGTCTGATCGATATGGACTTGAAGGCCTTTGCCGAAGAGACTTCGTCTGAATCTATGGCTCCAGGTGGAGGTTCAATTTCTGCTTACTGCGGAGCGATGGGTGTTTCACTTGGCACCATGGTAGCAAACCTCAGCGCACACAAGCGTGGATGGGATGATCGTTGGGAAGAATTCTCTGAATGGGCAGTACGCGGAATGGAGTTCCAAGAGCAATTGATCGCGATGGTAGATGAAGATACCAACGCCTTCAACAAGATCATGGAGGCATACGGAATGCCTAAGAACACTGATGCCGATAAAGCTGCTCGCACTCAAGCGATTCAAGACGCGACCAAGTACGCAATTGAAGTTCCTTTGAAGGTGGCACGATTGTCGTACCAGAGTATGGAAGTGATGAAAGCCATGGCTGAAATAGGAAATCCTGCGAGTGTGACGGATGCTGGTGTTGGAGCACTTTGTGCGCGCACAGCGGTCATCGGTGCGGTGATGAATGTTCAGGTGAACACTGGAGATTTGACTGACGATGCGTACAAGGCTAAAGTTTTGGCTGAGGGTGCTGAATTGGTCGCTAACGCGGAATCGCTAGAAGCTACCATCCGCCAGCGTGTGGATGAGGTGCTGTCGAAGTAGGGAATAAGAGGTCGATCAGTGTATTAATATTGATTCGGCGCTGCCTTCTTGCTGAATCCTCCTACCTGGAAAAGAGAATTCCGACGTCAGTTCGTGTGGAAGCCCTGTGCTAATTTAACAGCGAACGAACCCTGTTCAAATACGTAGAAGAAACAGCTTGAATGCAGCCGCACAAATATCATGGAGGCAACGCCTCGCGAGGGTACTCTTCTTTTTCCCGCTACAACTCTTGTTGTTGCATGTTAAGAAGAACCTTTTCCTGCTGTTCTTTTGGATCATTTTGTTCGGATATACGCTGAACTATTTGGCGGCACGATACGGTGTAGCCTACCAGTTCTTGTTTCCAGAATATATGGGAGAGAACAGTCCATTCGCCTTTGCGATGGTGGGCTTTGCTTTGGGTGGATTTATCCTAGCATTCAATCTCTACACATATATTCTCCACGGATTCCGTTTTCCGTTTATTGCCACGCTGAATCGCCCTTTCTTGAAGTTCAGCATCAATAATTTCATTCTTCCAGCCAGCTTCGTCTTGACATACATGGTGTCAAGCATCACCTTTCAACGCGAGCAAGAATTGCTATCGGGAGAGGATATTCTCTTCAACATGTTCGGCTTCGTCATGGGGATATTAAGCTACTTGATAGTGAGCTTGGTTTACTTCCGTTTCACGAACAAGAACCTGCTGAGCTACGAAACGAAGGAAGAACCGAAGAAGCCAGAGAAAGGAGATGAAGAGGAAATGGTGCGTACCAATCTTCACCGAAAAGTTCAATGGACACGTAAGAATCGAATTAAACGAGAGTGGCGGGTTGAAACATATTTGTCTTCGGCCATCCGCATTAAGTTGGCACGTTCTGCAGAACACTACAACCACGATCTCCTGCAAAAGGTATTTGCGCAAAATCACTTAAACGCATCCCTGTTTGAGTTGGCGTTGGTGGTGTCATTTATCTTGATCGGTTCATTACGTGAGAACCCTTATTTCGTCTTACCTGCTGCGGCCAGTGTGATGCTCTTCTTTACCATGATGCTCATGCTCATCTCGGCGCTACATAGTTGGATCCGCGGTTGGACAGTCACGGTGTTTGCGTTGGCCTTTGTGCTAATCAATTTCTCTATGCCTGAACTGGGCATCTTCCATATTGAGAACCACGCTTATGGCATGGACTATGAGGCACCAAAAGCGGAGTACTCTCGAGACTACATTGCCTCTCTGAATACGAACGACTCCATTGCTGAGGCAGACTTCAATGCAACAATCGAGATGTTGGACAATTGGCGAAGGAAGCACTTAAAGCAATCAATCATGACTGGCAAGAAGCCAAAGCTGGTGATTGTGAATGTCAGTGGGGGAGGTTCTCGTTCAGCGCTCTGGACCTTCAGTAGTTTGCAATACGCTGACAGCGCCATTGAAGGCGGACTGATTGACCGTGCAGCCCTCATTTCTGGTTCTTCAGGAGGAATGATCGGAGCGGCGTATCTCCGTGAACTGTGTTTACTCGAAAAGCAAGGGGTGCTAGACAATCGACACCACCCTAGATTCAGAGATAATATTGGTAAAGACCTATTGAACCCAGTTATTTTTACCATTGCCACCAACGACTTTTTCGTCCGCTATCAAGACGTAGAATTTGATGGACGATCATACACGAAAGACCGTGCATGGGCTTTTGAAAAACAATTGAATTCCAACACGGAGCAGGTGATGAATAAACGCCTAAGCGATTATGTAGAGCCTGAACGCCAAGCACTCATCCCAACGATGATCTTTGCTCCAACTATCACCAACGACGGACGCCGCCTTCTTATTTCGAGCCAGCCATGTTCGTACCTGACTCAGAACAAGCCAGAAGATGGAGTGAACTATTCGTCGATATCAGAAGACGTAGAATACCTCAGACTGTTCGACGAGCAAGACCCTCTAAACCTTCGTTTCACAAGTGCTTTGCGGATGAATGCGACTTTCCCGTATGTCTTACCAATTGTGACACTACCATCCAATCCACCAGTTGAAGTAATGGATGCTGGTATGAGAGACAATTTCGGAATGAAGACGACGCTTCAATTCCTCTACACTTTCAGAAATTGGATCAATACGAATACCAGTGGTGTAGTGATTGTTCAAGTGCGCGATCTTCAACGCGATTCAGCACGTGAACACAAGAAGCCGAATCTTTTCAATAGAATCACCCAACCTCTTGGTTCAATCTATGGGAATATCACGCGCACCCAAGACTATAACAACGACCAATTGATTCGTTACATGTCGGCACTCATGGAGAATGATCTTGATATCGTCACCTTGCAGTTGGCGCCAGATGAAAAGTCTGCCGTTTCTCTCAGCTTTCACTTGACGAATACCGAGAAGACCACCATCAATCAGGAACTCCAAACCGAGGATTTCCAACAAGCAGTCGAAGAACTGAAACGATTGCTCGAATAAGCGTAATTCGTGTCTTCTTCAGGCGTATCTTTGCGGAAATTTCACGCGATGAACATCAAACGTCCTATAGGCCGCCTCCGTCTTATAGCTATCCTTGAAGGAATCAGTTACCTCTTGTTCGCTATCACGATGCCCCTCAAATACGTTTGGGAAATCACTGAGCCCAACATGATCGTTGGAATGGCCCACGGATGGTTATTCTTGATCTACATCGTGTTAGCCATTGAAAGCATTGTAGCGTACAAGTGGAAGTTCAAGCAAATCGCGTTGACCTTTGTAGCCTCTATTCTTCCGTTCGGAACCTTCTACGCTGACCACAAACTGTTCAAGCCCTTTGAAAAGGGGCTAGATGCTGCTCAATAAATCGCTTTAATCTCCACCTTTCCGGTGTTGTTCTCGAAGGATTCTCCCGACTGAAGGAGATGCATTTTTCGGCCGATAGGCGAAGCCAAAGAAATGCAGAAATACTTCTTTCCATCAAAGGTCACAGAGCCCATTCCGCTAGCAATGAGAAACTCTCCCATGCTCGTTTCGGCGTAAGCCCCAAATTCAATCTGATCAAAGTCTTTGTCTAGATCTACTCTTTGAAGGTCAGCGATCTGACCACGCAGCTTGATGATGTTTTTCTGAAGCTGTTCTTCCTCCTGTCGCATCATTTCGCGACTCGTTTCGAACTTATCTCCCGCGCTGCTTTTCTGTTCGCTCTTTTTCGACTCGCTCAGAGAATAGAGTTCGTTCGTGATGGTATTACATCGTGTGGTCAAATCGTCAATCAAGTGATTCACTAAGGCTGTTTTCTTCTCAGAGCTCATAGACGAAAGATAGGACGTGTGAAGCTACCTGCAATGAAAATTCGTAGCGAGTCCGTATGTTTGGACAAATCATCGCTATGGCGGAAGAAGAATTGCCTAAGAAACCGGAAGAGACAGCTGGCGGACAAGAGTCTGAACAACAGCGCGAAGCAGAGAAGCAAGCAGCCGATAAGGCACAGCGAGGCTTTCGGATTGCCTTGAATAACACTTGGGCATTCCTTCAATCAATTTTGAGCCTTCGAGAGGGAGTGGATAAAGATGCGACCACTGAAGGAATCAAAATGGACGTTGAGTTCCGTGGCCATGCTGCATGGATTCTGGTCGCGTCCATTATGATCGCTTCCATTGGTCTCTCGGTGGGTAATATTCCAATCATCGTAGGTGCCATGTTGATTTCTCCGTTGATGGGACCAATTCTGGGAATTGGACTTGCGGCGGGTACGAACGACTTTGAATTGCTCAAGCGCTCATTGACCAACTTCGCCATCGCTATCGCCATCAGTGTGGTGATTTCAACGCTGTATTTCTTGATCGTACCTACGCCAGAGATTAATGCAGAGCTGCTTGATCGTAAGACAGCCACCTTGCTTTCCATTGCAGTGGCTTTCTTTGGTGGTTTTGCAGGTATTATCGCTGGATCTAGAAGCTATAAGAGCAATGTAGTACCAGGGGTAGCCATTGCTACAGCTTTGATGCCTCCGTTGTGTACTGTTGGTTATGGTATCGCTAACGCGGAATTGGATTTCATCATTGGGGCCTTGTACCTCTTCTTCATCAATTCCATCTTCATCGCGCTGCCGACGTACCTGTACATCCGCTACATGCAGTTTCCGGTCAAGGAGTTCATTGATCCGATTCGTGAGCGAAAAATAAAGCGTCGTATTGCTTTCTTCTTGGTCTTGATCATCATACCGGGAGGAATCATCTTTGTTAACGTAATTCGCCAGAGTTTCTTTAGTCGGAATGCCAGTCAATTCTTGGTAGCGGTAGAAGAGACGCTTGAAGACAAGAACATCACGATTATTGACAAGCAAATCTTCTACGATGCTGACCAACCCAAAATCAAAATTGCGTTAATGGGAGACCCGGTCAGTCAAGAAACTCGTGAGCGTTGGGAAGATTTACGTGCTGAATTCGGGTTAGAAGGCTGTCAACTGGAAATCCGCGAACCACGTGACTTCACCGAAGCCATTGAAGACCTTCGTCAAGAAAATCTCAACAACTCCGCCGGACAAATCGAAGATTTTTATCGATCCGAAATCGAAGAGCGAGATGCGCGCATCGATGAACTCGAGCGAAGACTCAATCAATACGAGAACAGCGAAGGAACCTTCGATGATATTTCGGCGGAAGTAAAAATGCTTTTCCCAGAGATTCAACGCGCGGCGTACTCGAACTTGGTAGAAACGAGCTTCAACACGGCAGCAGACACCATCCCAACCTTGATGGTTCAATGGCCTGAAGATATGACCGAGGAGCAAATTCTCGCATCAAGAGATCAGCTTTCGCGTTGGCTCAGCGCGCGATTGAAAGACGATAAAGCGCGTGTCATAGGATACTCCCTAGAGTGATATAGAAAAATGGGTGTATAACCACTTCCGAGGTTGAGCCAACCAGATATCATTACCGGTCGACCGAATTCTCATTTGGAGGGAGTAAATCGCATTTAACGCGTACCTTACTCATTAACCAACAATAACTTAACCTCTACAGAATGAGAAAGTCCTACACCCGAGGGTGGCTATTTGCCATGCTCTTCTCTCTTTTTGCTGTGCTTTCATTCCAAGCCAGGTCGCAAGAGATTAATCCAGATGAGTTTTGTGTTCAATTAGGCGAACCCTTTGAAGGTTCGCTACTAGACAACGACTTCGTCGATCCGACAACAGCTAATGTTATTATACCCGAGCCGCCTCCTTGTATTTCAATAGTAGAGGGCGGTCAACTTATTTGGGATCAGCCCCTCTCCGAGGAGTGTTGTGGACAAACCTTCGAGTTCATTTACTTCGTTGAGATTCAAGGGCAATTTGTCGGAGAAGCAATGGTTTCGATTGAGATCAAATGCGACAAGCCAGACTGCTCATTGATTGATCTTGCAACGCTAGACTCTGGGGCCGGTGACGGTCAATCGGATCGTTGTATTGAAGTATGTGAATGGTCATCGGCTACCTTGCTTTACCCTTTTGATCCTGATTTCACTTATGATTGGACCTTGCCAGTGCCTTTCGCTATCGGTGCGAATGACGCTCAAATCATTGTTGATTGGGAATCAGCTGGGAGTAGTTGGGTACAACTGGATATTACAGATGATAATGGTGAGTTGACAAGTCTATTCTTCTGTGTAGATGTATTGGAAGGCCCCCAAGCAGAATTCATAACTACAGGTTATGCGTGCTTGGATGCGCCAATGACATTTGAGAACCTATATCCTTATGCCGCAAGTTATACTTGGGATTTTGGAGATGGAACCATCATCAATGATGACGGTCAGTTTATACAACATACCTACGATACACCAGGAAACTATACAGTGGTGCTTTCAGCTACAACAGCCGTTTATGGTGACGGAGCTACGGCATTATGTTGCTGTACTCAAGAATTTCAGATGGACGTTGAGGTAGACGAACTACCAGGACCGGAAATTTCTTGTATTTCCACGCTCTGTGAAGGAGATGCTGCTACTTACACCACTAATGCCGAAAACTGCGACGAATACATTTGGACCGTCTTAGATGCTGACGGTAACATTGTTCCCATTGTCAGTGGAGATGGTACCAACACTATTGAGGTAGTCTGGGGAGCTGGTCCATTTGGAACGGTTACACTCGAAGTTTCCGGTTGCGATGATGACTATTGTGACACACCAACAACGGTTTACATTCCAATCATATCGAGCGTGGGTGTAATTGGAGGTGATGACATCGTATGTGCTGGTAGTACGTCAACCTACACGCTACCTAAGTGGCTCGCTACAAACTATGCTTGGAATGTCAGTGGAGGTACGATCATTAGTGACCCCAATATGCACACCATCACAATAGAGTGGGGAGCAGGTCCAACGGGATCCATTGATGTACAATACCAAAGTGATTTTCTTATCGACCTCGATGGGCATGATGCAACTGATTGCCAGGGTACTGCAAATTTAGATGTTAACATCCTCCCTGAGTTCAGTCTGGAGAATTTCCAGCCGCAGGTATGCGTGAATAGCACGACCTCTATCAACGCAACGGCGGTTCCTTCCACTGCGTATTCCTGGACAATCGACCCAGCGGTTCCTTTTATCGCTTTAGGAGGGTCAATTCAAGTTGATTGGAACGTACCTCCAGGAACCTACATTATCACGGCGGAATCTACGGATGGTGCTTACTGCAATACTATTGAAACCACAGCAGTTCAAGTATCCGATATTGATGAACCACTGAGCATTTCGGGACCTGAAGAAATATGTGGAGGAGAAACTGCGATTTATATTGGTGAAGCATCACAACCGGGAGTTACCTTGATTTGGAACATTACTGGAGGAACACCAACCTTTGGTACCGGGCCCTCTATTTCCGTTTTGTGGGACGCTTCTGGACCCTATGAAGTTTCTTTAACTCAACAATTACAAGGACCTCCGTTTTGTACTTCAGATCCCATTTCAATTACTCCTGAGTTAAAGTCAATTGCTGTACCGAGTATTTCTGGTACGGGAAATTGCACAAATTCGATTGAATCATACTCGATAGCTGCCATTCCGTATGCCGATGCTATTATCGAATGGGAAGTTCTTGACCCTACAGATGGAAGCGTAGTTGCGGGACAAGGAACGAATGCGGTGGATGTTCAATGGAATAACAGCCCAGGAACGGCGCAGCTTCAAGTGACGGTGACCCTTTGTGGAATTTCTTACAGCGATACGATCACATTAATCCTAAATGCACCGATAGTTCCTGTAATTACGGTTAGTGGGAATCTCTGTCCTGGCGTTACCGCAACACTCTCAACAACGGCACCGTTTTCGAGTTACGATTGGAGCACGGGGGATGCGACGGCTGCAACAGACATTGACATGGGCGGTTTATACAGTGTTACAACTACCGATGTAAACAACTGTGAAGCCACTTCATACTTCACTGCGGAAGAAGTACCTTCTCCAGATGCCAGCTTAAGTACCCCAAACTTAGAGACCATCTGTATTAATAATCCTCATACAGTGAACCTGGTGGCGATTACTGCTCCAGACTATGAGTTTACTTGGTATTGTAACGGTTCCTTGGTACAAGGTCCATCGGCAGTGAGTAATTATACTCATGTATTCCAGAATACACCAGGTTCGTACTCATATTACTATGAGGTGGAAAACACCTCAACAGGGTGTGTTAGTGTTTCCAATACATTGGTGATATTCGAAGAGATATGCAATGGAGGTATTGGATGTACTCCTGAGCCATATGATGTCAATCCGTCGGCTGTCTTGCAATCACCAGAATGTAACAAGGTGCAGTTTGATACGGCTCCAGTAAACTTCACTCCGACGCAATGGTTCTTCGACGATGGTAACAGCTCTACGAACCCAGCTCCACTACATACCTACCTCGAGGCTGACTGTTACTTAGCCACCGTCAAAGGTGAAGTACCTTCTGTGGATGGCGGAGTTTGTGTGGTTACCGATACAGTGAGTATTTGTGTGCCACTCGCGGCCAACTTTACTTGTGAAATCATCGATTGTAGAACAGTTGATTTCACCAATCTTTCAACTTTCTTAGGTGCGCCATATGGGACACCAATCAGCAGTGTTGAATGGGACTTTGATGGTGTTATCTCTACGAGCTACAACGATACCTATACATTCCCTTCGTCAGGAACTTTCCCAGTTACGTTGACGGTATTTAACGGATCAGGGTGCGAGGCTAGTTATACGAAGAACGTGACAATCAATTCAGTGGGAGTACCGGTGATTACAATTAGCGATCCAAATCCTTGTGTGGGAGATCCAATCAGTCTTTCCGGAAGCGCAAGCAATGCTATTAGCTACACTTGGGATTTAGGGGACGGAACAATTCATGTTGGTCAAAGCCTATTCCATACCTATGAAGCTGATGGTAGTTACATGATTACGCTCACCGTAGAAGATGTGAATGGCTGTACAGATCAAGTCGTGATCGACGTGGATGTTGAACCTGGTATTCCTCCTCAGGAAATAACAGGGGCCTTGGTGGTCTGTGAAGGAGAAGAGACATTGCTATCTGCTCCGGCTGGATACGATTATGAATGGTCAAATGGTGCTTTAACTCAAGATATCTCTGTTGGGCCTGGTACTTACTCTGTGACGATTACCGATGCCAATGACTGTACTCAAGTCATTGGTCCGGTAGAAGTAGTTGAATTACCAACTCAACCGGTTGTCATAGAAGGTGAACACTATATCTGTGACGCTGGATGTGTAGATCTATTTGTTCCTTTCATGTCTGGGGCGTTGTATGAATGGTTTGATCAAGACGGGAACTTGGTTTCCTCTTCGAATTTCCATCAAGTTTGTCATACTGACATTCTACCAAATGAATTCACCGTGGCGGTTACAGACGTAAATGGTTGTCGCGTCGTCTCTGAGCCCTTCTTTGTAGAACTGGCTATTTCACCTTCGGTATCAATTCTTGCTTCTGGTGCTTTATGCGAAGGAGACCCTAATGAGCTAACTGCAGATCCGTTCGACCCGTCCCTCAGCTACTTGTGGAGCACAGGTGAAAGCGGTGAATCAATTACAGTGCTAGCTGCTGGTGATTACACGGTTACGGTCATTGATCCAGTTTCAGGTTGTTCTTCAAGTGATACCGAGACGATCAACCCGCTACCTGATCTATGTAGCGTTCCTGTGGGGTGTTATGAAGATTGCGATTCGGTCGAAGTATGTGTTTTACCAGGACTAGGAACATATCAATGGAATCTAGCAGGCTCACCAATTCTGGGGGCAAATTCCAACTGCTATTGGATCACCATGTCTGGGGTATACTCGTTGACGATTACCACTCCTGAAGGCTGTTCCGATACTTCGGGAGATTTGGAAATGATCATTGAACCATGTGACGACGATCCGTGTGATCATGTTGAGTTCAGTTATGATTACTCAATCATCGAGAATGTAGTGGATAGCTGCTGTGTGGATATCAGCTACACCATAGATGAACCTACTTTGTACAGTATCCGCTATACCAGTTTAGACGCTGACTTAGCCTTTGATCCATCCTCACTTAGTTCGGATTTTTCTACGCAAACGAATACACCTTCTGAAGTTCGGATAGCGAATATTGATCCAACTCAGGAGCTTCCTCAAGGTACCTACAACGATTTCATGACCCTTTGCGTGACAGAGCCAAGCGTTTCTCCGCAAACCGTTTTGGTAGAGTGGTTAGACCAAGAAGGAATGGTGCAGTGTACGGATAGCATTCTATTCGATTGCCCAGTAGAACCGGATTGTTTGTACCTCCTTTCTGACTCTGCATATTGTGAAGATGGAAGTACATTCTATTCATTCACAGTTTGTAACCCAATGGATCAAGATTACAGCATTGGGTTTATTGAAATGATTGCATCATCTCCTGCTGGTGTTATCATTACTCCATCGGGAATCGATCTATCTGCAGATCCTATAGATCCAGGAGAATGTCAAACGATTCTTGTGGAGTTACTTGGTTCTGACCTCGGAGGAGAAACATTCTGTTACACCATGATTGCCCACGGGGAGGATCCTGCAGACAATCCTGCAACACCATGCTGCTCGTTGGAAGAGATCTACTGTATTGACCTTCCGTTCTGCGATCCATGCGAGGAGGTGTATGTTGAATCTGTTCTACCCGTCAACGGGAGCGAAGGGTGTTGCTACGAGATCACGCTTGTGAACGATTTCGCAGCTGACTTCTTTGACGAAATAGTGGTTTCGATATTATCACCATCTACAACGTTCACGATTGATAATCCGGTCGGTTCCGGATGGTTTACTTCTGGTTACACCGGAACCGATGTCTCTTTCATTCCAGATGGAAGTCCGTTTACAGAGGTTCCCCTTGGGACGTTCGATTTACCAGTGCTATGTATTGATACAGACATCGCTCCAGAACAAGACCTTTTGATTCAATGGATGAAAGATGGGGAAGTGCTTTGTGAAGATAGCATCAGCGTATTCTGCGAACCAGATTGTGGATACTTGTTCGATGTATCAATAGACTGCGACCCGGATACCGAGCAGTGGATTATTTCATCAAATCTTCAAAACACTTCTGATTTTACCATTTCAGAAGCGGTAATTAGTTTCGATGCTGGTTCTGGATTGACCATCTATAACGAAACCGTTTTGCTTGGGTCGACGCCTCCGAACACGAGTTCAGGCATCTTCAGTTTCGACATTGGTTCTCCTGCTCAACCAGGAGATACCATTTGCTTCAATGTGACTATTCACGAAGTAAGTCCAGACGGTCTATACTTGAGCTGCTGTACCTTCGAACATTGCATTGTACTTCCCGATTGCGGTTTTGTAGGAGGATGTGATTGTGACGAAGAATTCTTTGATGCTGTGCAATCTGGCATTAACGTGGTTGATCTGGGAGGAGGGAACTTCGAGTTCTCTTTGAACGGGGCAGCGGAATTTAGCGATGAATGTGACTATGCAAGATGGGCATTCGGAAATGGAACAGCTACTGGAGCTGTGAGTCCGTTCGACGTTCTAGCAGTGTCCTATGATCCTGGATCATACGAGATATGTGTGAAGGTTTACCGCACTGCCGACGATGGTACACTTTGTTCTGATAAGATTTGCGTTAGCATTGTTGTTTCTGAATTCTTAGGTGCGGGAATCATTGTGTTCCCGAATCCGAACGATGGTCAATTCGTATTGAAGTTGAATGCACAACCAAGTGAAGATGAGGAACTCATCATCACGCTACTCGACTACATGCAACGCCCAGTTCTTATGGAACAACAGGTTGTTAATGCCACAACCACTCGGATTCCGGTGACAGCAACCGGTTTGTCGCAAGGGATCTACATTCTCCACGTCCAGCATGGAGAAGAGGTTGTAACCAAACAAGTTTATATCACGCGCTAAGTGATCGTTTGTAGAACGCGGAAAAGGCTCCATATGGAGCCTTTTTTGTT
The DNA here is from genome assembly GCF_030845195.1 of Sanyastnella coralliicola. Taxonomy (GTDB): domain Bacteria; phylum Bacteroidota; class Bacteroidia; order Flavobacteriales_D; family Sanyastnellaceae; genus Sanyastnella; species Sanyastnella coralliicola. The sequence continues at coordinate 1,195,093 of NZ_CP132543.1, forward strand.
GGTAAGAAGTCACATTGGTCATTGGTCATTGGTCATTGGTCATTGGTCATTGGTCATTGGTTATTAGTTATTAGTTGTTGGTTCCTAGTTCAAAGTCTATAGCCTGAATTGAGTTCTATACTCTCTTTGCCAAATAAAGTTTTCGACTATGGACTATACTCAGCCCTAAGACTCACCTACCCCAAACGGAAGCCGGACGCCAGACGCCGGAAATTGTAACCATCAGATAAACTCAATCGTCTCATGGACATGAAAGCAATTTGGGTTCTTGTATTCTTGCTCATTGGTACCATCCCATTGTCAGCTCAGGGAGATACGGATAATTGGGATGTCTACATGGCGCAGTATGATCTTGGTCCGGGGAGTACAGTTCTCAATCTGGATTTGATTAATCGCGCGCCCATAGCGAATCTTCCAACCTTGCTTGTCACGGGGGTAACGACTCCGAATTGTGGTGAAGACGGTTTTCCTACGAGCGAAGAGCTCGATGTATTGTATCCGATTGCAGACGAGATTATAGAAGAGTTGGGAAGGCTTACGTCCAGTGAGAATGTGGGGTCGTTCACCTACCAGTGTGAACGACTAGAGTATTTCTACATTGCCGATAGCACAGGGATCAGAGAACATCTCGAGAGCCTATATCAGGAGAACTACCCGCAGTACAAGTTCTACATCAATATTGAAAGCGATCCTGACTGGAAGGCCTACCAAGAATTCCTCTACCCGAATGAGGAAACCTTGGAATTCATGGCGAATAACAAGGTGCTCTTACAGCTTTCAAATGCGGGAGATAATCTACTCCAAGCGCGAATGATTGACCATTTCATCCTGTTTGAAAATGAGACTGAGTTGAAGCTTTTCGAACGATGGGCAAAAGAACAAGGCTACGCATCTGCAAGTACGACCCTCGATCGATCGAACGATCTACCATACACGCTTCATATCGCTCGTGTAGATCACGTGAAACCGCCTGAAATCAACAATCTGACCTATTCGCTTCGCCGAAAGGCAGAAGAAATGGGAGGGGTATACGATGGCTGGGAGACCGTGGTAGTCAGATAGGGTTCAGAAAGTTCATTTCATGGTATGCCTAACTTTGGATTGTATGGCGTCTAATTCCTTTCTAGTTATCATTGTAAAATGAGCGAGGTAAGCTCAGGCAATTTTTAACGGTAAATGTCGCCATCCACCATGTAATCATAAGCATGCGCTGTTTTCAAGTTACCTCATGATGAAATTTCTTTGGTTGATTATTCCTATGCTCTTCTTTTTCCACGAGGGAAAAGCTCAGCAGTTGCAGCAAGCGTCAGAAATCTTGACCTATACTGTGCGGGAACCGAAAGTGGAAATTGATAATCCTCCGCTGTTGCTATTACTTCATGGCCTAGGTTCCAATGAGCGCGATTTAATGCCTCTTGGAGAGCAGCTAGATGATCGATTTCTGATCGTGTATCTCAGAGCTCCTTACACTCAAAGGCAGGGGAGATATGAATGGTACGATGTCACCTTTACCCAAGATGGACCGGTTGGGAATGATGAGCAGGCAAAACATAGTGCTGAATTAATCAAACAGTTCATTTCTGCCCTCAGCAATGACTACGATTTCGACTCCGAAAAGATCTACATAGGAGGATTCAGCCAAGGTGGAATCATGTCTTACGAAGTAGGCCTAGCTCCCGACACTCCAGTTAAAGGGCTCGTTGTACTTTCTGGAAGAATGATGAACATCACCAAAGAGACCATTCGAGAACATGGCATTCCAGCTGTAGAGGTTTTTATAACTCATGGCACAGAAGACCAAGTAATTAGTATTGATTACGCCCGGGTAGCCTGGAAACTTCTCGAAGAGGATGTCCGTGTCTCATATCTTGAATACAGAGGCGCACACAATGTCGGCCAATCAGCCCTTGAAGCGTTAAATAAATGGCTAGGGCATCAATAGGGGTGTGGTTCGTGGTTCGTGGTTCGTGGTTCGTGGTTCGTGGTTCGTGGTTCGTAGTTCGTAGTGCGTGGTTCGTAGTGCGTGGTTCGTGGCAATAGTTATCGGTTATAGATTATAGTTTATCGATTATAGACTCTAGTCGCTTGTCTCTCGTCCGTAGTTTACCTTTGCAGTATGGAAGAACTCACGCTCACCACACCCGCACTTTTGTTCTCAGCGATTTCCTTGATCATGCTAGCATATACGAATCGCTTTCTTGCCTACGCAGCGGTTATCAGAAACCTTCATGACCAGTTTCTGGATAAGATGGATCAAAACCTCCTGCAGCAAATTGCCAATCTGAAAATGCGACTCAACTTGACGCGCTACATGCAGCTTTTGGGGATTTCGAGTCTCTTACTTTGTGTGCTCACGATGTTCTTGATTTACATCGACTACCACATTCAAGCAGTTTGGGTATTTGGTGCCGGCTTGTTCCTTCTCCTGCTTTCCCTTGCATTATTGATCTGGGAAATTCAAATTTCTGTCCGCGCATTAGGCTTCCATATTAGTGATATCGAAAATCACCTGAAAGAGGTGAAGAAGAGGAAGGGGTAGAGGAAGAGTTGGAGGAAGAGTTAGAAAGAGAATAAGAATTTGAGAGGGACGCATAATATGCGTCTACACGCTTGATCGTGGAACGTAATTCGTGGTTCGTAGTTCGTGGTTCGTAGTTCGTGGTGCGTAGTTAGGTTATAGATTATGGATTATCGTTTCTAGATCTCTCGTTCAGTTATAGATTATAGATTATAGATTCTAGATTTCTTTCGTCTCTAGTCTCTCGATCATTGCACGAACCACTCCTGAATCCACCGAAGTATATCCTGGCGCGAAGAATCCTCTTGAGTAAACTCCTTCTTCTGTGGTGCCTGCTGCTGTGTGGATTTCGTCTACACCTACTTCTAATAAATCATCAATTTGTTCCAGGCGAATGCTGCCACCAGCAAGAATCATGGGACGTTCTTTGAGGGCTACTAACTCCCTAAGGGTGTCCAGGCCTTCTGCGGCACGTGGTGCTTGTCCTGCGGTGAGGATGCGGCCATAGCCGAGATCATAAAGGTCTTTCGCTGCTTGTTTGAAGTCGTTGCACACATCAAAGGCCCGGTGGAAAGTGATCGGAAGATCGCCAGCTGCTTTTTTTGCCGCTTCCACGAAAGCGAGGTCAAGATCAAGAGCAGGTGTAAGGCTACCTACAACCACACCGTGAACGCCAAGGTCGGCCATGGCAGCGATGTCATATAACATAGCCTTCTTTTCATTTTCTGAATACACGAAGTCGCCTTCACGTGCTCGGAGGAGAGGAAAGACTGGTACCCCTGAAATTTCCAATGCGAGTTTAGTCAACCCTGGAGAAGGAGTGATACCGCCACAAGAAAGGTCAGAGCAGAGTTCAATGCGTTGCGCTCCTCCTTGAAGGGCGTTTTCAAGAGCGGGTACTCCAGGACAAACAACTTCTAAAAGCATGACAGAATTTTTGCGGAAGATAGGCAAAGAAAAGCCCCGCTGTGAGCAAGGCTTTTTCTTAGGGTGGTTGATTATTTGGTAATCACTGAACGGTAACTGTTTCCAGGGACGTCCAGGATTAGATAATACATTCCTGAAGGAAGTAAGGCGAGCTTGGTGTTGATGATATACTTACCATTCAACAGCACGAGGTCTTCCTTATTCCAGATGTGTACAAGGCGTGCATTGGCATCATACAAACGAACTTGTGGTTCATTGCTCCATACCGAACTCGCTTCAATAATGATCTCTTCACTAAATGGTACAGGATAGACACTGATGCCTGCGCTTGTCATTTCTTCGATTCCCGTGATCGTTACATCTACTTCGTTCGATAGCATTGACGTACAGAAATCAGAAGCCAAGGTCACGGTGTACACTCCGCTTTCAACAGGGATAAAGGCATTTCCTTCTTGTGTAATTGGGGTGCCATTGAGGTACCATTGGATTTCATAGTTGTTCGGGTTGAACACGCTGATGGTTGTTCCATCGAATGTGATTTCAGGTGTTTCCGGGGCCGCCTCAATGTTCAAGCCATCAATAGCGAAACCTTCACATCCGGCTCCATTCTCCACGTAGTATGCTACTTCGTGGTATCCTGGGTCGTAATCTGAGACGTCAAGTGTACTTACCAATACACCATCAATAGTGTATTGACCTCCTTCTGGTGTGCCAAAGTCAAGAGGAATGATCCCTTCGCTTTGACATACTGAAGTAGGCATCGTAAGCTCCACCATCGGAGTCTCGACAACCTCGATTGTTGAAGTAACCATTCCGATACAACCATGAACGTTTACCGCCATGTATGTGATGTCATAAGTGCCAGGGTCTACCATCGTTGGAACAAAGTAGTTTCCATCAGTTCCTTCTCCTTCGAAGATTCCTCCAACTGGATTCGGATCCATATGATGAGCTTCCGCGTTAGCGCAAATCTGTTGTGGAAGATCCATAAACGGTTCAGGAGTAGGGTTGACATCCAAAGTAGCGATAGCCGTATTCACACACCCTGATTCCGCAGTGTATGAATAGTTGATCGTGTAACTTCCTGCTGGAGCTTGGTCTGCATCGAACTGGTCACCGGTCACGAATTCACCCCAGAAGCTACCTCCTGCAGGAGACACTTCAGGTAGGTTCACCAGACCTTGTCCTTGACAGGCTGGTTCTGCTGGGTACATCGTAATCTCAGGAAGATCATAGACGTTCACCGTTAGCTCACCTTCAGCCATACAACCGGCTGCATTGCTGTATTCGTAATGAAGCGTATGCGTTCCGGCGTTAGCCAATTCAGGATAGAACATACCACCATCCACTCCCGGACCGCTCCAAACACCACCCATTGGCGTAGCGCTTAGATTTACGGCAACGGAGTTGGTACACATATCACCCACTTCAACAAGGGCAACAGAAGGGGCATCGTTCACTTCTACTGTAGTGGTAGCTTGGAACAAACAACCTTCTGGAGAGTAGTGGTTGTAGGTGATTTCGTGCATTCCCAATCCGGCTTGTGATGGGTAGAAGATGTTGTTCGTTACAAAGTCACCTTCGTAGAATCCTCCACTTGGCTCACCTTGTGGAAGTTCAAACTGACCTTCTTGAGTACACAGCACTGGAAGTTCAGGAATTGAGACCGCCTGAGCTGGGTAAATAGTCAACGGGTCACCGCTGGTAGGGCCAACAGATGCTGGGTTTGTGGCTTCCAAACGGATTCGGTAGTTGAAACCAAGAGGGATGTTTAACGGCACTGTCATCCATTCGCTTCCATTGCCTGTATTAGCTTGGAATTCTCCTAGAATGGAAGGGAAGGAGAAGCCTCCATCGGCATCGGAAAGCTGAACAACAAAGGTGTTCGCCGGACCAAAGCCTTCTGAAGTCACGTTCCATAGAATTTCAAAATCAGAGCCAGGACATAGTTCAGTAGAGGTAGTCATGACTTCCGCTACAGGTCCGTCTCCGCCACCGCCGTTGTTGTCATCAGTTACGGTGAGATAAACTTCAATGAGGAAGATCTCAGCATTCACGGCATTTGAAGACACCATGACTTCTGAATAGTAATCTCCCGGATCTAATTCGTTTGTGTCAATTTCGACTGTGCTCGTGGCAATGTTTCCTGGCGCAAGAACTCCATTTTGAGGCATGCCGTTGGAAATCCATGTATCAGGGATAAACGTTGAAAGCATCCACTGCAGGTCTTCATCACCGTTGTTGATGATGTCGAAATCATAGCTACCAGACTCTCCTGGAGCCAATTCAATTTCCATGACGTTCGGGATCACTGCGATCGCTGGGCCGGAGTTTCCTCCACCACCGTTGCCCCCGCCATCACCATTCACAGTTAGAGTGACTGGAATAACGAGTTCAGACGCGTTCGATGCATTGGAAGTGATCGTGATGCTGGAATTGTAAGTTCCTGGATTGAGTCCATTGGTATTCGCTGCTGCAAACGTGTTGTGTTCACCATTTGGTGGAATACTACCCGAAGGAGGGTTGTTCACGTTCAACCAAGTGTCTTGAGCCGGAGTAGAAATATTCCACTGAAGGTTCGGACTTCCATCATTGGAAAGGGTGAAAGGTTGGGTTGCATTCGAATTGGCATCAGCGAAGAAGTTGATAGCTTCTGGGTTTACAGTAATAATTGGCGTATCACCTCCATTACCGCCGCCGCCATTGCCGCCGCCGTTACCTCCACCGCCGTTTCCGTCGCCACCATTGTCTCCACCGGCATCTCCATCAACAGTCAAAGAAACTGGAATGATGAGTTCAGGTGTATTGGATGCGTTCGAAGTGATGGTGATAGATGAGGTGTAGCTTCCTTCTGAAAGACCGTTGGTATTCACGGCAGCAAAGGTGTTGTGCTGACCGTTAGGCGGGATACTACCCGAAGGAGGGTTGTTCACGCTTAACCAAGAGTCTCCAACCGGAGTGGATACATTCCACTGCAAATTTGGACTACCATCATTTGAAATCGTAAATGGAATGGTCGCGTTAGAATTAGCTTCAACAAAGAAGTTCAAGTTCATCGGATTCACAGCGATGATTGGGTTTCCACCGCCACCGCCACCGCCGCCGTTTCCGCCGCCGTTGTCGCCTCCACTGCCGTCACCTTCAGTGACGTTCAAGTTAAATTCAACTACAAGTGTTGGGTTTAACGAGGCATTGCTATTGAAGATCACGACACCAACGTAGTTACCGGCACTTACGCCGTTGGTGTTGATGTGTACATCCAATTCTGTTGAGCCGCCATCGGCATCTAGAGTGCCTCCAGATGGAAGGACTTGCGTCAACCAATTGGCGGTGACATCGGTGCTTCCACTCCATGTAACGTTCTCAGTTCCGTTATTGGTAATAGTCAGTCCGTAAGTAGTTTGCTGTCCGGTAGCAATGGAGAGGAATACTACCTCTTCAGATACTTCGAACATACCTGTGTAATTCACTTCTACCAGTACAGGAATTTCCACTTCTGGGGTGTCAGGATCGTTGGAGGTGATGTAGATATTACCCCCGTGGATTTCATCTCCAGGTAAGTTCGCTGCGTCGAATGTAATGTACTGAGCAGATGATTCACCTGGGTTCAATGTACCTGAAGTCTCAGTAGGTATGATCCAATCTTGATCAGTGCTGACCTCATAAGTTAACGGCACCACACCTGTATTCTCGATAAAGAGCTGTTCGCTATCAGAGTTTCCTGCAATAATCGTTTTTGAGATAGCCGTTGGAGACCAGACTATATTCGGATCTGGCGAAACTGGAGCCACACACGGACCAAATTCAGACGAATGGTTTGTCGCGACATTGGTCATCAATGCAGAGAAAACAGCATGTTCGGCTTCCGGTGTATGTGTATAGTCTACAGAAGCTTGTCCGCTACCATCAGTAGTCATTTCAATGCTTGTGATGTAGTATCGTCCTTCTCCGTATTCAGAGTCATCGCATTCCGCGTTAGCGTATAGATCTACCACATAAGTAGTAGAAGGAGCAGCGTCAACGAGAATGGAGATAATGTAATCATCTCCGCTTTCAGCTACCTGTTCGATAACTGGGTGATTGATACCGTCATTCGGACCTGCATCAGCGTCACCAGCATCGTTTTCGTTCGGCCACCAATCGAATCCGCGGTCAATACCTAAACCGCCATTTCCGAAGATGGTATTGCCTCTGAATGAGTTACCACTTCCCGCAGTACTTAGCAGCACTAGTCCGTGTAGGCCAACGCCGGTAATCGTATTGCCTTCTCCGGCCAGCGTGCCGCCAATTTGATTATCGCTACAGCTTACTCCAATGAACACACCAGCGATTGCTGTTCCATCGTTGGTGGTAATGGGATTGCCGTCAGTGTCGGTGTTAATGAAGTTTCCGGTGACAATATTGTTGTTCGCTGCTTGATCAAGAACCAAGTGTGCGACGCCTACAGTTTGCGGACACATCACGTTATTCGTGATAATGTTACCAGAAGAACCGCTAGTTGCGAGAATAGCAGTGTTGTATCCACCTACTTGAGTGGTGAGATCTTGGCTAGCGCCGAAGATGTTTTCGTCAATGAGATTGTTGTTTGAATTTTCGAGGGAAATAGCGCGATTGTAGCCTCCGAGTGCTACGTTGTTGATCATCGAATTTTCATCTCCCGAGTTGAAGGTGATGGCTGATGCCCCTTCATTCACCAGCATCGTGTTTCCTTCTCGGTTGGTGTCGAACTTGTTGTTCTGGATAATCGAGTTGGATCCGTCTCCCCAGATGCTACGAAGGATAATATTCGCTTGCTCGGGGTTTTCTCCTCCGATTCGAGTTCCGTCGACATCGTAGAGCACCACACCGTACGATCCATTTGTTCCTAGGTCTTGCGCACCATCTGTTTGGATGAAACATCCTTCAATAAAACAGCTATCAGCACGAACAGCGATGTTAGTGTTTCGGAATTGGATGCCCTTCAGACCGCAATGGTTGACGTTGAATTCAAAGGCTTCGTTGTTGTTGAAGTCAATGATTACTGAGTGTTGGGCGTTGTTTGTCTCGTTCCATGCGGCCGTATTGGGAACGTACCCATCTTGAGTCGACCCATCAAAAACAACAGGACGATTGACACCACCTGCTGGCCCATCAAGGCTAATTACTCCACCACTTGGAATGTCGAATCCAATGACGATCAATGAATCTGCGTGTGAAGCAGGTCGCATGTTCGACTCCTGTAAAGCCGCAAGCACCGTACATCCACCTGCTTCTGATTCACAGATACCGTCGCCAGGACGAGCATCATATGAAGAAGCAGTGGAGTTTACGGTCCATCCATCAGTCTCAAATTTGTTCAATTGGAAAGGCACACGAACTAGGTCTCGGTCGTACGTTGACCCAGGATGCCAGCGTGTATAGTACAGCCAGTTATCTCGACCTGTTTGTGTGAAGTTTCGGGTAGTGTCGTTGTGGTCGATGACGCTTCCGTAAAGCGTTCGGTCAACGTTCGTTGGAGCATTGACATTGGTCCATACGTTCGATTCCAAGATGAGTTTTGGGGCAGACCAACTGATGAGATCATCTGAAATTCGGTAATAGAATCCCCAAGTATCGTCAGCGACACCGGGTCCAACAACCATCCATTTTTCGAAGTAGGTATTCCACGAAAGTGAACCTTGCATGAAGATGTCAAGAGGATCAACTTTGTGCATCGCCGGGCTTGCAACATCATCATTGTAGATATCAACGAAGTCCACTGTGAATGCTTCACCATCCCATCCCAACCAGCTTGTGGGGTCTTCAGGAGTTAGTGTACGAACAATTCCGGTTCCTCTATCTTGACCTCCAATTGTTTCGATTTGGAACAACATGTAATAGTACCCATCACGAGGATTGAGAACGATATCACTAGGCTTGAAGTATCCACCAGGTCCGCTTCCCTCATTAAATTCATAAGGGGGAGCCAAGGCCAGATGGTCCGGACCTGGATCATGTGTATAGGTCTTACCAGAATCGGTTGAAGTTGCGAAAGTGATTGAGTTGTACCAACACTCAAGGTATCCACCCGGACAGCCGTAGTTGTGACCATGCCATTCGTTGTGGATATAAGCGTAGATCGTTGCCCCGTCATAAGTGAACAACGAGTGAATCCAACCGTGATCGTCATGATCTCCAATACTTGAATTCAAATTCGATTCGTACACTGGACCATTAGCACAATCACGAACCAAGTTGTCAAAATCTGGTCCGATCATTCGGAACGCGTCGTAGTGTCCTGCGATCATTTGAATATTCCCATCGGCATCGCGGAAGAAGCGCGCTTCGTTATCAGGAATATCCTCCGTCTCACAGTTGTCTGTAGTCCAATCAAATACTACTTCTTCTGCGCCGGTAATGGTACAATCATCAGGATATACCATCTGTGCTGAGAGGGATACACAGAAGAGAGAGAAAATGAGAATAGCTGTTGTTTTCATTGGGTCACAATTTCGAACGCAAGCTATCTTACTGGTATTCAGTATGCTGTAGGGGAGAGGTTTAAGGGGATGTCAGATTTTGGGAAGTGGAGGGTAAGAGGGAGAGGAAGGGATAGAGGAAGAGTGAGAATGAGAATTTGAGAGGGACGTAAGAATTGCGTCCGCACAATGGTTCGTGGTGCGTAGTTCGTGGTGCGTAGTTCGTGGTACGTAGTTCGTGGTGCGTAGTTCGTAGTTCGTAGTAAATTGTCCCAACGGACGCCGGACGCCGGACGCCGGACGCCGGACGCCGGAAATAAAAAAGCCCCACCATCCGGCAGGGCTTTCTTCAACAGTGTTGAATATCTTATTTGAAGGTTTTCTTCTCCTTGATACGAGCTGCCTTACCAGTAAGACCGCGTAGGTAGAAGATACGAGCACGACGTACACGTCCGCGCTTGTTCACCTTGATTTCTTCAATGAATGGAGATGCAAGAGGGAAGATACGCTCAACTCCAACTCCGTTAGTAATCTTACGGATAGTGAAAGTCTCAGTCGTACCAGATCCACGACGCTGGATAACAACTCCTTGGAACTGCTGAACACGCTCTTTGTTCCCTTCCTTGATCTTGTAGCTAACAGTTAGAGTATCACCTGCGTTGAACTCAGGCCATTCCTTCATCTCAACAAGTTTGTTAGCGATTTCCTTAATCTTATCCATGACAGTGTCTGTGGTTACTTTGCAAAATGGGGTGCAATATTACGAATTCTCATTGAAATAGCTGTAGTTTCTGTGTGATTTTTTCGTCAGCCACATAGATTTCTTTTTGATCACTATTTCAGTTGTTGCAGTTGTTTAAATAACAGCAACTTATCTATTTATCCTCCAGTAGGTCTGGACGACGTTCCATTGTACGTTTTACGGCTTGATCATGACGCCAATCGTCAATGGCTTTCAGATTACCGCTTCTCAGGATATCCGGAACAGTCCAACCTTTGTATTCCGCTGGTCTTGTGTAAACAGGTGGGGCCAATAAATTATCCTGGAAAGAGTCGCTCAAGGCACTCGTTTCGTCGTTCAGAACGCCAGGTAGCAAACGTATGATACTGTCTGCGAGTACAGCCGCTCCTAATTCACCTCCACTCAGAACATAATCGCCAATGGAAATTTCGCGTGTTACCAGGTGATCACGCACGCGTTGATCTACACCCTTGTAATGTCCACACAGAATCATGATGTTCTTTTTCATCGACAGTTCGTTGGCGATCTGTTGATTCAGCGTTTCACCATCAGGTGTCATGTAGATGACCTCATCGTACTCACGGGCTTCCTTCAACTCCTCCATGCAGTCATCAATTGGCTGAATGGTCATCACCATCCCAGCACCGCCACCAAAGGCGTAGTCGTCTACTTTTTGGTGTTTGTCTTTCGACCACTTTCGGATGTCATGAATACCCACTTCTACCAAGCCTTTCTCGATGGCTCGTTTGAGAATGCTGTCTGCAAAAGGGCTTTCCAGCAGTCGAGGAAGAAGTGTCAAAATATCAATGCGCATTAGTACTGCGGATGCTTTGGTTTGTTGTCGAGAATTCCTTCGATCATTTCCATGATCTCATCGGTCAGCAAAGGTACCACGTCAAATGCTTTCAGGTTCTCCACCAACTGGTACTCCTTAGAGGCACCTAAAATCGCTGTAGATACATTTGGGTTCTTCAATACCCACGCAATCGCTAACAATGGGAGAGAGGTTCCAAGCTCGTTCGCAAGGTCACCTAAGCGAGATACCTTATTGAGATTCTCTTCTGTGACCATCGCTTCTGCCAACCAATCTAGTTCCTTTCGCTTCAGGCGAACGTCAGCCTCTGGTCCTGCATTGTACTTTCCAGTCAGAATACCACTGCACAAAGGACTCCAGATCGTCGTTCCCAATCCTACAGTTTTGTAGATCTGATCGAACTCTACTTCTACTTTACGGCGAACAAGCATGTTGTATTGCGGCTGCTCCATTGTAGGGCCAATCAAGTTGTATTGGCGTGCTACCATATGTGCTTCCATGATCTCTTGAGCAGACCATTCTGAGGTTCCCCAGTACAAGATTTTCCCTTGTTGAATCAAGTTGTGCATCGTCCAAACGGTCTCCTCAATTGGAGTCTGCTTATCAGGACGGTGACAGAAGTACAAGTCGAGGTAGTCAGTGCGCAAGCGCTTCAACGCCTGTTCACAAGCCTCAACCACGTGTTTGCGATGCAATCCACGTTGCGTTGGAAGCTTTCCACCAGCTCCAAAGAATACCTTCGACGAAATGCAGTAAGAATCACGTGACCAGTTCTTCTTCGAAAGAATCTCACCCATTACTTCTTCGCTCTTCCCAGCTGCATAAACCTCGGCATTGTCAAAGAAATTCACGCCAGCATCGTAAGCGATATCCATCAAACGATCAGAAATCCCATCTTCAATCTGATTCCCGAACGTAATCCAACTTCCAAAACTCAACGCAGACACTTGAAGTCCACTTTTTCCTAGTCTTCTGTATTCCATGGCGCAAATCTAAGAGAAAAGCACCTTTTTGTTTAGGCTTTAGGCGTAGGGCTTAGGGTTTAAGTGGGGATCTTCGTAGAGGGATAGCATGATTAGTCCGCCTTCGGCGGTTAGCATGTTTAGCTTCTAGAGATTGGTTGTTAGTTCTTGGTTGTTAGTTCTTGGTTGTTAGTTCTTGGTTGTTAGTTCTTGGTTGTTAGTTCTTGGTTGTTAGTTCTTGGTTGTTAGTTCTTGGTTCTTAGTTATGGATTATCGTTTCAGGACCCTAGACTCTCGACTAATTAATCGAAAATCTATAATCGATAAGCTATAACTACGGGTCGTTTAATGAATACAACGGTCGATTGTTCTCGGCTTCTGTGGCCGGTTCTCGATCGATTTAGACCATTGATTTTCGTTTATAGATTCAAGATTAAACCATTCCGCGCTAGCGAAGTCAAACCCGAAACACCTATTCGAATCATGCGACTAACACTTACGATCATTGCGCTATTGGGCGCGAGTTTTGCTTATTCTCAAGCAGAAATTACCTCTTGGATTTTGACTGACGGGTCTACTGGTCAGTATTATAATGACAATGGAAACCTCATTGATAGTGGGGTGGAAGTGGATATTCAACTTGTTCAGTATTCAGATGACAATGTCTATGTGACTTGTGAAGGGATGCCGAGTTATCCAATTGGGCCATATCCTGATGGTAATCCAGCGCAAGCAGGAGGGCACGGTTACTTGTTTCGCATTCCTCGAAATCCGGTGCAGGAAGAGGGGAATTTGACTTCGCCTGGGTTGGGGCACATTGGTGTGTTGATTAACGGAGTTCCTATTTACAATGCGGAAGATGCGATGTCGTATAACAACCAAGGCATTTGGCACCAAGATGCGATCTACTTTGAAAACGACGGATTCGATTGTTCGAAGGGGCATCCGGCGCCAGATATGCAAGACATCAACAACGGCTATTACCACCATCACCAGAATCCGGTAACTTTTGATTCAGCTACGGATGTGATCTCGAATATTTGCGATGACTACCCAAGTGATGCATTGTATGAGATGGATCCAAATACGCATTCACCGCTGATTGGGTTTGCCTTTGATGGATTCCCGATCTACGGCTCTTTTGGCTACGATGATACCGAAGGACAAGGTGCGATTGTACGCATTGAAAGTAGTTACCAACTGCGTGATATCACCGAGCGTACCACATTGGCTGATGGGACAACCTTAAATGCCAATCAATATGGCCCAGCCATCAACAATACTTTCCCTTTAGGAGCATATATAGAAGACTACGAGTTTGTAGAAGGATCAGGACATCTCGATATCCACAACGGACGTTGGTGTGTTACCCCTGAATACCCTGAAGGTACTTACGCGTATTTCGCGACGATAGGAGAGGATTGGAATTCAGCATACCCATATTTTATTGGTCCTACTTACTACGGTGAAGTCGCAACAGACAATTTTGCTGTGATGGGGCCGAACGGTAGTCCAACAGACGTTGATATCAACGAAGATGTTGAAACATGGGACGGAACAATTAGCGTGGCTGAGTTGACTTCATTCGGAGTGACTATCTATCCGAATCCAGCTTCAACGGTTGTCATGATTGATAGCGAAGCGCAATTCACTTCTGTTCGGATCACTGATCTTCAAGGAAGAGTCGTGATGAGCTCAGGCGTTCTTCAGCAGCAATTTGACGTGTCTGTGCTCCCTTCCGGGTGGTATGTTGTGAACCTTGATATGACGAATGGGGCGATGATCAGCGAAAAACTCTTGATCCGTCGATGAGGAATCTCACGACCATATTGATTCTATTCTGCGCCTTTCATGTGAATTCGCAGTGGGTGTTGGATGAAGCCTATGGAAGTTTTGGCCATGCACATATCAATGAAGCATGGTTTGAGTTGCCAGTGGCCCTCATCAGTTCTGCAGAGCATGAAATGGTCGTGTCTCAATGGATTCACGAAGAGAATTACTTCGAATCAGAAATTGGTATCACGCTCCTGGATCATGACGGAAATGTAGTGGATGCGTTTCCGGTTACACATGAATCTTATGACCACGTGATTCCGCGAGAAGTTGAAATACTTGCCGGTGAAAAGGTATTGGTCATCGGTGAGTGTTTTGACCTCGATGTTCCCAATCAAATTGAGCCTTTTGCTGTGATGCTTACGAATACAGGTGAGGTGGTCACAGCATACGCTAATCAAGGTTGGATGACAACAGAATTCCTGGGAATCGATGAGGCGTTCAACGGCTTGCATGCCACTGATGAACAGGTGGTTTTGGCAGGCTTTAGCCTCGACTCCAATTACATCCATCGGGAGACGCCGGTCTTAATGTTACTTGATTCAGAGGGCTTTCCAGAGGAGTCGTTTGGGACGCATGGTAAGATTGCACTCGATTTCTCAGACAACACGGTTAACGACACCATTCGTCATGAGAACGGTGGTTTCTTCGCTGATGCATTGTTGACTGATGATCGTATCTACGCTGTTGGTGCATATAACAATAGTCTCTATTACACCTGTCTCATCGCTGCTTTTGATTACCACGGACAATTAGATCTTACATTCTCAGATGATGGAATCTTCACTATTGACTATATCCCCTACGCGAACAACTGGTTTAACGCTGTGCACCTCGCTCCCAATGGGGAGTTGATTTGCAACGTCTTCTCAGAAGGAGAAACGGACGGGAGCCTTTCGTTCCTGCGAATAGGTACTGAAGGGTCTATTGCGGGTGTTACTGAGTTTAACGCTAGCGCGGAATTGATCTTCGAAGACATGACGAAGCTTTCCTCAGGCGAATGGGCTGTGACAGCCCGTTGTTTAGCCGGAGAGGAGAATGCTTACAATAGCGATCAATTAAGTCTGTTCATCATAGACCCAGCCTTTGAAGAAGAGGTCTACAGCGTTCAACTGGAAGACAATATGACTACCCTCACAGGAATGGAACTTACCGAAGGACAAAACGGAGAACTCTACGTCTGTGCCTACGCCGAAGGCGCGATGACAGATGAGTTTCTTTACCGTTTCGAATACATGGTGGGGATGAATGAAATCAATCCATCGTTTAACCTCTATCCCAACCCTGCGAGTACATCCTTCACAATTGAGGGCAGGGACCAATACAGCGTATACAACACTGCAGGACAGTTAATCGAACAAATCTCCGCCCAAGGGGCAGTTGTTACTGTAGATTGTTCACGATACCCTGATGGAGTCTACTTCGTCCATTCAAATGAAGGCGGATGTCAAAAACTAATCGTCCGCTAGTTATTGGATACAGCAATGAGTCCACGGATCAATTGAATACCGCCGAATACAATGGCACCCCAAAAAACGTAGCCAAAGTCTGCGATGGTAGCGATCAAACCACCAATACACCACACGGAGCCCCAGAGAATGTCTTTCTGACCTTCTTTCTTTTGGGCTTCAACAAAAGGAGCGGTTCTTTCTTGCACAAGTGCCCGTGCGGCTTCACGGTCCATACCTTGTTCAACGAGAATATCAACGGTTTCACTCGGAGTTCTTCTTCCCTCGAGCATGTCTGATAAGGCAATATCAATCTGTTCTTGACTGTGGTTCAGTTCAGCCATGAGTGAGTTTATTTTCAGTTTAGCGACCCCAACATAATACATATTTGTTGTCCCAAGTAGAACGCTAGGGTAGTTTTCGACGATTGACTTCCCATATTCCGGGTTTAGGGGGATGAAGACATAAAAAAAGAGCCTGAGTGTTCACCCAGGCTCTTTTCAATATGACGAGAACGTGCTTAGTTCTGCATTTCCATTTCAGGAGCTACTTCAGTTGATTCTTCAACTGGCTTTGGCATTGTCTTCACGAAATCAATCTCTTCGATCAAGTTCGAAGCACCAGCCAACTTGTCGATACAGAACATCACGTAGCGAATGTCTACTGAAATTGTACGCTGTAGTTCAGGCTCGAACGCGATATCTCCGCTCATCGCTTCCCAGTTACCGTCGAAAGCAAGACCGATCAAGTCTCCATTTCCATTGATTACTGGAGATCCAGAGTTACCACCTGTAATGTCATTGTTTGAGATGAAACAAACCACAAGGTCACCGTTGTCATTCGCCCAACGACCGAAGTCTTCTGCTTCGATCAAACGAGACAATTCAGCAGGAACAACGAACTCAGGGTTCGAAGGATCACGCTTCTGTAGGATACCATCTGTAGTAGTGATGAAATCGTAGTGTACAGCATCCGCAGGGTAGTAGTCACCTACTGTTCCGTATGTCAGACGCATTGTAGAGTTTGCATCTGGGTAGTACGCTTGGTTGCTGTTCATCTTACGTAGTCCGTCAACGAATAGGCGGTAACCTTTGTCAAACTTCTCTTGAGCTGGGTTTGCAAATGTTCCACGGTAAGCTTCGATCATTGAGTTCCCTAGCATGATTGCAAGGTCTTTGTCGTAAGCTTTCTTCATCTTCTTTGCTGGAAGTTGCATGAACGCGTTCAAGCTGCTTTCGCTAGCCAAGAAGCTCGTAGAGTAAAGCGTCTCAACAAAGCGATCAATGTCTCCCTTGAACTTACTGTCAATGTATTCGAAGATGCTTGGTAAGTACTGCTTGTCAACGTTCTCTTTATACATCTTAAGTGTATTGCGAAGAAGATCGCGGTCAGTAGCCAAGTCGTAATCCTTGAAGAATCCTTCAGAAGTACCTGCGAATGACCCCATGATCTGCTTACGCGTCTCCATGTCATCTTCTGCCATAGCCGCACCGTAGATACGGTTGAAGCGGAAGGCAAACAATGTAATGTCAGCACCAATGATACCCGCTTCTAGCGCGTATACATTCGACTTGATCATTGGATCTGAAGATTTATAGAAGTCTTCAATCATTCCAAGTGCCTCGCCGTATTTCTTCTGGCGATCAGCATCTTTTGCCACCCATGCAGCGAATTCACTTTCAATCTGCTGTTTCTTACCGTATACATTCAAACGCTTCAGACCTTTAGTTTGTCCGATGTAGTACTTCCAGTAGTTCGCAGTGCTTGCGTACTTAGAAGCGTACTGAATGCGAACAGCTTTGTCAGCGTCCATGTGCTCCTTCATGGTTTTCAGCTTCACGTCACGAACCTCTACTACAGTTGGGTTGTAAAGGTTAATCGCTTGCTCAACTCCCCATGATGAAAGGTAACGGTCAGTAGACCCAGGGTAACCCATGATCATAGTAAAGTCTCCAGGTGCTACACCATCAAGAGAAACGTTCAAGTGACGTTTTGGAGTGTAAGGAACGTTGTTATCTGCGAAGTCTGCAGGGTTGTTGTCTTTGTCAGCGTAGATACGAAGTAGAGAGAAGTCTCCTGTGTGACGTGGCCACATCCAGTTATCTGTATCTCCACCAAACTTACCAACGCTTTCTGGTGGTGCACCTACAAGACGAACATCGCGGTAAGTGTTGTAAACGAATAGGTAGTATTCGTTTCCGTAGAAGAATCCTTTTACTTGAGCGTTATAGTCTGTTCCTTCAGTGGCTTCAGCTGCAATTGCACGTGTCATCTCACCGATTTTCGCTTCACGCTCGCTTTCGCTCATATCGTCATTGACACCTTCGAGAACTCGTGATGTTACGTCTTCGATACGCACCAAAAAGCTCACTTCGAAATCATCGATGTGCATCTCTTGGTCTTTGCTCATTGCCCAGAATCCGTCTGTTAGGTAGTCGTTTTCTTTAGAGCTGAAGCTTTGGATTGCTCCGTAAGCACAGTGGTGGTTCGTAAGAACAAGTCCTTGATCAGAGATTACCTCAGCTGTACACATACCTCCGTTCAACATTACGATCGCGTCTTTAAGACTCGCTTTGTTGATGTCGTAGATATCTTCTGCACTCAGGTTAAGCCCCATGTTTTTCATTTCGGCTTCATTGATCTTCTTCAGCATATGAAGAAGCCACATTCCTTCGTCTGCCTTTGCCATTACAGAGGCACCCAGAAGGATAGTCATCATCAAGATCAGTTTTCTCATGTTATCTAGTTTGAATCCGCTAGGGCGGAGTAAGTTCTAAGTAATCTAATTCGGGATAGTAAAAGTAGCGTTTCTTCTTTCGCCTAAACGGCGGAATGGGATGAGCATCCGTTGTCCGTGTCAAGCGGTCATTGACCTAGACATTCGGTGCTTATTGATTGCTCCCGTCCTTTGACCAGTCAATCTTCACAATCAACGAATCAATCGCATTGTACAACTCGCGAAGGTCTGGACCTTGGTAACGGTTATTTACCCGCTTATCGCCAATCTGTGTGATGGTGGCAGGCAAATCTGTCACCATAGGTTGGTCATAGGTAGTTTGAAGCGTATCATAACCGAGCTTTTCCGCGATAGCGAAAACTTCAGCGAATAACTCAGTATTAGCCTCTGCCTTATACTTGCCAATCATGTCAACGAAGTTGCGTCCTTCATAGAAACACATTCCGTTGTCAAGGGCTTCAAAAGTGAAGGTCGGACATGTGCCAAAGCAAGCCGTACGTTCGTAGTAAATCGCTGTCTTAGGCTCTACTGTTTCCGGAATTTCAACTGAATCAACTTGAACAGGAGTCGGAGGAGGTGGTGGCGGAGGAGGTGTTTCTGCCAAATCATCCTTTGCTTTACAACCAGCAATTCCAGCACTAATGATTAGTACTAGGAAGACGTATCCGATCACAGTTCTCATTTCTTCTTGTTTTTCTTAGCGTTCTCTTGCTGAAGTTTTTGCATCTCTTCCAGACGTTGCTGGAAGTTCGACTTTTTCTTCGGTGTCGCCTTGTTCTTTTCGATCTTCTCGCGAATCTTATCCTCGTCGATCAAGTAGTTCTTGATCAATACCATTTGACCAATTGACAACAAGTTAGAACAGAAGTAGTAGAAGCTCAATCCCGCTGCGAACTTGTTGAAGAATACGAGCATGAACAACGGGAAGATGTTCATGATCACCTTCATATTCGGCATACCCGGTTGCTGTGCATTCGGCATATTGGCCGAACTCAAACGAGTGTAGAAGAAGGTAGAAACCGCCATCATTACTGTGAATCCAGATACGTGGTTTCCGTAGTAAGTAGACACAACAGGAATGTGTTGGCTCCAAGAAATAATCGCATCATACGCTCCAAGGTCGTCCGCCCATAAGAAGCTCACACCACGAAGATCAATGTTCGCAGGGAAGAAGCGGAACATCGCATAGAGAATAGGAAGCTGCAACAACATCGGTAAACACCCCGCAAATGGGTTGACTCCCGTCTCTCGATACAGCGCCATAGTAGCTTGTTGCTTAGCCATGGCGTCATCCTTGTGCTTTTCGTTGATCTGCTCAATCTCTGGACGAAGTACACGCATCTTTGCAGATGACATGAAGTTCTTCCATGTAATAGGAGAGAGCAATAGTTTGATCATAATCGTGATCACCAAGATGGCAATGCCGATACTGCTAATGAAGCTTGTCAACCAGTTGAATACTGGAAGAATCAACCATCGGTTTACCCATCCGAAGATGAACCAGCCGTAGTCAATAATGCGATCAAACTCCTCTACTTGGTGGCTTTTTAGTTCGTTCAGCTCATTCGGACCGAAATAGAATTCTAGTGACTGTACACTATTCGCAGAAGCCAGCATTGGCATTGGCAGCTTCGCGTCGTAGAACATGTTTACCGTAGTATCCTCGTCTGCTGTAGGAGGGTTAGATTTGATGTCTGCACCTGCGGCAAAACCTTCGCGATTAATCACCGCTGCACTGAAGTAGTTTTGTTTAAACGCCATCCAGTTCAGCTCACGCTCAAGCACTTCGTCGTCTTCGCGCCCATCTCCAAGATAGTCGCGGCCTTGTCCCATTTCTCGGAAATAAATCGCACTGTGCTGGCGCTCCCATGCAATTCCTTTCTCGTTGTGCTTACCTGCAGTAGACCAGTTGAACTGACCGGTCGGTAGATCAAGAGTTTGGTCAAGCCCGATGGCCTGCATCTGAAGATTTACAATGTAAGCATCCGTATTCAGCTCGTAAATGTAGTCTAGGTACTTGCTAGGGTCGTTCGTCTGCAGGCGCATAACAACACGCTGTGAACTGTCTGTCTTCTCTTCACTTACTTTAGTGAAGTAGAGATCGGACAGATTCATTTTCCCTTTTCCACGGTACTCGAACCACATATCCATCTGGTTCTTTTCTGCGTGCCAAAGCTCAATGTTTTCCTTTTCCCAGAATGACTGGAATTGCTCCAGTTCAGCGCTGTAGAACAGACCACCTTTGGAGTTGATTGCCACCTTCACTTTCTCATTCTGCATGAACGTAAGCTCTTCCGATCCTTGCGCAGATGGTGAGAAAATTCCCCATCGAGAGGCGTTCTCAGCTGCAATGCGCACAGCACGTGCGCTATCGGTTTCTTGAGCCACGTTCGCTGCAGGTGCGAGTGATCCAGGATCGTCTCCCGCAGACGTATTCATATCTACCTGGCTGCTGTCGGTAGTCTGTGTGGTTTCTGTTTGGGGTTTTGGCTCTTCATCAGGAGTGAAGAAGTAAGTGTATCCAACGAAGAATAACACCATCAATAACAACCCGGTAACCGTATTCCTATCCATTTACAAATCTTAGGGGGGCAAAGATATATCTTCTCATGGCATCTACCGCATGGGGATGTGGTTATTGGTTGGCGGTGGACGGTAGACGGTTGACTGTTGACGGTAGACGGTGGACGGTGGACTGTTGACGGTAGACGGTACTTAGTGCACCGTGGACTGTGGACCGTGGACCGGAGGCTTCTGAATATACTTCTGATTTCAGCATTTAGACTTTCGTCCACGAACCACGAACCACGAACCACGAACCACGTCCTACCGTCCACTCGCCTTATACAGTCTCATTCACAGGGAACATACTCTTCATCATACCGAAGAATTCCGGGTCAGACATTGAGTAGCGCGCTCCTAGGAGTTGGTCTGCATCTGCACCGGCTTGGTAGCGTAGCGTGTCTGAACCGTCTGTTGCCGCATTCCAGATGACATCGGCAATGAGGTCTGGATGGCTCATGTTTTCTGGGTTCATTGCATTCTCGTAAGACTTCATCATTCCACCAACAAAGGCGTTGTATTCAGTAAGCTCCTCGTTG
This sequence comes from Sanyastnella coralliicola, assembly GCF_030845195.1. Lineage (GTDB taxonomy): Bacteria > Bacteroidota > Bacteroidia > Flavobacteriales_D > Sanyastnellaceae > Sanyastnella > Sanyastnella coralliicola. Next base: position 1,216,612 of record NZ_CP132543.1, read on the forward strand.
TGTTGGAAGTCAAGTGAACGGGAACCAAAGTCTGTGGCAACACCACCAGGCTCAACGATTTTTACTTTAACTCCTACCGGTGCTAACTCATAATGAAGAGACTCGCTAAAGCCCTCTACAGCAAACTTAGTGCTGTGGTATAGAGGCATCAGTGGGAAGGTCATACGACCACCGATTGAGGAGATGTTTATGATCGTTCCGTCGTGGTTCCCTCTAAAGTGTGGGAGAATAGAACGTGTTACATCGAAGAGGCCAATGACATTGGTATTGAACTGACGAGCAACGGCTTCTTTAGAAGCTGACTCGAAGGTTCCCATAAGTCCGTAACCTGCATTGTTAAGAACCACATCGATCTTTCCAAACTTCTGGATGCCTGCGTTAATCGCGCTATCGATGCTTTGTTGGTCAAGAACGTCTAGTTGTTCAACAATGACATTTTCTAGCGCAGCAAGATCAGCGCCTTTTTCTGGTGTGCGCATAGTAGCGATTACGTTCCAGCCTTCCTTTTGAAATTTTAGGGCGGAGTGACGTCCGATTCCTGTGCTTGCTCCGGTAATTAGAATTGTCTTTTTCATGGGGTGAGATTTATTTCGTTTTTAATTCTTACTCCAAAGTTCATCCAAACAATTCCTGAGCATAAACACAGAAAACGGATTGTCTAACACAAAATCATGGGGTACTCATAACCACTGTTAAAAGCCTAAAATTTTCCGCTATTCACGGGGTTTTCAGGAACTGGTTCTACATTGTCCCAATGTTCAACAACGCGTCCGTTCTCTACTCTGAAGATGTCTACCTGAGCATAGTCTTGATCTAGTTTGCCATCGTTCCAATTCGCCTTAGATAGCGTGGCTACGAAGTTTCCTTGTCCAACACAGAGTACAATCTCTTTGTAATTCAGCGGACGCTGTGGGTCCTTGGCTAATTGGTAAAAGGCATCTCTTCCGTCAGCTACCTCTTTGTTATGCTGGATGTAATCCTCAGCTACAAACTCTTTAATGAGTTCTGGATTGCCGCCCTCCATCAAGGCATTGTGCAAAAGGTTCTTCACGAGGGCAACATTCTCATCGGTTTTATCTAGATCAACGATCTCCGTGGGTCCATCAATCGAAGTATGTCCTGAAGGGGTACTATCTGCGTACGCTGAGATTACATCCCAGTGCTCAATGATCTTGTCATCTTCATCGTATGCGAAGAAATCTGTCGTGACCCACTTCGCTTCACCATTATTAATGTCTTGATATGCTTGTACGAATACGTGTTTGCCGTCATCCCAGCCTCTGATAATTTGAATGTCGCGTACCGGACAACGTTCAACGAAGTCACCAAAGAATTCGATGAATCCTTCTTTACCGTCTTTAACACCTGTACTGTGTTGCTTGTAGTAAGCTCCAGTATATTTATTAATGGCCTCAACATAGTGTCCGTCGCGGATACCTTCGAGGTAGAGTGCTTTTGCTGATTCTAGTCTTTTGCTCATGGTCGTGTTGTTTCAAAATGACAACACAAATGTGGAATCCTCAAGTAAACAAGGAGTTATAGATTCAAGTGTATCTATGGTAAATGTCTAACCATTCATCGTTCTGAATTGCTGAGGGGTGAATCCAGATTGCTTCTTGAACCACTTGCCGAAATTGCTTGGCTCATCAAAACCTAGCTCAAATGCGATCTCTTTCGCGCTTTGCTTCCCAAAGACCAATGCTCGCTTTGCGCTTAGCAGCAGCTGCTCGTCGATATAGGCCTTGATGGTAAGTCCCGTAATTGCCTTTGAAATTTCGTTCAGGTGCTTGTAAGAAACACCCAGCTTTGCTGCGAAGAAATTGGCATCACGCGAGTCGGAGAAGTGTTGTTCATGCAGCTCAAGGAACTGATAAAACAAGTCACTCTGGCTAGTTATTGGATCTTGATCTGGCAGCTGTAAACACAATTCGAGCAAGAGGGAAGTCAACAGAGTACCAAGTTTCAATTGTCCATTTCCAGAAGAACTTGAGGCGTAGCTCTGGGTTAACAAGCGCAACAATGTTTGCAGGTGTTCACTTTGATCAAACGCTTGAACATTCGTCCTGGTCAAGAATGAGCGTTTAAATCGAGCTAGTGCTGCTTGTGAGGCATGTTGGTCCAGAAATTCTTCAGTGAAAAGAACGAAGGTTCCTTTATAATTCCGAGTAACATCGAAGGCGTGAACCTGTCCTTTGGTCAATAGAAGTGATTGCCCTTTGTGGAGATCAAGTGGTTCAAAATCTACTTCATGTTTGACGTAAGAAGACTCGAGGAAGATGATTACGAAGAAAGCTAATCGGTGCGCCTTGAAAGGGTCGTGATCTAGGTCAGCAGGAATGTCAAACAGCTCCTCGATTCGTTTGATTTCGAATCCATGGGCAGTACGCTCATCACTTTCGTGAAATTGAATTCGGGGAATGGATCTTGGACTGTTCTTCATCATTAGCAATCATCGGTCATACGGTAATGACCAATGATCGTGAACTCGAAAAGCATGTCTTCTAAAACCTGTCCAGATCCAATGTTGTGTACAATCTGGAAGGCACCTGAGCTGCCTTTCACTCCTGATACAACGCCAATGTGTTTAATTCCACCTCCAAGATTCCAACAAACGATGTCACCTGGAAGGTAGTCTTCCGCGCTAGCGCTAATGGTCAATTCCTTACCAAATCTAGAAAAGAACACCATGAGATTCGGAACTCGGCGGTGATCAATGTTGTAATCAGGTCGTGAGAGTCCCCAATTCGCAGGGTAGAGGTGAAAGTTGTTTCGCATGTCTTCATGTACCAGCTGTTGCAGGTCGATTCCCATTTTGCGATAAGCGCGAATCACGACATCTGTGCAAACTCCTTTGTCAGCCGGGACATCTCCCATAGGGTAGCTCAATTTGAAGTAACTAGGGTCGTAGGTGACTTGGTCCTGTGTTAACGCTAGCGCGGAATCGGCCAAGGCACGTTCGAATTCCTGTCCACAAATGGAGAAGGAACAAAGGAACAGAGAAAAGAAAACGAGTGATCTGAGCATTCACTAAGATGTAAAATGCGCACTTAACTCCCTAGGGATTAGGATGTTTTAACTCCTTTGGGCGATGGTAATAAGAGTAACTACAAAGATGGTGACAACTATCGGAATGGTGGTCCAAATGTAATTTTCAAGCTTACCCGCTTTGGTAGCCCAAAGACCTGCAACTACTATGGCGAAACATTCGAAGCCCCTTAAGGAGAACACAACGGTAAGTGCACTTATCATAAGTAGAGCACGAAGCCACCATGGCACACGCTTTTTAGCTTCCAAAAGTCGACGGAATAATCCTTGATGGTTTAAATGATCTTGACGCTTTCAACTCGGAAACGATCTCCCAACTGTTCTACAACGAAAGCGTACTTCCGTAGTACTTCATTCCCACTTCCAAATCCAACTTCAATCTTCAATTCGTTTGCAGTTCGTTCAATGGATTGGATACGGCCGATATTCAAATTACCCCTGGTGAATTCGTCTTCTTTAGTCAGCACAAAGAATTTCTGGCTCACTTGCATTGAAGGTAGTGGAGGCTCTAAGCTCCCATCTTGTTTGAAGTACATCTCTTGAGTTGACTTGATGCCTTCTTGCTCCCGCAAATCTGCTTCCATCGCTCCTAAAAGCGCTAGGTAGTATTCGCTTTCGATCAATTCAATGAAGGTGACAATAGGGGAGATGCCACCTGCGGCGTACCTCAAGTTCTGTTTATTTGATCTGATCTGCACAGTAATGCGCTCATTCTTCTTTTGCTCATCATCACTTGATTCAATCGACGCAAACAAGCGCTCAACACCAGACTTCAATCGCGAGGTAGGAAACTCGGTATAAGGAAAGGTCTGTCCGTTGATTCGATACACAACTCCAGTCGTCGCCTGCGTAATTCGCAACTTGATCAACCCACGATCATCTCGATCCTCCCCAGAAATAGAAGGCGTAGTGAAGTTGATCGTCACGGTCGCTTCGTCTTCAAACACCATGTCAACGGCGTCTTGAGCTGTCAAAATAACGGAAGCAAACAGAAATAGAAAGTTCAGTAGTAGTTGGCGGGTCATGGACTAATATAGGGATAAACGGTGGTGGTTGACGGTGGACAGTGGACGGTAGACAGTAGACGGTAGACAGTAGACGGTAGACAGTAGACGGTTGGATAATGCACTAACGCCTAACGCCTAATGCCTATAGCCTAAAAGCCCACGTTTGCCCTTTCGACCTGGGAACCATTAAACCTAGACTCGAATCCCGAGTCAAATCTTCAACTAGCAACAAAACCAATACCTAAGATCATGAGAAGAAGCATTGAAATTCTTGGATTGATTCTACTTCTCTCCGTGGCAGTCGTAGGCTGTAAGAAGGACGACGAAGAGGATCAAGATTCTAACTCAAATAATGTAGGGGCAACAGGAGCTTATCCGGCAGTGGAAGCTACGTTTGGTGGTTCGATCGACTTAAATAACCTGTTGGATTACGGTGATGGGAATGTTCCAGTTTACATCAACAAAGACAATACGAACGGAAATTTTATCACAGACGCCGGGGCTACGCTGGGCCGCGTTCTGTTCTACGATAAAAGTCTTTCTGTAGACTATACTATCAGCTGTTCCTCTTGCCATCAACAATCTGCAGCCTTTTCAGATATCGCAGTCCAATCAGATGGTGTTGCGGGAGTCACAGGACGACACTCCATGCGATTGATTAATTCTCGATTTGCAGATGAATCGCGGTTCTTTTGGGATGAGCGTGCCTTTTCTCTTGAAGAACAGACGACCATGCCAATTCAAGATCACATTGAAATGGGATGGAGCGGAGAAGATGGAGACCTTGAGTTTAATGAGCTTTTCGATCGCCTTGAGGCTATCGATTACTATCAAGAGCTCTTCACCTATGTATATGGGACAAGTCAAGTGACTGAAGACCGCATACAACTCGCATTAGCCCAGTTTATTCGCAGCTTTCAGAGTTTCGATAGTAAGTTCGACGAAGGCATGGCTGATGCACCGAATGCAGGGGTGAACTTCAATAATTACACTGCTCAAGAGAATAACGGAAAAGGCCTCTTCTTGGCACCCGCAGATCTAGATCCGAATACTGGCGAACGTATTGGAGGAGGGTTAGGATGTGGTGTATGTCACCGACCTCCTGAGTTTGATATTGATCCAAATAGCGCTAACAACGGTGTCATCGGCGTAGCCGGAAGTGCCGATGTTGATACGGATGTAACGCGCTCACCAAGCCTTCGTGATCTTGTGAATCCAGAAGGAGGTTCAAATGGACCTTTCATGCATGATGGGTCATTGGCTACGCTCGACGACGTCATAGATCATTACAACAACATTCCAATAAATCCTGATAATGATAATCTAGATCCTCGATTATCTGGTGCGGGTAATGGACAACAATTGAACATCACAGACCAGGAACGCAATCAGATCATCGCATTCCTTGAAACATTAACTGGAGAGGATATTTACACGAATGAAAAGTGGTCTGATCCTTTTTAGATCATTTCCATAAACGACGTTTAAGTCCCCCAAGCAGTCGTTTTGTTACGAGCTCGTGTGCCTTTGGTGCGCGGGCTTTTTGTTTGCGATCAGCTATTTCGCTGGCTACGTTTTCATGGTTTCGATGGAAGCCATAATGGCTCACCCAGAATTCATTCGGAATAGTTTCCCAGTCAGGGTAACTGAACTTGTAAGATCGCTTCTCAGTAACCCAGTGGTAGTGTAAGAAGGAGGCGGGAGCCGCCGTTCCGCGTTTAGCGAGAACATGCCCATCTTTGAAATGAATCAACTCATCTTCAGCAATGAACTCTTTTATTCGATTTTGGAAGTACAGACGTTGACCATGTTCATGGAAGAAGACTACTTCAGAAAAACTGTGGCAAGTTGTATTCAGATCTTGTAAAGACTCTCCGTTGCGAAGGTTGTCGTAGATGTTGTCTCTCTTATTTGGAAGTCGAGCAGCTTCGTCAAAACCAACGTATCGAGCTTGCTCAAAGACCTTTTTCCAGTCTGGAGATGCTTGGTATAGGATGCGGTTTACCTCGTTATTCCTAAAGAAGGCAAGTGAGCCGGAAAGCCAGTGTTGGCGGAAACTTATGATGTCAAATTGGTCAAAGATTCCTTCCGCCTTCAACGAGTGAAAATCACCCAGCACAAGGTCGATGTCTCCAATTCCCCACCAATCGGTGTCTGTTAAAAGGTCTTCAAATAGATGTCCGTAGGCTGGCTTGAGATCACACAGCTTATATGGGTAGGTGAGGTCTAGGTTGATGCCAAGTTTCCCTTTCGCTCGAGATACCAGCTCATCTGATGAACAATGGACCTTACGGACGTTCGATGGGTGTTCCGGCGGTAATTCTAGATCAGTGACGAACAGAAAATCAATGAAATCAGCGTATTCCGCACTTTTTAAGAAGAGAGGGAAGTATGGAGGGAAAGCGTCTCCAACATACGGTATGATGACCTTAATCGTCATCTACCATTCGTGCGACTCGTCATCAAACCACTTGCCTTGAACTTTCATGGTCTGTTCCAAAATGTCTCGAACGCATCCTTTACCACCATCAACCGGCGAAATGTAGTCGGCAATTTCGCGTATCTCTGGGGCTGCGTCGTTCGGACATGTTGCCAACCCAGCCATACCCATCACTCGGTAATCAGGAATATCATCGCCCATGTAGCAAACTTCATCAGCTGTGATACCCTCTTTGGCCAAATAGTCATTGAAGACTTTCACTTTGTTCGCGCTTGATAAGAACACATCTTTCACGCCCAAGCCTTCGAATCTCTTCTTTACAGCTTCTGAACGTCCACCTGTAATAATCGCTACGCGGTAGCCTTTCTTTACAGCTAATTGCACTGCATAACCGTCGCGAACATTTGCCGTACGCAATTGATCACCGTCTGTAGAAAGGATAACGATTCCGTCAGTAAACACTCCGTCAACGTCGAAACAGAAAGTGGTGATATCGTTGAGTTTAGTCTTGTAATTATCGCTCATAGCTTTTGATAATGCTGTTGCTGATTAGGGCGTAAATATCTTTGAGCTCGGGATATTCCTCGAGCAAAATTAGGTGCGAATCTAATGTCTTCTCATCATTGCGCAAGGCAGGACCTGTTTGGGCTTCAAATGCTGACATTTCACCGGTCTTGGCAATGGTTTCTTGAATGAGCGGACGCAATAGATCGAGCGTAAGATCGTGATCCTCGAGATACTGCTCGGCTTGATGAAATAGGTGATTCGTAAAGTTATTTACGACCACTGCCGCCACGTGCAAGTGTTTTCGTTGATCTGAATCAATGCGTTGGACGTTCGAAGAAAGGTACTCCGCGAGTTCGATCAACTCTTGTTCCCACTCAATGTTATTGGCTTCAATGCACAATGGAATATCATCCCAGGTTGGCTCTCTTGAATCACTAAAGGATTGAAGAGGGTAGAACACTCCACTATTTTCATGGCTTAACTGATCGAGTGCTGCAGTTCCTGATGTGTGTGCTACTTTTCGCTCGCGCGGAATCGATTGTCCTACCGAGGAAATGGCATCGTCACTAACAGCGATAATCAAAGGAAGATCATCTCCTGGAATTTCATCATAACCGATACTCGTAGCATCGATTGATGAAGCAAAGAACTGAAGCTCTTCTGGCCTGCGGCTGATGATATGTCTTACTCGCACTCCCTGATCGACAAATCGTTTGGCCAGGTGATGTGCCACCTTGCCAGATCCTGCGATATCAAGGATTAAGTCATTCATGCCTTTTTCGGACGCTTAGACAGTTTGATTCGATGTCTTACTGCGAGTGTTGTTCCGATAATCATGATGATACAACCTAACCACAGAATGTTGATCTGAGGGAAGATGACCGCTTGCATAACAATGAAGTCACGACGGATACTCTCATGCTCCCAGATGGTCATATTGATGTTCTGATCCACAGGGTTGAAGCTGTTCACCAAGAATTTCAATCCCCAGTTGTCGTAAGTCTGAGCATCAGGAACAATGAGTGAATCACGTATGATGTATAACGGATCAATAGCTTCTACGCGATTGCGTTCACGAAGCGAACAATGCACGCGTAGTGCAATGTCTTTCTCGAGAAGGCTATACGCTGGTTTTAAGCTATCTGGGACTGCTGACAGTGAGTCAATCGTCACCAACACATTGCTTACCAAAAGACTATCACCTACATGCAGGTCATGCGCTCGACCGCCCAAGAATCCTTCTTCATCAGTCTCAGGAGGGGAGATCTGACCCCACTTAATATGCGTGTACAGATCTTGATGAATGAAGTGCTTCGTATCTGGCTCTGGTGCGTTACCCATCTGCTCATTAAGCTGAACACGAGGTTCAAGGGTAAAGAGCTTCTCACCCGGAATACCTGCTACCCAACGCTGTGCCTCACGCGCATGGCGCTCGTTTGGCAATGGGATGGTGCGCCACTTGCTCTCCATATCTCGGATGAAGGTGCGCGAAGCCAAGTGGTCTTCCTTCGCCTCGAAGAACATGTTACTGAAGAAGATCACGTCGCCTTCTTTGAACTGCTTAGGTACCATCTCGAAGTAATCGATCTCAAACATCACGTGGATGCCTTTGTCGTATCGATCCTTGTAAGAGATAAAGTAGTCACCCATTTGAAGGGTGTCACCTTGAAGCAGTAGAATGTCTTCGCGGTTATCGAAGTCGTTATTGAGGGTAGTGATATCTCCCATTTGGTTCTGAGAGATAATGTCTTTCTGAGACGTACTGATGACAGCTCCAAAGATCAATAAGCCAAAGCCTATGTGCGCTATCGCGGAACCAGACTTATCCCATTTCCCTTTGACCATTGAAACCAGGTAGTCAAAGTTGGATGTCACCGCGAAGATGGTTGCAAACACCAGTGCGATACGAGGGAATTCACCTGCAGAGAAGTCGAAGAATAGCAGCACCAACATCAACAAAGCTCCCGCTGCAACAAACGATCGTACGATTTGACCGAGGAATTTCTTTGGGTCTGTCTTCTTGTATTTTAACCACTGAGTAAAGCCAATCAACATGATAAACAAGAATGCCAAAGGCACCTGGTACACGTGATAAGCAGCCTCCATATCAGTAGAAGGGGCAAAGTTGTGGTCTGCCAATGACTTGAACCAAGCCCAGCCAGTACTTTCATGAAGTCCCATGAAGGTTTCGCTGTATGGTTCGAGTAGTTTATTGAATACTGGAATCGACGTCGCAAATGAAATTTGAATCCCTGCAACGAGTAGAATCACACTTCCAATAAAGATCCAGAACTCGCGCGACCATAGGTCTTCTTCGACTTTTGGTCTAGGGATATGCTTTGCATAAGCTATGATCAGAACCGCTGCAAGAGAAGCAAGGAAAACGATGGTAACGTTCATTGTTGCCTTTGAACTTCCCCAAATTCCGATGGCTAGGAGAACAGCCCAAAAAGTCGCGATCATCCAACGCCAACGAATATGCTTAAGCATCATCACAGCCCCAACACCAGAAAAGAATAAAAGGTATACCAATAGCTGCGGAAGAATTCCGCTATCCACGAAACTGTGCACTGAAGTGTCACCCAAGATTCCACTCTTGGTCAAGAAAGTAGAGTAGACGATCAGAATGAATGACCCCATGATCAAGAACAACGCAGAGAATACGGATGTCACTTTGTTACGGTTGACCATAAGCAGGTGTCCACCACCTACGAGTAGCAACCATGGTACCAGTGAACTATTCTCAACAGGATCCCACGCCCAGAATCCACCGAAGCTCAATGCTTCATAGGCCCAAGCACCTCCCATAAGGATTCCGGTCCCAAGAATCATGATACCGAAGAACGCCCATGGGGTCGCTGGACGCATCCACTCGATGTATTGTTTCTTCCATAAACCGGCAATCGCGAAGGCAAATGGCATCAACGTACTAGCGAATCCAAGGAATAGAGTAGGAGGGTGAATCACCATCCAGTAGTTCTGAAGCAACGGGTTGAGTCCTTGTCCGTCAGCAAACAATGGCAAGCTTAGATACTCCGCATTTCGAGTCCATGGTAAGCCAATATTTTCAGGAGCTTCTCGGATGAGCAAGAAAGGATCAATTCCAAACTGATAGTCTCCAAAGTAAACACCCAGTAGCATGCATGCCAGCCACGCTTGCACCGAAGCAATGATGGCCATTACAGGCGCTTCCCATGTAGAACGACGTCTAATGAAGATGAGTGCTAGTACAATGTGCCAGAACATCCAAAGCAGGAATCCTCCTTCTTGTCCGCCCCAAAAGCAACTAAACTGCAGTGGGGTACCCATCTGGTTATTCAGGTGTTTCCAGATATATTGGAATTCGTAGCGGTGGTTGAAGATGAGGGTGTATATGAGCACAATCACCAACAGGAAGGATACAGCATGTACAATAAAAGCGGTTCTTCCGAAACGCTTCCATGACTCATTGCCCTTTCCAAGAGCCCCCATTAAATAGCCGATAAATCCGGCAATCGCAGCGGCAAATCCTCCAGCGATTAAGAACCTACCCAGCGTAGCTGCCCAGGTCCATTCTCCTTGGTAAACGATATCTTCCATTAATTCTCTACCTCTGCCGTCTCTAGGTTGTGCTTATTCTTGTTGTACTTCGATGGACACTTCATCAACATCTCCGTGGCAATGAACTCACCGTCAATGACACGTCCGTACAAATCAATTGATTCAGATTGCTCTAATCCTGTGGGCTTCGCTTTCTTCAAGTTGACCACTTGTGAATTCCCTTCCTTATCGAACATGTGGAACACGGTAAGTTCGCTATTCGTTTGAGGATCGTAGGTCACAGGGTAATCTCTGTTCAGCGTTCCTGAAATCTTGTATTCTTTGCCAGGATTGGCGAACGCTTCTTCAAAAGCCACAGATGTATTGGCACCTGTGAAAGTGGCGATGAAAGTTCCAACTACAACGGCGATCAAAATGATCAATACGATTTGAGTCTTTTTCATGGTCTACTTCTTTTCAGCTTCTTTTTCAAGTTTGCCGATCTTACGATCAAGTACAAAGAGGTATACAAAGATACCTACCAAAATAACAGCTGCGACAGCCATGACTACGGGCATTTTGCCACTTGAGAACATGGTCTCCTCAAGAGGAGAAATCGTTTCCGCGCTAGCGAAAACAGAAGTCAACATCAATACGGCAAGCAGCCCAATGGATTTAAGCATCTTCATCGTAATACAACTTAAGTTCAAGACGGTTCATGCGCAGACGCAAACGGTAAATCCAGTATCCTAAAAGGATCCAGCCAAGTACGGCTGGGTAGAAAATCGCTCGCAAGCTGCTATCGAGATCATAACTATTGAATCCAGGGTTTCCTCCTTTACCTGGGTGGAGTCCTTCGCTGAATCTTGGAAGAATCATCAACAAGATGAACAAGATGACATAGGCGAAGATGTTGAACACAGCGGCTACACGAGCGCGCTTTTGTTCGTCGTCAATACCAGCGCGTAACACCAAGTAACCGACATAAATCAAGAAGGTCACAAGGGCACCGTTAAGCTGTGGGTCATTCACCCACCAGCTACCCCAAGTGAATCGCGCCCAGATCGAACCAGTGATCAACCCGAGAACCGCGAAGGTGATTCCTACGCGATTGGCCGCTTCTGCACGCAAATCAAATTCTTTCTTTGGCTTATTCAAGTACTTGATCGAAGAGATAAATCCGATCAACATGATGAAGAACATCGTAAACCACATCGGAACGTGGAACATCAAGTTTCGAATGGTTTCGAAGATGACCGGTTGGAATGGTATTTCGAATACTAAACGAGTGTTCCACCCGCCTGATGGAGGCGTACAATACCCTTCGGCATTAGCGTCTAACTCAACTCCTTCGAGGTAAACAGCGTTCGGGAGCATGGTGGTTCCATCCGTCGTATTGCGGACGTAAACATTGAAAAAGCTCGCCTTCACGCGCTCTGGAAGGTCAAGTGCAACTCGAAGACGGTCGTGGGCAATAACTTCTTCAACCGTTCCGCACATGTACGTCGAGTCATGGGCAAAGAAAACTTCGGGAGTCTCACTAGCGTCAAAGTGCGTGTTGTAACCAACAATAATGCACTCATTTTGACCAGGTTGGAAGCTGGTATTGTCAACGGCAATCAGGCCAGGACCTAGCTTAACTAAGAACGAGGCGGCGATGACATAAAGAAGGAGCAGGAAAGCCAGTACTTTCCACCAATTCTTAAGCATTCAGTGAATGAATTTTAATCGCGCCAAAGGTAGGGAAATAACAAGTAGCTCAGTACCCCGATCGCGATGCTAAGTACTAACAAAAAGGAGAGATTTATCAGGTTCTCTCCGAGTGGTAACCCCGCAATGACCTGTTTGTTGTAGTTGTTGATCAAGATGATCAATGGAATGGCAATAGGGAGGCCTAAGACTGCTGTTAGTCCGATCCCGGTTTCACTTTGTGACGCTATCGCGGAAATGAGTGTCAGTAATGTGGCGAATCCGAAACACCCACCAAGCAGGCCAAGGATGAAGGAAAGCTCCTTTCCATCAATTGGTGTGCTTCCCAAGAATAGCGCGTATGAGCCAAATGCCACCAGACCTAACAACATCATCAAAAAGCTGTTGTAGAAGACCTTCGCTAAGATGTACTCTTGAGGCTTAATGGTGTAATAGAGGTACAAACGAATGCCTCTTTCTTGGGTTTGAAAACTCTTGCCAACCGCACTAAAGGCAGTGAAAAGCACGATCACCCAAAGCAGCGCATTCCAGGTTGTTTCGTCTTCCAAACTCTCAAAAGCTTGATAACACAGGTACACAGTACTCAACGCGAACAGGCCAATACCCACCAGGGTGTGCTGTTGACGAAACTCCAAACGAGCCTCATGCCGGATCAGAAAGAATATTCGGTTGAGCATGCCGCAAAGGTAGTTTAGATTTCGACGTTGGTTTGGTGTGGAATGTTGAATGTTGAATGTGGAACGTTGAATGATGAATGAATTCGAGCACTTCTTTCCACGTTCAACATTCCACGTTCCGCAAAAAGCTTTCCCTATATTTCTCACATGATCCTAACCATTGACCAAGGAACCACCAGTTGTCGTTCATTACTCGTCTCTTCGAAAGGAGAGGTCATGGCTGTTGCCCAAGAAGAGTTTACACAGTTCTTTCCTCATCAAGGATGGGTGGAACATGATGCAGACGAAATCTGGGAGACGCAGTTAAGAACGATTCAAGCTGTGTTTGAGAAGGCCAAGGTCTCTCCCAAAGAGATTATGGGAATTGGGATTACCAACCAGCGTGAAACCACGGTGGCGTGGGACAAAACGACAAGCAAACCCATCTGCAAAGCCATCGTTTGGCAGGATAAACGCACTGCTGCGATTTGTGAAGACATCAAGATCAAAGGATTGGGCGAGCGAGTACGCGAACGTACGGGCCTCGTCGTAGATGCTTATTTCTCAGCTTCCAAAATGATGTGGATCCTCAGCGAGGTGCCAGGGGCAAGAGAATTAGCGAATCAAGGAAAGCTCTTGCTAGGAACTATTGATAGCTGGCTGATGTGGAAATTATCTGAAGGCGAACTCTTTGCCACAGACGTTTCGAACGCTTCAAGAACCATGCTCTTTGACATTCATTCACTAGAATACGATGAGGTGTTGCTAACAGAGTTCGATATCCCTCGATCAGCACTTGCAGAGGTGAAACCTTCCATAGGCACCTTTGGTTATGCGAATATTCTGGGCGAACGAATTCCCATTACTGGTGTCGCTGGCGATCAACAGTGTGCCTTGTTCGGACAAGCGTGCTTTGAGAAAGGAATGGTAAAGAACACGTACGGAACAGGATGTTTCATGTTGATGAATACCGGCACCACCTGCCATCAAAGCAAACACGGACTATTATCAACCATTGCATGGGCCAACGGAGAGAAAACAGTGTACGCGTTAGAAGGATCAGTATTCATTGCTGGCGCAGCTGTTCAGTGGCTGCGTGATGGTCTGGAAATCATTGAAAACGCTGCTGACTCAGAAGAGTTTGCAGAACAAGCGGAGTACAAAGAACACGTATACGTAGTACCAGCATTTGTTGGTCTCGGCGCACCCTATTGGGATATGTATGCTCGAGGTGCCGTATTCGGCTTAACCCGAGATACCGGAAAGAATGAAATCGTTCGCGCCACTTTGGAGTCTATGGCATTTCAAACACGAGATGTTCTGGATGCCATGTCTGAAGACGCCGGTTTGAAAATAACCAAACTCCGTGTTGACGGTGGTGCCTCCGCGAACGACCTTCTCATGCAGTTTCAAGCGGATATCATCACTACGGAGGTTGACCGACCTGCCAATGTGGAGTCTACCGCCTTGGGCGCTGCATACATGGCAGGTATCGGTTGCGGACTATGGCAACAGTCTGAAATCAAGCAACTAAGACGCTCAAATCGTGTTTTTAAACCATTAATGGAACAAAAACGCGTTGATCGCATATACAAAGGCTGGAAGAAAGCCGTTGAACGCAGTATGCAATGGATCGATCATGAACCGTGATGTAGCTATCGAACGTATGAAGTCTGCCAGTGTTGATCTGGTGGTCATAGGAGGGGGAATCACCGGATGTGGTATTGCCCTCGACGCTGTGTCTAGAGGTTTGTCGGTGGCACTCGTGGAGCGTGAAGACTTTGCTTCAGGAACCAGCAGCCGCAGTACCAAACTCATTCACGGCGGTCTTCGTTACCTCAAGCAATGGGACTTCAAGCTCGTGAATGAGGTTGGTAGAGAGCGGGCTATCGTGCACAAGATTGCCCCGCATTTAGTGCACCCAGATAAGATGCTGCTTCCGCTGGTAAAGGATGGGAAGTATGGATACTGGTTAACGAACGTAGGCCTAACCGTCTATGACCTGTTGGCAGGAGTGAACGGTGATGATCGTCGCCAAATGCTCAATAAAAAGGAAACGTCGGAGCTTGAACCTTTGTTAAGAGATGATATTCTCGAGGGTGGGGGCTTTTATGCTGAATATCGCACGGATGACGCCAGATTAGTGATGTCAGTGCTTAAGTCAGCAGTATACGAAGGAGCATTGGCGGCAAACTACTGCGAAGTCGTTGATTACAGAATCAAGAAGGATAAAATCCGCGGGGTACGCGTGATAGATGTGCTTTCTCAAGAAGAGTTTACCATCAAGGCAAAGCTCGTAGTGAACGCAACGGGGCCATGGGTAGATCAGCTCAGAGCAAAAGCAGATGCCCTGCATGGGAAAAAGTTGTTCTTGAGTAAGGGAGTGCACCTGGTGGTTTCAAGAGACCGATTCCCGATTAACAACACCGTGTATTTTGATAATGAAGACGGACGTATGCTATTCGCCGTACCAAGGATCAACAAGGTTTACTTAGGGACTACTGATACTGCCTATTCCGAAGATATCGCTTCACCTCAAACGAGCGCGGAAGATGTTGATTACGTGTTGAAGGCCGTCAATCACATGTTTCCGTCTATCAAGCTTCAAGTTCAGGATGTCGAGTCGACATGGGCCGGACTTCGGCCGCTCATCTTTGAAGAGGGCAAAGGCGCCTCAGAGATGAGTCGTAAAGACGAAACCTTCGAAGCCCACAATGGATTGATCTCCATTGCTGGAGGAAAGCTGACGGGTTATCGAAAGATGGCAGAGCGAATTGTAGACCTCGTATTCGATCGACTTGAACGCGATAATCCTGGATGTACTACAGATCAAAGAACCCTTCATGGAGGTGAATTCCTAGATTACGCCGCCGTAGAAAAGGCAGTGAAGAAACTGACGAAGGAGGGGATGGAATCAGACTTAGCCACCTATTTAGTCCATAACTACGGCTCCAACGTTGGTCTGCTCTTGCATGATGTGAAGAGCTTCGAAGCCAAGGATATTATCAAAGCCGAATTGAACTACGGAATTGAGCACGAGATGGTGATTCGTGCCAATGACTTCCTCGAACGTCGAACTGGCCGACTGAATTTCGATATCCATAGCGTCAGAAAGTTCTATCCGAAAGTGATTCAGTGGATGGCGAAAAGGCTATCCTGGGACGAAGAACGTAAGGAACAAGAGAAGAAAGCCGTGGAATCAAAACTCGATGAGGTTACCTCAATGCTAACCTAGTTTACGTAACAATTGGCGTCGTTGAATATCGAGCAAAGGCGTCCAATCACCGAACATTTCCTCTAAAATTCGCGCTGTATTTCGCGCATCGTCAATGGCACGGTGTGAAGTACCGTCAAAAGTGAGTCCGGTGTACTCAAGTGCGGTTTTAACCCCTACAGGTTCTTTGAGTTTAAGAAGTTTAGAGTGACTCATCTTCAAACACAGGAAGTGATTCAGCCAAGGTAGTTCGATCTCGTGGAGTTCTCCGTCTCGTAATAGCTGTTGCTTGTCATAATCACCCCAGCTGGCTAAGAGATAATCACCTTCATTCGGCTTGAGCCAATCTTCAAATGACCACATGACATCTTGAAAGTCCTCAGCACCGTCAATATGATGCTGCTCGATAGACGTAAGCTCTTTACAGAAAGAGGAAAGGGTGGGGTTGAGCTTAGGTTTGATGAACTCTGAGAATTCACTCATGCGCTGACCATACTCGTCAACCATCACTGCTCCCAGTTCAATGGTTTCTTGACGGGGAGGTTTTCTCCTTCTCCAGCACGTGGCTTCTAAGTCAAAAATGACGTATCTCAATCGCTCAGTCTTTTTGTAGGCTCGATTTAGTAGAGCCAATCCTCATCCAATGAGTCGATGTAATCATCGATCTCTTCGAGGTCTTCATTAATCACCGACATTCTAAATTGGGCAGGATCATATTCTCCACCATACCAGTCTACTTTTTCCTCGTATTCCGGAAGTCGTGGGTTAGACATGATTTTCAGAAATTCATGGTAACCGCTAATTCCTCCTACATCTTCTGGTGGGCAATTACGCTCTCCTGCAAGACAAATCGGAATGTGCTCGCTTTCGTCGTTCTCTACGATTTTCTCCAGTGTAATGGTATGTGACCATTTGTCACCAAAGTCATAAACATAGTTGATCTTATCACCAGCACTTTGGACGAATTCATCCAAATTTACTTCGTGGTCTTCAACGAAGTCTTCATCTTCCAAGAACTCTAATTGCGAGATCTTTTCAACTGCTGTTGCGAAGTAGTATAGGTGACAGTTTTCCCAGCCCATGGCGAGCTGAATAGTGTGGTGTAAGGTGCGCATGTCAATGTCTGAATTAACGCGCACTCGGCGCCAAACTCTCGGTTCCAGAGAATCAAGCTCGATGAGTAGTTCGAAGATCATCGTTGAGAAAAAGAATAGATATTTACAGGAATCTGTATTGGAGCCTGTGTCTCCATAGGTTAGTGATTGTTTTGCAGTGTGAAAATAGTCAATAGCTACTACCTAGCGTCGCTCTTAACCGAAATTTTACACCGTTCATGGATTTCTACGTTACTCAGAACAAGAATGTTCTGTCCAGATTAAGGTGCTGAGATCAAAGCCTTCGTTCTCTGCATGTTGCATGAGTTGACTACTAATATCCTTCGGTAAAACAGGAGTTCTACTCAGAATCCACAAGAATTCTCGGTCAGGAGAACCAACCAAAGCATATCCATATTCGTCATCTAGCTGCATTACGTAATAGTCACCATAGAAAGGCTTAAAGAAGCTAACTTTCAGTACTCCAGGTACTTCAGTATTCGGGCGTTTCGCTTCTCCTTCAGAAACAGATGCTGAACCATCAGCGATGCTAACACCACGATTCACTACCTGAACCTTTCCGTTCTCTTTGATCGTGTATTCTGCCGTGACACACTTAAGTCCGTCTTCAAATTTATTGGGTAGTCTGGCTACCTCATACCATTTACCAGCATAGCGATTCAAGTCTAATGTTTCTACAGTAGTGAGTGGTTCGCTTCCGCCGCAGGCGAATAAAAGCAGCATAAATAGCGGGAATAGTTGTTTCATAGCAGTAAATTAAGGTAAAGTACGGCAGATGCCTTACAGAAAAACCTGATTTGTGTTAGACCTTTGTACTAGACGAAGTGATTATGAAGATACAAGTGGCCGTAGCTGAGGATAACCCTAATCTTATCCGTTCTGTTCTCGAGAAACTCCAATTGTTTGATCAAGTGGAGGTCATGTGGGTGGCCAGCAACGGCGTGGAGGTGATTCAGAAAGTCACTAATCAGCAGCCTGATGTTATTCTGATGGACATCAACATGCCTGAAATGAATGGGGTAGAGGCTACTCGAAAGGTCAAAGATCAGTTTCCGAAGGTCAAAGTGATTATGCTAACCGTATTTGATGAAACAGATAAGATCTTCAATTCTATTCTTGCGGGGGCCAGCGGTTACTTGCTGAAAGACGAGAAACCTGGAAAACTCATTCAGGCCATTGAAGAAGCCATGGAAGGTGGTGCTCCGATGTCTCCTGTGATAGCGGCTAAGTCGTTGCAACTAATTCGCTCAGGGAAGCAAGAACCTGTAGAATCCGTTGATTTTGGATTGACCAATCGTGAAATGGAAATCTTGGAAGAAATTTCAAAAGGAAAGAACTACCAGCAAATTGCCGATAAACTCTTCATTTCGCCTAAAACCGTTCGTAAGCACATCGAGAATATCTATCGAAAGCTTCAGGTTCACAATAAGGTAGAAGCGATTCAACTGGCTATGAAGCACGGGATTATTTAATTCGCTAGCGCGGAAGCAAAAGCTCGATCTGTGTGCCTTTGCCCTCTTGGGTGCTTAACTCCAGTTTACCACCAATTTCCTTCATTCGAGTCACCATGTTCTTCATGCCGTAGTGACCTTCTCTTTCTTTACCAGAGAATCCTACGCCATCATCTGAGAAACGCATTCGGATAGTGTTTGCTTCAGTAGTCACTTCAAATTGGAAATGCTCTGCGTTGGCGTGCTTGATCGCATTATTGGCCGCCTCCTGCAACACTCGGAACATGTGAATGGCCTCGGAAGGATCTAGAATATGCTCGTGTGAGATATCAGTCTTCGAATCAAATATTGGGCGTTCGCGATGAGCCAAGATTCGTCCCATGTAATCTTGAAAACGAACAGAAAAGTCTTCAATCTCAACAAAATCTTGATTGATTGTCCAAATCGTATCTCTTAAGGTTTGCATGGTACCGCGAGCAAAATCGCTGAGGTCATCAAGGTCAGCTTCAGGCTCAGCGCTTTTCCCAGTAGAGATTTTATAGCTCATGTTATCGAGTGAAGTAATCACATGGGTGATCTGAGCACCGATGTTATCGTGAAGCTCCATAGAAATGCGTTCACGCTCATGTTGCACGCGTTCGATCGCCTCGCGTTTTAGAATCTCCTCTCTCAACCTTCGCTGAGCTATATAACGCACAACCATGATGATAACCAGCACACCAGCGATGATCAGGGCCACCAAGAACCAAGTAGTTTCCCAAAACGGAGGGTGCACCACTAGCGACACTTGTCGAATTCGTCCCACCAATTCATCAGCCGCCCATCGTGTGCCAATCTCTAGGTCCGATTTGCCATGGGGAAGACTATTAAAGTTCAATTGGGTGCTTCGCTTTCCTGTGCAAATCCATTGCTCATTTTGGTCTAAGCGGTAGCAGATTTCACAGTCTTGAACACCTATTCCCGGTTGCGCAATCGAAAGCGTAATGTTTTCATCTTGAGGGTATAGGTGGATGACTTCAGGATATAACAGGCCACCTTGAACTTGATCTAATTGTTCTGAATTGAGTGGTTGGTAATTGAGCTGCACACTCGTGATCAACACCGTGTGATCATTGCGCTTTTCCTTCTGTAAATCAGGCAACAAGAAATAACAACCATCCACACCACCAAACCAAGGGATATCTTTTACCATGCCCCCGGCGTTCTGGCTATGTTCTAAGAACGGAATCCCTTGTTCGAGAACGAGGTTTGACACTTTAAAACCCTCGCCAATTCTATCCGAGCTAATGATGCTCAAGCCTTCATTCGTGCATGCGATGAACGCCCCGGAGGTCTCTACCAGATCATAGACCACCTCGTTCTTCAGTCCTTGTTCAACGCCAATAACTTCGAACTGAATAAGGCCACCGTTTTGATCAACAGCGATACCTCCACCCATGGTTGAAATCCACAAATCGCCTGCATTACTGAGAAATGAGTTGGTGACCACATTGAACGGGAGTTCATCATCTCCTTCGCCCTCAACGAAAACACGTAAAGACGCATCATCGAGCTGGAGTTGATACAAACCCATAATGCCAGGAAGCCAAAGCTGATTTCCATCTACACGTAAACTCAAACAGTAGTTTGACCCTTGTGCATCAGGTGATAGGTCTGCAGGTAGGATGGTTTGGATTGTCCCATCCGCTTCACGTATGAAAACCCCGTCAGTACTGCTCATGACCAACCTGCCATCGTCTAGTTGATCAATCATACTGATCCCCGGAACATCGCGAAACAGGTCCAAATCTTCTATCCATTGTCCATCTTGTTGTGTGAAGCATTTCAATCCTTCGCTTCTAGTTCCAACCCACAAACGTGATTCATCCATGAATAAACACGTAGGGTGGAAACCTTCTAAGCGTTGAACCATCTTCATACGAGCTTCAGGTTGTATGGTAGGAGAGAAGAAGTCATCTTCTAGCTCGAAGACATTGATTCCTACGGTTGAACATACCAATAGCTGATTGTTGATCAACTCCACAGACCAAACAATGGGGTCGTCAAGAATCTCTCCAGGGATGTGTAGAATCTGTGAGCAGTTTGGATCCCAACGAAATGCACCGTAGCGGTTCGTTCCCATCCAAACACTACCATCTTGAGCTTGAAAAAAGCCACCTACATGATCGTTTTGAATGGCTGCATGATCCTTGTTGTAAATCATGGCAGGTGCTAAGCCATTGTCGTTCAGTGTGTATAGCCCCTTATTTGTTCCAAAGATGAACTCATTTCCTACCAAGCCAGCATCTTGAATGTCAATACTTTCAGCTGGTTCATTATTCCAGTCTTGGCCATCGTAAATAGACAGCTCGTCTTCGCTCCAGGCGAAAAGGTAGTCGCCAGCGACACTCAGATTTATGACTTCACTCAAGCCAAATTGAGTGCGGAATGGAGAAATCCTTCCTTCTTCAAACAGATACAATGAATCTCCATTCGATATAAGGGTTTGTCCCTTGTATGTCTCAAGCCGATTGTAACCTTCATATCCAAGAAGAGATGAAGCGGTGTACGCCGTATCAGATGAATTCAGAAAGTACAGCTGGCCAAAATGAAAGCTTAGAATTCCTCCTTCAGTCTTGGTGAGGTCTTGAACAGATTGATGGAAATCACCATTCGCGTCTGACGGGACGTGCAGCTGATGTATTCTACCGGTATGTGGATCTAGACGATTGAGCCCGTGGCGCGTTCCTATCCAGATGATGCCTTGATCATCTTCTACCATGTTGATGACGAAGTTATCTGTCAGTCCGCTTCCGTCGCGTTTCCTTCTAATAACCTCAAACTCTGAACCGTCGAAACGGCACAGTCCATCTTGCGTTCCGAACCACATCAACCCTTGTTGGTCTTCAATGATGGCACTTACGGTATTCTGATTCAAGCCGTCCTTGATGCTTAATGAAGAGAGTCTTATTCCACTTTGCGCTAGCGCGGAATAGGATAGGATGAATAGACAACTGATCAGTAACGAACGCATGATGCAAGGTACCAACTTTTGAGGCGTTACATCACTTACCTTTAAGGCATGAAAAGGATCGTTGTGATGAGTGGCGCTGGAATGAGCGCAGAAAGTGGAATACCAACTTTTCGTGGGGCAGATGGCCTTTGGGAAGGACATCGAATCGAAGAAGTGGCTACTCCTGAAGCTTGGCATGCAGACTACCGAAAGGTGCTTGAATTCTACAACTTCCGACGCAAAGGTGTAATGGAGGCAGAGCCAAACGAGGGGCACCTAGAACTGGCGCGAATGCAAGATGATTTCGATGTGCAGATTGTAACTCAAAACATTGATGATCTACATGAACGTGCGGGTTCAAATAATGTCATGCACCTACATGGAGAAATCATGAAGGCTCGCAGCACTGTTGATCCTTCACTCATTACCTCACTTGATCATTGGGAGCTGAAAGATGGTGACCGATGTGAAAAGGGAAGTCAGCTTCGTCCACACATTGTTTGGTTTGGGGAAGCCGTGCCAATGATGGAGTCAGCGATCGCCATGGCTCAAACCGCAGATATATTCCTCGTGGTTGGTACAAGCCTGTTGGTTTATCCGGCAGCTAGCCTGGTCAATTTCGTACGGCCTGGAACTCCGATTTACCTGATTGATCCAAATCTTCAAGGCATTGAAGGTTCGTCGGGCGTCACAGTTTTCAATACTGGAGCGGTAGAGGGGATGAAGTTGTTCCGTGAGGCAATCAGCTGATTACATTCCGAAGTAATTCAGAATAATCAAGAGATCTGACACACCAACTTGGTTGTCGTTGTCATAATCTCCATCAGCACATCCGCCGTTTACAGTATTTCCTATGTTGTTCAGGAAGGCTAAGAAGTCCGCAGTGTCAATCACGCCGTTTCCATTCTGATCAATGCAGCCAGGGTTAAACATCATATTTTCCTGAATGAACTCACCGTAGTAAGTGGTACTCCAACTACCATTGGCATCTTGAGTTCTGATATACAAATCATGCGGTCCTGGAGCCAAGGCTGTGGTTGGAATCTGAAGGGTTAGATCGACATCGAGTATATCAGGGTCAACATCGATTGGGAAACCATTTCCAAAACCAGGGTCTTGGTCGAAGAAGTACTCCAATTGAGCGAGAACAGGTCGTTCCGGTGCATCTAGAATGTTAAAGTCGATGATAAAGGGCAAGCTGGCATTTCCCGCATCGTCGAAAGCGACCAATGTAACCTGAACTCCTTGAGCTGAGGTGAATGGTGCAATAGGGATGCTCACGGATACATTGGCATCAACCGCTGGATTGAAGGCATCAAAGTTCACGATCCCAACACCCGGGTCAGGAAACAGCTGATACTCGATAGAAGCAATCGGTGTTAATGGGTCAGCTGACAATGTTTCGACGTACAAGGGAAGGTAGAGCTCGCCTAGGAGCACTTCGTTATCATATTCTACATTGATAATCTGTGGTAATTGAGCGTTGATCTGGATCGAACAAACCAAGGCAAAAATGAAGCTTAGTAGAACTCTCATTACTTGTTGGTTTTAGTTTTGATCTGAATTTCTAGATCTCCGTCACTAGAAGTTTCTTGCTCATAGAAATAGATCGAAGGTATTGGCGGCATCCCTGACAGCACATAGCTAAACTGTCCACCAAAGATTCCTACATCCGTACCATCGCTTCCTGCATTTAGTAAGGCGTTAGGAATGTCTGTTCTCAATCCAAATTGTGCATCTCTACTCGCAATCGAAAGTACTTCAAAGGTGCTATCCGTCTCCACAATATTATCGGTGGGCTGGTAGAGCGACAAAAAGGAATTCTCTGCAAAGTTGCTGCTCGCTGCTACGTTGGTCGAGAGTGGATCAATGACGCTTTCTTCAAAGACATTGTTGTCGAGCTGCACGTTGTTAAGCAACACTGAGGTAGAGCCGTAGAAAACGTTATTGTAGACCATCGCAGCAGAAGACGCTGAAATAATCAAGTTCGTAGCGGTAGGATCACCAAGGATATCCGTTTCATTCCACAATAGGTTATTGTGAAACTTCATGCTAATGCTATTGACAACATTCACGAGATCGGGAACTGTTGCTCGCATGTAGTTCTGACGCACGATGTTGAACTTCGTAGGACCAACATCACCAACAGTTAGGGTGCTTGAGACGTAATTGCGTTCAAACACAACACTATTTGCATTGATTCGTGCATCGGTGATGGAAAGTCCACTGACCACAACGCCATCAGCCGTGATATTGATTGGCCCAAGTTGGCTGGCACGAATATCTGCTTGATTTCCTGGGTTATCTACGAGGAAGAAGCCCGTTCCGTAAATGACGAGCTCGATATTAATCTCGACCTCGGAAACATTGTAGGCCACGTCAGAATGCTCAATGACAAGGGTGTCACCCGCAGCGCTTCCCGCGATAGCGGAAGCTAAATCCGTGAAGTCAGCACTGACTCCCGGGTTATTGTTCACTCGGTACCTTGACTGCGCTGAAGCATAGTTAGTCAAGACAACAAAAAAGCATACCACGAGGCATGCTGCGATTTGTCTATACATAGCAAAGAGGCAAAGTTAGTTACCCGAATATACTAATTCTGAGCCGATTGAACGGCATAAATGAATGATTCGTCGAAAAGATACGCGCTAAATGACGCTGCGATGCTCTTGGTGTAACAATGACAAAAAGCCCGGATTTGGTCGCATAGAGTGATCAGCATCAGCGAATTCCTCCTTGAATCCAATCAGCCAATACATATCGAGCTTTCCTTTGCCCTTCACTTCAATTTTCCCTCGATACTCACATTGGAAGTATTCCTGAATTAACTCATAGGTGTGCGCTGTAATATTAATGCGCCCCGCTTCACTCTCTGATTCCATTCGAGAAGCAGTATTCACGGTATCACCCCAGATATCATAGGCGAACTTTTTCTTTCCAACGACTCCAGCAATGACCTGACCACTGTTGATTCCAATGCGAAGATCCCAAGGTTCTTTGCCAGACTTACTTCGTTCGGTATTGATTTCCTGGGCTTTGTCCAGCATATAGAGTGCGAATGCACACACACGCATGGCATGAGTATCACTCTTTGCCGGAAGACCAGCGGCACACATGTACGCATCTCCGATGGTCTTGATCTTTTCAATTTTCAAATCTCCAAGCCCTTCATCCCAGGCCTGGAAGTAGCTGTCAAGGATCATTACCAATTCATTGGGATCCATCGTTTGCGTCCGACTCGTAAACCCTGCAAAATCACTGAAGAGAACACTCACGTTTTCGTAAGTCTGAGTTTGAGCTTTTCCATTCTCTTTCAGCTCGTCAGCAGTTCTTTTCGGGAGAATATTCAACAAGAGATTCTCCGCTTTCTTGCGTTCATGATTCACCTGCATAGTGCGTGTGGCCACTTTTTCCTCGAGCTCTTCATTCTCGATTCTCAGACGATAGGTACGCCATCTGACCAGAAGGTAAATCGTGATGGCAGCCAGAATAAGGCATGCAACAAGGAACCAAGTGGTCTTCCAGAAGGGTTGATCAATGGTAAACCAGTAATCTTCTGTCGGACCAACATGACCGTCAGAGCCGACAGCTCGAACTTGGAATTTATACTCTCCTGGCGGAATGCTTTGGTAGGTAGTAGAGCGTACCTTTGAAGGTTTCGACCAATCTCTATCGACGCCTTCCAAGAAATAGGAGAATTGTACCTCACGCTCGTCAACCCAATCAAAACCATCGAAATGAAAGGTCAAGTGGTTCTGGTCGTAACCAAAGAACGGATTCCAAGGAATGTCGTAGTTGTTCTGAATTGCCTCAAAATGAATGTAGTCAGCATCCAAAGTACTCATGGCCTTGCGCGGCTGAGTGCGTTCATCAATCAGGGTATCGCGCCAGTTGATCTCTCTACCATAAAGGTCGACACTCTCTACAAAAGCCCATGGCTCAAATTGACGTTCAGGCGCATTCTCAGTACGGAATGAAAACAAGGTGTTATCTCCCAACCAGAGTTGTTCGGTTTCATCTACTGTCACTGCTTCTCCTTGAGAAAGAAACTTGATTGGAATCTCCTTGTTAGCCTCAAATACACGTATGATTTCTTTCGATTCGGTATTGAATTGGACAAGCCCTTTACGGGTGCTGAAATAGATGGTGTTTGCCTCACTGGCTTCGTGTATATGAAGTACCTGCAAATCTGGAAATTTCGACTTG
Source organism: Sanyastnella coralliicola (assembly GCF_030845195.1). Taxonomy (GTDB): domain Bacteria; phylum Bacteroidota; class Bacteroidia; order Flavobacteriales_D; family Sanyastnellaceae; genus Sanyastnella; species Sanyastnella coralliicola. The sequence goes on from NZ_CP132543.1 coordinate 1,242,474, forward strand.
TGTTGTTTAAAGGAATCGGGGTTTGGAACGGTGAAATCTCCCTTTTTCAAGTCGAAGAGATTCACAGAATACAAACCCCCGCCATTCGTGCCAATCCAAAGAATTGAATCTTCGATGTGGACGCTTGATAAAACACTCGATTCTGAGAATACTTCCGAACCTATAGTATAAAAGGAAGCACCTTTTTCTGGCGAAAGAACAGAAAGGCCATCCGCAGTCGCGCACCAGGCGAATCCTTGATCGTCCATTTCGATGTCATAGATCGTATTACTTCTTAATCCATGTCCTTTGTCTAGGGTAATGATGGAGTCACCTTCAAATACAAGAAGTCCGGCAGAAGTGGCAATGGCCAACGCATTTGGATAGGCGGGTAGTTCTACAACATCATAGGTGTTCAAAAAGCGATCTTCATCGGGGACTAAGGTTCGCAAGCTTCCGTCATAGATTAGAATCTCTGCATTTGTTCCCAGTATCAGGGATTGATCAAAAGGAGATTCGCCTATGTACGAGATGCCACGACCAATCGAAGGGTACGACGTAGGCTGCAATGCACCATTCTGATACGATTGAATGTCACCTATTTCATTTGAGACTAATACTTCTCCAGACCGCAGTTTAGTGACAGCCTTAGTGGTTTGATCAACGCCCTCTTGCGTATCAGGCTGTATCGACTGAAAGGCTTCATTTTCAAGTTTGATTAATCCTCTTGCGATGCTACCAAACCAAACATTGCCTTGTGGATCAACGGCAACACCGGTTTTCTTTCCTTCAGGAATGCCTTCTGTGCTCCCATATGCGGTTAAACTGCCATTGGTGTATTTCACTAGTTCACCTTCTAAGGTGGTTAACCAAATGTCATCTCCGTTACGGTTGTAGTAGCCTTTGAACTCTTGTGCAGCTGAGAAATACTTGGTTCCAATAATCCCGTCCGAGAGTCCAGTGATTTGACCGTTTGATACCAAGGCTAAGCCCTGATTAGTCACCACCAACATCCCGTTAGGAGTGGGGAACATCGATCGAATGGTTCCGGCAGGGATTCCATCATTTTCACCTAAATACCGCCATGAACCTTCTTTGTTGATGGAGATGTTTCCTGTCCATGATCCATACCAAAGGCTGCCTTCTTCATCTTGCGCTATCGCGGAAGTGGTATTTCCCTTTGGCTGGTTGTCTTCTTGATAGAACGAAATCTGGTCCCCTTCAATACAAAAGACACCCAGCTTGTTGGTCCCGAACCAAATACGTCCTTGGTCATCTGGGAAAATACTCAACACCTTCATACGTTCTCCAGGGAGCCCCGATTTATCGGAGTATTCGGTGATATGTTGACCGTCGTACTTGACAATGCCATGTCCTGCGGTACCAATCCAGAGGTTCCCTTCCTTGTCGTTCGCGAAGCAGTTAATGTTCTTATCCGTGAAACAAGGAAGATGGCTATACACCTTGAATCTCACACCGTCGAAACTGACCAGTTGACCTTTAAATCCTCCAATCCACAACAACCCGCGGTTATCAAAGTGAAGGCTGAGAACGATGTTAATCGGTAGGTTCTGATCTTGGCTTAATTGATGGAATGGAAACTGCGTATGATCATCAAATCGCATGCTCTCGCTCTCGATTACTTGAGAAGGAGAGATGTCATACTCAATTCCTTCTAGGGGAAACACCTCGGTCTGGGCAATGGTACCCATACAAAGTAAAAGTCCGAGAAAGAGATATGTGATCTTGTGTAGCACGAAGGGAAAGTTTCCTTCGCTAATCTACTAAGCTTCCAAGAAACTGGAGTTAATTCGAGGCAACGTCGTACTCAGGGAGTTGAACTGGAATAATTCCAAGTTCAATTTCACGCACGATTCGCTCAATCGGCCAATCTTCGCCATAAGGATCGTAGTCGTCTTTGAGGTTATGGCCGAAGATTCGCGCCACACTTTGCCACATAAATGCTGAGAAACTCCCTTTGAGCTCATCGATGAGTTCGAACGATGTGTCGCCTGTTTGGCGGTCAATGAGTTTGATGAGAATAATACCTTCAGAAACGGTCATCTTGCGAAGCTCTCCTTCAAACTGATCTTTGAGTTTCGATTCGCATTCTTTCAAATAGTGACGTTGATCTGATTTGTTGTCCATCGCCATCAAATCCGTTTCGTATTCCTTCATCAAGAGGCCGGCGGTGTAGGCGTAGGGGTAGACCTTCACAACCTTTTCTTCGAGACGATGCTTTTTGCGAATAGAGCGGCTTGATTCACCGTCTTTACTGCCTGCGATCACGGCCAAATCAAGGTTTACGACAGCCAAAGTGTCTCCATCAACCACCTCTTTTTCGCAAAGGTGACCAACAGCAGTAGAACGTTGCGCCTGCATAGAAACAGCGGTAACAAGCGATATGACCAGTAGTAAGATTCGCATACCTCGTTAACGAAAGATACGAAGCTTTGGTCTCAGAGTTCCGTTTTGAATTGCCAAATAATGGGAATCCGAAGCTAGAAATCAGCGATTAACGCTTGAGTTTCCAAAGACTTGGGCCTTCAGAAGTAGCATGTTGGGCTGGTGAATCACTCAACAATTTGAACGCAGCAATCGCAGCGGCATGAGCTTCTTCCTTGTCGTAGGTGTCAAGGAATTCCGGTTTGTAGTGATCTTTCACGAACAAGGTGTCAAAATCTCCACTGCGGAAAGCGTTGTGACGAATAGCGAAGCGACCGAAAGACAAGGTGGTTTCTACACCTGAAATCTTGTACTCATCGATGGCACGTGTCAATTTCTCAATAGCTGCTTCACGGTCTTCGGCGTGAGCCACCAGCTTTGAGATCATCGGATCGTAATAAATCGGAATCTCCATTCCTTCTTCGTATCCGTCATCAACACGAACACCTGGTCCTTCTGGACGACGGTAAGTTCTCAACGTACCTACATCAGGTAAGAAATCATTCTTTGGATCTTCAGCATACACACGCAATTCGATGGCGTGTCCGTTGATCGTCAAGTCTTCTTGGTTGAATGAGATTTTCTCTCCGCGTGCGATTTGAATCTGCTCTTTCACCAAGTCAACACCTGTGATCATTTCTGTCACCGGGTGTTCCACCTGCAAACGCGTATTCATTTCGAGGAAGTAGTAGTTTCTATCCCCATCCATCAAGAACTCTACGGTTCCTGCTCCCACATAATCACAAGCACGGGCAACATCACATGCGCTTTTACCCATGGCGTCGCGTAGTTCAGGAGTAAGGATGCTTGAAGGAGCTTCCTCCACTACTTTTTGGTGACGACGTTGTATGCTACACTCCCGTTCGAATAGGTGAACCACGTTCCCGTGTGTGTCGGCAAGTACTTGAACCTCAATGTGGCGAGGTGAGCTAACAAAACGTTCAATAAACACTGAACCATCTCCGAAAGAGCTTTCCGCTTCAGAAATCGCACGCTTCATTTGGCTTTCAAGATCTTCTTCGCGCTCAACAATACGCATCCCTTTTCCACCACCTCCGGCAGAAGCTTTAATAAGAATAGGGAAACCGATTTCACGCGCAATGCGAATAGCTTCTTCCGCGCTAGCGACAGCTTCATCTGTTCCCGGAACCATAGGAATACCAAACTCCTTTACAGCAGCTTTGGCCGCGAGCTTACTACCCATGACTTCCATGGCTTCAGGTGAAGGACCAATCAACGTAATACCTGCTGCTTTCAACTCACGTGCAAACGTGGCGTTTTCAGAAAGGAAACCATACCCTGGGTGAACGCCCTCAGCACCAGTATCTTGACAAGCTTTGATAATGCGCTCAATGCGTAGGTATGATTGAGATGATGCTGGAGGACCAACAAACACTGCTTCGTCAGCGTAACGCACGAACGGCGCGTTTTGGTCTGCTTCAGAATAAACGGCTACAGTAGCGATTCCCATTTCTCTCGCTGTACGCATAACACGCAAAGCAATCTCTCCTCGGTTAGCAACAAGTATTTTCTTCATGGTACGTCTTTGGTTCGGCCAAATTACGACTTCGGACCGCGAAGTCCGTAATGACCGGCAATTAGTTTTTCAAAGGTTCTTCCACCAAGAGATTTATGGAGGAAGACACTCAAACGCTGAACAGGCGTAGCCACCCGGTAGCGCAGTTTCGGACGTTTAGACTTCAGAATGCGTTCGACGGTTTTGGCAACAAGAATAGGGTCTTTGGCGCCAGCAACTTCACGGTTGATTTGATCCAAGGCCTGATCAAAGTTGGTATAAACCGCCTTGTCAATGTTTGAAGCCACCTTTCGGTTGTCGTTGATTTTCGTCTTGAAATCACCTGGTTCAATGATACTCACGTTGATTCCAAATTGCCAAAGTTCCATGCTGAGCACTTCGCTAATTCCCTCTACGGCGGATTTGCTTGAGCAATAAATGCCTCGGTAAGGAAGGCCAAACATTCCACCGATACTAGTGATATTGATGATGTTTCCTTTCGACATGCGTAGGGCAGGAGTGGCCACTCTGCACGTGTTAAGAACACCGAAAACATTGGTATCGAAGATCTCCTTCGCCTCAGCATCTGATGTGCTTTCCAACGGACCTGCCATACCAAGGCCGGCGTTATTAATAAGAACATCAAGTCTGCCTTCTTTGTCTAAAATGAGATTCAAGGCATGTTGAACAGTAGCTTCGTCAGTTACATCCATACGAACAATACGAAAGCCTTGCTCGGTCATTCCTTCCGAAGCACTTCTGCTGGTGCCATATACGACGTGTCCTTTAGACGACAAGTATGTGGCAACTGCCTTTCCTATTCCAGCTGATCCGCCGGTGACAAGGATTACTTTAGACATGGGGCAAATATCGAATTTTTAGGACATCTGTCTTTGTTCAGAAATGTGATGTGGTAGAAGAAGGCAGTTGAGCGGAAAAAAGAGCAAAAAAAATGTGGCAAGCTACTCACATCGCACCGCTCAACCATCTACCCTTGCTGCCTTCCGGCCCTGGGGGAGTTCAATAGGAGCTGGTCGTGTAAGACTTGCCACGGCGCAAAGGTAATGAGTTTTTCTCGACCTACACCAGCACTTTTTTCCGATGAGCCCTCTTTTTTGTTCGCTCGTCCCAAAATGTCCTGATTTGGTAAACTTTAACTTAATTTCACCGCAACTGAAATCCAACATTATGAATCAGAAAGCTATTACCTACGGAGTGATTGGAGGATTAGTCTCTATCGCAGCCACACTTGTTATGTACATCGTTAACCCAGCCTTGCTTGCGAGCTTCTGGATAATGATGCTCTTTATCCCTGTCCAGATTGTATTCGTTGTTCTAGGAACCATTGCCGCACGCAAGAACGCGGGAGGATACATGCCTTTTGGTAAAGCATTTCTGAACGCTTTTGTCTGTGGTATGGTCATGTCACTGTTGGGTGTTTTGTTCAATATTATGCTCTTCCATGTGATTGACCCAGAGCTTCCAGCGTACTTGATGGAAGAGGCCATGCAAAATACAGCTGAAATGATGTCGAAATTCGGAATGCCAGAAGAGGCAATGCAAGAAGCAATGGCACAAGCAGGTGAGGATATTGAAAAAGGCTTCTCGGTAGTGGGAATGTTTAGCAACCTCATCACCTCTGCATTCTTCTGGGGATTCATTGGATTGATCGTCGGACTGATCGTTAAGCGTAATCCACCTGAAGCTGATCCAGTGGTTTAATGTATTTTCGCGTTCGAGTAACGCTTTACTATGACACAACCAGAGGTTTCCATTATTGTACCTCTTTTAAATGAAGAAGAATCCCTGCGCGAGCTGCATGCCTGGATAAAGAAGGTAATGCTGGCGCAGGGATTATCTTATGAGGTAGTCTTCGTTGACGACGGAAGTACGGATGATTCATGGAAAGTCATTCAAGAACTTCGAAGTCAAGACGAACAGGGTGTGCGTGGAATTCGCTTCATGCGAAACTATGGAAAAAGCGCTGCCTTGAATGAAGGGTTCAAGATTGTGCGAGGCAAGGTGGTGATCACCATGGACGCTGATTTGCAAGACTCCCCGGATGAGATTCCTGAGCTGCGTTCTATGATTATGGATGAAGGCTATGATTTGGTAAGTGGCTGGAAGAAAAAGCGTCACGATCCAATCTCCAAGACGATCCCAACCAAACTATATAACTGGGCTACGCGGAAGATGTCTGGTATCTACCTCCATGATTTTAACTGCGGACTCAAAGCATACCGCGCCAATGTGGTAAAGAACATTGAAGTCTATGGTGAAATGCACCGCTACATTCCGGTAATTGCTAAACGGAATGGCTTTGGGAACATAGGCGAGAAGGTGGTAGAACACCGTGCGCGTCAATTCGGTAAATCGAAGTTCGGATTGGAACGATTCATGAACGGATTCCTTGATCTACTTACGATTACATTCATTTCTCGCTTCGCGAAGAAACCGATGCACTTCTTCGGAAGCTTAGGAACCTTGATGTTCGTCTTCGGTTTCATTCTATTCGTTTTCATTGGAGGTGAGAAGTTGTGGGCACTAGCCAATGACATTGAAGCCAAGAACATCACAGAGATTTCTGGTTTCTACATTGCCCTGATTGCAATGGTGATTGGAACACAGTTGTTCCTCGCTGGTTTCTTAGCAGAGTTGATTTCGCGCAATGCGCCGAATCGCAATGCCTACCTAATCGCCGATCGGATAGATTAAGATTCCGCTGTTAGGCTGAAAGAAATTACATCACAGCAGAGCCAATGAGCTCCTCTCCATCGTACCAAGCAAAGAACTGACCTGCTGCAATTCCGCGTTGAGCGTCATCAAAAACAACGCGTAAGTGATTCTCTTCCCAGAATAAGGTACAAGGCTGCAAAGGTTGACGGTAACGAATGCGTCCTAGATAAGAACGTGATTCACCCAAGGTCATCTTTAGATCCTCTCGAATCCAATGAACTTCATGGTGAGGAATGTAGAGACCACGGCGATATAGGCCAGGGTGATCATCACCTTGGCCAACGTAAACCACATTCTCTTTGACATCCGTTCCAATCACAAACAGAGGTTCAGCTTTACCACCAACGTGAAGGCCCTTACGTTGCCCTACAGTGAAGAAATGTGCACCAATATGTTCCCCCACAACTTCACCCATTGAAGGTTCAAGTTTGAAGGCTTGGTAATTGATGTCGCCTCCGGCGGAACGGCTTTCGCCTTCTTCAGTTAATACCAATTGCTGAAAAACTTCGTGTTCCGGAGTGATCTCAATGATTCTTCCTTTTTTCGATTTGAGTTGTTGCTGCAAGAAAACAGGCAACTTCACCTTCCCGATGAAGCAAAGTCCTTGTGAGTCTTTTTTATCTGCAGTGGGAAGTCCGATTTCGGTAGCGATCTCGCGCACCTTAGGCTTCACCAAATGTCCGATAGGGAAGAGGGCTTTGGAAAGCTGTTCTTGCGTCAATTGACACAGGAAGTAACTCTGGTCCTTATTATTGTCTGCCCCAGCGATCAACGAGTGAACTTCCTTTCCATCCACTACTTGAGTGGCTTTCTGACAGTAGTGTCCTGTGGCAACAAAGTCAGCTCCCAATTTCATCGCAGCATCGAGGAAGATGTCGAATTTGATTTCGCGGTTACATAGTACATCGGGATTCGGCGTGCGACCAGCTTCGTACTCAGCAAACATATAGTCAACAATTCGCTCACGATACTCGTCTGAAAGGTCAAGCACCTGGAATGGAATCCCAAGGTGTTCGGCCACGAGCATAGCATCGTTCGAATCATCGATCCATGGACACTCATTGTTGATAGTCACTGATTCATCATGCCAGTTACGCATGAACAGTCCAATCACTTCGTATCCTTCTTCTAGTAAAAGGTGTGCGGCGACGCTTGAATCAACGCCTCCTGATAAACCAACTACAACTCTTTTCACAATGCAAAATTACCACAACTACACCGAAAAACGATGTGTAGGATGATTCTTACATCCGGGACAGATAGATGCCCTACAATGACGGAAAAGGTGTTGACCTAACTTGGGTAAGCCAATACCTTCACTTTAGAACAATGAACTATGTCAATTCTGTACTCTTGATCGACGACAATCCGAGCTGTAACTTCATTATGAGCGAGTTTATTAAACTAGCTGATGAGCGAATTGAAGTGCATGTATCCGAGTCCGTGCAAGAGGCGCTGGAGAAACTGAATGATCCATTGATTTGCTTCCCAGAAGTAATCTATGTTGATCTCAACATGCCCGTTCAAAACGGATTCGAATTTATTGAAGCCTTCGAACAACGCTTCATGATCACCCATCCGGGAAGTAAGCTCTTTATGTTGAGCAGTTCTTTAAGACCCGAGGATAAAGAGCGCGCACTCACATACCAAAGCGTGCAAGATTTCGTTAGTAAAAACGACATTGACACCTTTTTACAGAAAACTTTGCTTCGCGCTGTCGCCTAAACAGCTGTCTGTCAAAGACATACATATTAGGTGTTTCTATTTTCTTAAAATTTCCTTATTTCGTTAGCCAGATAAGAGGCAACCGTTGTGGTTTGTCCTCGTCTAATCAACGTCTCGTTCATGATAGATGATGAACTTCGGGAGCTAATCTTAGGATGTGTTCGTGGGAGCAGAAAGTCTCAGGAGGGCATCTATCGTAGATTGTACGGGACAATGATGGCCGTTTGTATGCGGTATACTAAGAACGTTGACCAGGCACATGATATTTTGCAGGAAGGCTTTCTTAAAGTATTCGCAAACATTGGAAAATACGGTTTCGAAGGCTCGTTTGAAGGCTGGGTGCGAAGAATTATGGTGAATACTGCCATTGATACTTTCCGAAAGAAGAGAACAGACTTCGTGTTACTTGGGGAAGATCAGTCGATTGAAGATTATACTGACGTCGCTGAAGATGATGATGAAGAAGCGGAATTTGAATTCACAGCTTCAGATGTGGTGGAAGCCATGCAGCAGTTGACCCCGGCGTACCGTACCATCTTTAACCTTTACGTGTTTGAGAACCTTACACACGTGGAGATCGCAGAGCGACTTGGAATTAGTGTCGGAACCTCTAAATCCAACTATGCGAAAGCGAAAAGAAATTTGAAACGGATATTAACTAACGATTTCAGGAATCGCGATGACGGATAAGTTTGATGCCTTTGAGCATAGCATGAGGAACGTGCTCAAAGATTACGAAGTGCCTTTCAACGAGGCCAGTTGGGAAGAACTAAAAGGACAAATTCCAGGCGGATCAGCTTGGACCAATCCTTGGACGATTGCTGCGATCTTTGCAGGTCTGTTAACCGTTGGCGCTACCTCTTGGTATTTCCTCAGCTCTGACAACGGTACGATGGCGCAAGCAGCGAATCCTACAGATCTCGTTATCAATAAAGACACATACGAAGGTATCCGCTCAAAAACGGAACAATACCTACTAGCTGTTGCTGACAACAGCGGAGATATGATCTCATTCGAAGACGCAGTCCTCGCGTCTGAAGAAGCGGCGAATGCAAATGATAGCCGTGGCACGCAGCTCGCCGTGAACAATACGACTTCAAACACTACTCAACCAACATCTACTGAAGAGACCGAATCTTTAGTATCGGCAGACGTAATTGATACCGCTGAAGAGGAACTTGTTGGAATTCCTGCTGAAGGAGATAAGCCAGCAATTCCAATCTCTATTAGTACGCGTAAAGGATGTGTTGGTACTACTGTTGAATTCAATATTTCGCTTGAAAGCGAAGACGGTAACTACCTATGGAACTTTGGTGATGGTAACTTCTCGAACCAACCAAATCCAACGCACACATATCTGAAGGCTGGTACCTACGACATTACATTGTCTGTAACTAGCAACGATGACGGTGTCATCCGCACAAAAACGATGGATAACCTCATCGTTATTAACCCAACTCCTGAAGCAGACTTCGATTGGTCATTCGTTGACTCAACGTCTGGAACACCAACAGTTCGCTTCAACAACCGCTCAGCTAGAGCGCAAGATTCAGAGTGGGTAATCGTTGATCAGATCTCTACGGATATCAATCCTACAGAAGCAATCAACAAGAAAGGAGTTCACGTAATTGAACTTGTAGTGAGCAACGAATTCGGTTGTTCAGATACAAAAGCACGTACAATCTCTGTTAATGCCGATTACGCATTGATGGCTCCTTCACAATTCTCTCCAGATGGAGATGGAGTTTTCGATAGCTTCATGCCTCGCGCCTTTATGGATGACGACATGAACTTCGATCTCAAAATCTACAGTGGTGATGAGGTTGTGTTCCATACAACAGACGCAGACAACCCATGGAAAGGTCAGCTTCCAGACGGATCTACTGCTCAGAAAGGCAAGGCCTACAGCTGGGTAGCGATCGTGAAAGACCTGAATGGTGAGAAATATTACAGTGGTACAATTACAATTACGCCTTAACCAAAATTGTAAATAATCATGTTGAGAGAAGGCTTTAACCTAGCGGTTAGAGCCTTTTTTCGTAGTTTTGCACAATTGTTAATAACCTTTGCCAATGCCCTTGGGATTCCTCGTATTTAGGAAGCATTTCCGATACGCTGCGATCAGGCTGCTATGGATTTGTCTTGTGCTGTTGCCTTCCACCATGTGGGCGACCATAGACCCCATACCCAGTACTGACTGTGTCTCATGTAACGGCTCGGCAACCGTTTCTACCAACTTCGCAGGAGAAGTAACCTACGAATGGTACAATGCACTGGGTGTTCTCCTAGGGCTCGACCAAAACAATTTTGGAAACTCTTCAGTCTTCAATCTTTGTCCTGGAGTATATCAAGTGCAATACACGAATGGCACTGACTCCGCCATAGAATGGTTCTCCATTGCTGTACCTGGAGCAGATGCTGGTCAACCAGACGCGGTTTCTTACTGCTCAGAAACTGGAAACTACGACTTGTTCGCGGCATTGCTTGGAACACCGCAAGCAGGAGGGGATTGGTTCGATCCACTAGGACAACCGCACTCAGGAACCTTTGATTCAGCAAATGATATTCCTGGGTTCTACCAGTATGTCATCAATGCAGGAGCATGCACCGTTACCTCGGGTATCGACATTACGTTGATTCAGAATGCAAATGCAGGTTTGTCAGCAACCTATCTGATTTGTGAGACCTACGACGAATTCTTCCTCACAGAGGTGCTCGCTGGAGCTCCTGATCTTGGGGGCACGTGGTTTGACAGTAACCAGAATGCCTTCGACGGATTTTATGACCCAGATGTTGATGTGACAGGCCTATTCACCTATATGATCGACACGGTGGCGGGATGTCCTCCAGTATTCTCGACACTCTTTGTGATTGAAAATGCGCTTCCTGATCCGGGTATTGACACAGAATTAGCTGTTTGCCCGAATGCCACGCCATTTGATATGACTGACCAGTTGAATGGAACTCCTGACGCGGGAGGGGCATGGTATGATGAAAATAATGACCCCGTCGGACCCATTTATGATCCGGCTGTGCTCGATGAGGGAGTCTACAACTACGTAGTGCAAGGTCTAACCCCTTGTCCGATTCAAGAGTCTTTCCTTACGGTAACGTATACACAGGGTATTGATGCCGGAGAAGATGGGAACTTGGCTGTTTGTGTCAATAACGGAGTTGCTGACTTGTTCAACTCCATTGGAGGAACACCTACGGCAACTGGTAATTGGACAGACCCCTCAAATGCCCCTTCTGATGGAATGGTAGACCCAGCAACTGCATTAGAAGGAATCTATACGTACACCGTGAACGCCGTTGGATGTCAGCCAGAGAGTTCAACTGTTTCCTTCACAGTGGAACAACTCCCGATCGCAGGAACAGGGCAAACGATGTCTTTCTGTGAAAATGGAAGTCCAGTGGATCTCGACGGATTATTGTCAGCAGACGCTCAGGCAACAGGGGAGTGGACAATCGGAGGTCAGCCAGTGAATGGAAGCCTCGTTGTTGAAGGTGGACAAACCTACGAACCTCTATACACGGTAGCTGGTGTTCTTTGTCCTGACGATGCAGCGTCATTTGAAATTGTTGTGGATGAGTTGCCCAATGCTGGTCCTGACAATGACCTTTTCACCTGTTCGAACGCATTAGCAGTTGACATTGCCGTTCTAATGTCTCCTGATCAAAGCTTCACTTCCGAGTGGATCGACCCCATGGGTAATCCGACCAATAACGTAGTTGACCCTGCGATTGATTTGCCAGGACAGTACACGCTGATTTCTTACAGTGAAAACTCGTGTCCTGACGACCAGGCTATTTTGAATGTGACGATATCTGATCCTGCATTTGAGAATGGCTTCGACACCTTCGAAGACTGTACCATCGGTCAGCAGTATGATTTGAATGACGTTCTTCCAGAGAATATTCCGGATAATGGTGCTTGGAGTCAAGACGGACAAAACGTGCCTCAGCTTGTAGATGGAAATGAATTAAGCTCAGGAGTATACCTCTACACAGTTGACAATCCTCAAGGCTGCGAACCTTCTGTATTTACCTTTGATCTTGTCTTGGTTGAACCCCTAAATGCTGGTGAAGGAGCTGAAATTGCAATTTGCTCTACATCTCCGGAATTTACCCTAGACGATCAGCTTCAAAATGATGTTGATTTAGGGTACTGGGAGTACAATGGCGAAGGATTAGGAAGCACCATCATCGACCCGTCAAATTCTTCTGATGGAGTTTACACTTACGTAGTTCCTGGCATTGGTCCGTGTCCTGCAGATAGCGCTCAAATTGTCCTTGATATTCAAGAAGGCTTTGCTTTCACGGCAGGCCCAGATTTGACAGTATGTGAAGGTGACGACAACGTCTTCTTAGGAGCAGGCACTTGCGACAATTGCGAGTTTGATTGGACCAATGAAGATCTTTTGAATGACGCTAGCGCGGAATCGCCATTATTCATTGTGCCGGAAGTACAAAGCACCGAGACATATCAGTTCTTTGTCAGTGTAGACAACGGTGTATGTGAGGTGCAAGACGAATTGATAGTGACGGTTCATCCTTCTCCAGAATTAAATCTTCTGGGTGATCAAATCCTTTGTGCTGGTGACGAGGGGACATGGAATGTTGCAGGGGCTAACTCTTATGAATGGACCTCCTTGAACAACCAAGTTCAGTCAACAGATGACACCTACACAGGGCTGCTTTACCTCAATGAGTCGATCATCGTCACAGGTACATCGCTTGATGGGTGCGCAACAGAAGCTGTCTTGAATGTGATTGTAAACCCTTTACCAGAGCCGATCTTCGATTTGGAAGACCAGAATGGATGTGGTCCGGTAGTAGTGCAGTTGTATTTACCTGAAGCCGATGGCAATGACTACTGGTACGAAGTGGATGGAGTGATTTATGACGAAGAGGTGAACTCACTTGTTATGGTGAATGATGGGGAATATGATGTCACCTTATTCGCAGAATCGCAAGAAGGATGCCTGAATTCATTCACAAATGACAACGTGATCAATGTATATGGTTATCCAGAAAGTAGCTGGTACTTCGCCAACGATCAGCTGGGCATTTTATCAACTGAAGTTGAATTCGTGAACACCAGTATCGACGCAACTCAATTTGAGTGGCAATTTGATGCCTTGGGAACCTCGACAGAAGAGTCACCAATACTCAGCCTTCCTGCAATTGCAGATCAATCTTATGACATCTGCTTAGTAGCTGAAAACCAATACGGTTGTCCTGATACGTTGTGTCGTGAGGTCTATCTTGGAGGCGAATTACTCGTATACGTTCCGAATGCCTTTACCCCTGATAACGACGGTATTAATGAAGTGTTCCTGCCATCGGTTCTTGGTCATGATCCAAGTGAATTCGAGTTTAGCGTGTTTAACCGCTGGGGAGAGCTCATCTTCCGATCAGAGGACGAACAGCAAGGATGGAATGGCTCTTTCAATAACGGGCAATACTACGTCCAAGACGGTGTGTACACTTGGGTGCTTTCAGTCAAAGATGCCTACACAGCAGAACTCAGGAAGTTCTCAGGTCACGTGACCATCATGCGTTAGAATTCCAATTCACACATTGAAATAGGGCGCTTTTCAACGCGAATTGTTGACGCTTCGTGCCCATTTGTGAACTTCTCCCCAAGGTCATTTCGTATTTTTGCGGCTGAACCCATGGAACCTATGAGGAGAATATTAATCGGATGCTTAGGATTGTTAGCAATGACCTTATCAATCGGAGCGTTCGCACAGGTGAATGTAGTTATGGACAATGGTACATTCTTCTCTTGTGCTGGAGCATTTCTAGATAGTGGAGGTCAAGGTGGTCCCGGTTATCAGAACAACGAGTATTTCACCACAACCATTTGCCCTGAAAACGAAGGGGATGTCATTACGGTTGACTTCATCACATTCCAACTTGATCAAAGCGGTGTTCAAAGCTCTTGGGATTACATGGCCATCTTCGATGGTGACAATGTAACCGAAGCATCCCTCGGTGTTTATACAGGAGATGACCTTGAAGGGTTATTCGTAACAGCAACCTCACAAAACACCTCCGGGTGTTTGACCTTCGTATTCCAATCAAACGGAGTAGGAACAGGAAACTTCGGTGGAACCATTACTTGTGGTACTCCATGTGATCGCCCAACTGCTGAAGCAACATACGACGCTCCTGAGACAAAGCGAATCTGTATTGGCGATGTCATCAACTTTGATGGTTCAGGCTCTTTTGCCGCTCCTGGATTTGAAATCGTAGAATATCTCTGGGACTTCGCTGATGGTACTACAGACGATAGCGGTCCGATTGTGTCACATTCTTGGGATGAACCCGGAGAATACGTTGTTGAGCTCTTCCTGATAGACGATAATGGGTGTGCATCTACCAATCGCGTGAGTCTTCAGCTATTGGTTGCTACACCACCTTCATGGTCACCATTCCCAAATGACACTACGCTATGTTTAGGAGAGGACCTTTGTTTGGAAGCTTTCCCGAATGATTACGAGTTGACCTGGAGTGGACCAGAAGAGTCATACAGCAACTCTGACAATACCGTGCTTGAAGATAATGTTGGTGAGTGTTTCGTTTCAGAAATTGAAGTAGGAGGTTTTTCTCCAGGACAAACATTGACCAACGTGAATGACCTCTTTGGAATTGACGTTTCCATTGAGCACAGCTGGTTGTTTGACCTCGTTATTTCTATTGAATGTCCGACAGGGCAGACGGTGGTCCTTCACCAGCAAATGGAACAACCAATTGGAGATGACGTGGCTTCCAATGGTTCTGACCTCGGTGTTCCGGATACAGAATTCTGGGATTACAGCTGGACTCCAGATGCTACTCAAGGTACTTGGTCTCAAGTTGCTACTGATCTCGCAGGAGGTGAAGCGCTCCCAGAAGGAGATTACAATGCTCTCGAGAACCTTGACCAATTGGTAGGTTGTGACTTGAACGGTACATGGTCTATCGAAATTTGTGACCTCTGGGGAGGTGACAACGGAGAGTTGAACGAATGGGGATTGAACTTTAATCCTGCGATTATCCCTGAAGTCACTGAGTTCACTCCTGATATTGGAGCCGGTTCTGATAGTTCATTCTGGAGCCTTGACGCCACAGGGTTAGATCTCTTCAATGAAGATCCAGAAGGAAACTCGTTATGCCTGACTCCGCTTCAGGAAGGAGATTGGCCGATTACCTTTACCGTCATTAACAACCACGGTTGTCAGACAGACAGTGTCATTACGGTTTCAGCATATCAAGCTTTGCTTGCAGATGCGGGTGAAGACTTTTCTTGGTGTGGTGAAGGCACGACCATGAGCGGTGGACTCGACGGACTACCGACGCCTGAATGTTCTGCAGACGCAGGTAACTACACTTACTGTTACACCAACGGAGCACCACAATCATTTACTTACTGCCCAGACAACCCAGGAGATGGCATCGCTTTCATGGACATCACCTTCAATGCTGGAACGGTCGAGAACTTCTTCGATGAATTCTGGGTGTATGATGGAGACAATACAGGAGCTCCGCTTCTAGCAGGTCCGATTTACGGAGATCTTTCAGGACTGCAGTTCATCGCAACAAACCCGACCGGATGTATCACAATCGAAGTGACTCCTGATGGAAGTGTTGACTGTGCAGGTGGTTCTCAAGTGGAATGGAACTTTGACGTGGGTTGTAACCTCGGTGGACCACAGTATGATTACATCTGGGAACCGGCAACGGGACTTTCTGATCCGAACATTTCAAACCCTGTGGTTGATGAAGTGTTTGAACCAACGACGTACGAACTCACAGTGTTCCCTACAGGACACCCTGATTGTGCATCTACTGATCTTGTGACGGTATTCCCGACTTACTCGTATGAAGTGACCTTTGTACAACCAGTATGCTTTGAGCCTACGGGTGAAATCAACGTATTCATTGATGAGACTACAGGAGATGGACCATGGGATGTATACCTCTACGAAGCAGGAGAAGCCATAGATTCATTAACGACAACAGGAGGTGACTCAACATTTGATGGATTACTCCCTAGTGATTACATCGTCATCATTGGTGATGAGACGTGTACCTATGAGGAGGAAGTCAATATGTCTACACCTCCGGTGATTACTTTGACACCTACTCCGGCGGATACAACCATCTGTTACACAGGTGTAGCCACGCTTTCAGCAGTACCTAGCTTCGACACAGGAGATATGGAATACTTCTGGAATAACGGGGCTGTTGGACAAGAGATTCAAGTGAATCCTCTACTGGATGAGTCGTACACAGTGTACGCCACTTTCGGCGGAGCTTGTTTCACAGATACAGTTCAAGTCAACGTAGAAGTACTCGATCCCATCACGCTTGATATTACCGCAGGGAATACAATCTGTGAGGGTGATTCGATCTTCATTGGAGTAGATAGCGCTACGGGCGGTTTGGAACCGTATGTGCATACTTGGACTTGGGATGCAGGTGGAGAAATCATTACCGATGGAACCTTCGTTTATCCGGAGTACACAGCGAACTGGTGCTGTACAACCACAGATCAATGTGAAACTCCAGCGGTGACACAGTGTATCGAAATCGCTATTTCGGATCCGATTGATCCTTCATTTGAAGCAGATACGCTCGGTGGATGTGTACCTACATTAGTAAACTTCCAGGGGCTGGCTGAGAACCCTGAGCATATTTTTGAAGCTGTTTGGGACTTTGGCGATGGCGGAATCTCTACAAACCCGCACTCTTCAACTCACACATACACCACCCAGGGTTCTTACGATATCACGTACACCGTGATTTCGAATGACGGTTGTTTCTTCGAATCAACAGTTGAGGATATGATTACCATCTTCAATTGGCCGATTGCCGGATTCAATATGGAGCCACAGACCGCGGTTCTCCCACATACTGGAATCCAATTTGAGAACTACTCTCTGGGAAGCGATGTTTACACCTGGGTGATGAACAACACGGATTCACTATACGACGAGGATCCTTTCTACGAATTTCCAGATGTGGCTGGAACATACCCAGTAACGCTGTATGTTGAGAATAACTGGGGATGTGCGGATAGCGTATCTCGTTCGGTTTTCGTTGTGGATGAATTCGTAATGTTCGTTCCGAATGCATTTACACCTGATTTCGATGGTATCAATGACATCTTCCGATTCGAAGGAATTGATGTAGATAAAGACGACTTCAAATTGCAGATCTTCGACCGTTGGGGAGAGAAGGTTTTTGAGACCTTTGATTTCGAACAAGGTTGGAACGGATCATACAACGGTGGAGAGTACTTCGTGCCAGATGGAATGTACATTTGGCGCATAGAAACACGTTCGTTGACCTCACTTGAACGCAAAGAGTTGATCGGTCATGTACTGATCATGCGATAGAGGCAACCTTTAGGGGCATTTTATTGTCATATTTAAAACACCTTTGACCTTAAGAAAGGCTGACTTATGGGAAAGATTTTACTTCTTGTTACTGCATTGTTTTGTTCCGCTGGGCTTTCAGCACAGCAAGACCATGATTGGTTGATTGCTCTTTTCGGAGAGGAAGACTACGCTACTGTAGCAGAAAATGCTCCAGAGAAGATCGATTACTATGTGTTCGCAGATGAGCACGGGTATCTCGTTCAAATGGCTGAAGGAAAAGATCTTTCAGGTTATCCTAACGCCCTCACCATCGCTCCAAAGAAAGATGGTATTGCCCCATTATCAGTTGATCTTATTCTATCGGATGAATTCCACCCGAGCCTGTATCGTTTCAAGACAACAATGAACGATACGCATTGGTACCGCGTGGGAGACACTGACTACGTCATTACGGTGTTGCCGTTAACGTCTGTCCAGAATAAATTCAATTCAGAGGAATGAGAAAGTATCTAGCTCACATCCTGACTTTCACCCTTATCACGTTCGTCGGCATAGCCTCTCAGGCGCAGACGAACGTTGTCATGTCCAATGGAGAGTTCTTCTCGTGTGGAGGAGCCTTCCTTGACAGCGGTGGACAAGGAGGACCGGGATACTCCAATGGTGAGTACTTTACATGTACCATTTGTCCTGAAACAGAAGGAGACGTAGTAACCATTGACTTCATCACATTCGACCTTGATCAATCTGGTGCAGAGAATACTTGGGACTCCATGGCCATCTTTGATGGTGACAACACAGGTGAACCTACACTAGGATCATACACAGGTACGGCACTGCAAGGTCTCTTCGTAACAGCGACTCCTCAGAACACCTCTGGTTGTTTGACTTTCGTTTTCCAATCGAACGGAACAGGCACTGGAAACTTTGGTGGTACTATCACATGTGAAACACCTTGTGACCGACCTACTGCTGAAGCAACCTACGACGCACCTGAAAACAGACGTATTTGTGTTGGAGATGTCATCAACTTCGATGGAAGTGCTTCTGCAGCGGCTGATGGATTCGAAATCGTAGAATGGCTATGGGACTTCGCAGACGGAACAACAGACACAAGTGGTCCTATCGTATCTCACTCTTGGGATGAGCCAGGTGAGTACATCGTTGAACTTTACCTAGTAGATGACAACGGTTGTGCTTCAACGAACAGAATCAGCCTTCAAGTTCTAGTGGCAACTTATCCTAGCTGGGACCCATTCCCGAATGATACTACGCTTTGTCTCGGAGAACAGCTTTGCTTAGAGGCTTTCCCGAATGATTATGAGGTCACTTGGAGTGGTCCTGATCTTTCATACGCTAACGCGGAAAACATTGAACTCCTCGATAACGTAGGGGAGTGTTTCGTTTCAGAAATCGACGTTACAGGATTTGCTCCTGGTCAGACGCTCACGAATATCAATGACCTAATGAGTATTGATATCTCTATCGAGCATAGTTGGTTGTTTGACTTGGTTGTGACGGTTACTTGCCCTACCGGGGAATCGGTAATCATGCACCAGCAAATGCAGCAGCCTGATGGCCCAGACGTAGGCTCAAATGGAACAGACCTAGGAGTTCCAGATACAGAATTCTGGGATTACTCATGGTCAGCTGATGCCACAGCGGGTACTTGGTCGCAGGTAGCTACAGACCTTGGTTTTGGAGGCGGACTACCAGAAGACAACTACAACTCACTCGAGCCAATGGATCAATTGGTTGGTTGTGATTTGAACGGAATTTGGTCAATAGAGATTTGTGACCTTTGGGGAGGTGACAACGGTGAGCTGAATAGCTGGGGATTGAACTTCAATCCGGCCATTATCCCTGACGTGACTGAGTTTACGCCAGAAATCGGACTCGCAAGTGATAGCTCATTCTGGACCTACGACGACGCAGATCTAGACATCATTTCCGCGCCTGACGACGGGAACTCTGTTTGTTTCCAGCCATTGGCGGAAGGGGATTACCCATTCACATACACCGTTACCAACAACCACGGATGTTCGCACGATTCGACGATCGTTGTGACTGCTGAGTTGGCGGGACAAGCAGATGCGGGTCCGGATATCACTTTCTGTGGTGATGCGACACAACTTCAAGGTGGACTTGACGGACAACCATCATCGTCTTGTAACAATGATGGAGGAAACTACACTTACTGTTATTCGAACGGTGGAATGCCTTCATTCACTTACTGTCCGGATAACCCAGGGGATGGGATCACTTTCATTGACATCACCTTCAATGCCGGATCAGTCGAGAATTTCTTCGATGAGTTCTGGGTATATGACGGAGATAACACTGGAGCGCCACTTCTTGCAGGTCCTATTTATGGAGACCTCACAGGATTGCAGTTCGTGGCAACGAACCCTACAGGATGTCTAACCATTCAGGTAACACCTGACGGAAGTGTTGACTGTGCAGGAGGTTCACAAACAGAATGGGACTACGACGTCGGCTGTTCTGCAGGCGGGCCTCAGTACGAGTACTCATGGTCTCCTACAGAAGGACTTTCAGATCCGAATAGTCCAACTCCTTTTGTAGAGAGTATTTCAGGTGAAACAACTTACACGTTGACGACCTTCCCAACAGGACACCCTGATTGTGCTTCTACGGACGAAGTAACCGTCTTCCCAGCATTCGCATTCAATGTTGAATCATTCGACCCGAGCTGTTTCGGAAACGACGCCGTAATCTCGGTAGACATCGATCCGGACTCAGGAACAGGTCCTTGGACGATTGAATTCTATGAAGATGGAGTCTTACAAGAGACGATCAACTCAGAAGGTGGTCTGACAGAATTCGTAGATCTATTCCCTGGAAACTACGCCGTTAGCGTAAGTGATGGTGGATGTACCTACGACAACGACATTGTCATCAATTCACCACCGCCATTGATGTTCGAATTGTCGAATGACACGACGATTTGTGTTGACGGAATGGCGACCCTTTCTGCTACTTCAGACATGGATATCGATGACTCATGGCAATACACATGGGACGGTGGCCTAGGAGTGGGAAATACTGTGTTTGCTGAGCCGTTGGAGACAACTACGTACAATGTATTTGCTACTGACGATGCTGGTTGTGATTCAGATCCTATCTCGGTAACTGTTGAGGTGCGTGATAGCATCACAGTTGAAATCAGTGGAACAGAATTAATTTGTGGTGGAACAGAAGCTTCATTGCAAATCGATGATACACAAGGTGGTCTCGGAGCTCCATACGACTATGTATGGCAGTTCAATGGGGTAGACGTAGCTAACGGTGAAGAGATTAGTGTTCAACAGTTCCAAACAGGAACTTACTGTGTGTTCGCTACAGACGGATGTGAATCTCCTGCAGGAGAGGCTTGTCTTGACGTGGTAGTTGAAACGCCATTGAACGTAGCTTTCACGGCAGATACACTCGTTGGTTGTTTCCCAGCGGATATTCAGTTCACGAACTTGATTGACGCTACTGCTTACGAATCAGCATTGTGGGATTTTGAAGATGGAAGCTTCTCAACTGAGGCGGATCCATTGCACCAGTTTGAATTACCAGGGTTCTACGACGTATCGTTGACTTTGACAACGGCGCCAGGGTGTGTGTACTCTACAGTGTACCCGAACTACATCACAGTGTACGATAATCCGACTGCTGGATACCATGCACAGCCACAGCCAACAACGATGCCTGATACAGAAATCGAATTCTACGATTACTCTGTAGGTGACGTAGTAGACTGGTACTGGGTGTTTGATACCTTGAATGTTCAAGGAACATCAACGCTTCCTGACCCTGTGTTCCAATTCCCAATGTCAACTGGAGGTAACTACCCGGTGACACTGACTATTACAGATTCTAATGGATGTACAGATCAGATTACACGTTGGATCGTAATCAATGATCTACTGAACATCTACGTACCTAATTCATTCACACCGAACAACGATGGAGTGAACGATATCTTCCTAGTAGAAGGGAGCGATATCGATCCTGATCGTTTCGAGCTAAAGGTGTTTAGCCGTTGGGGAGACAAAGTCTTTGAAACTACGGATATGACCGTTCCTTGGAACGGTAACTACCAGGGTGGAGGATACTTTTCTCAGAATGATATGTACATCTGGCAATTGGTGGTTCACTCACTGTCAACAAGCGAGCGTTTCGAATTAAGCGGAACGGTGACCATCCTTCGCTAATGGATCTCTAGATGAATGTGATCGTCATGGCGAACGCTGTGGCATCCGTGAAACCTGATCTTATTTCCTTGAGGTAAGAGTCGACTCTTTAGATAAGGTTCGATGAAAATCTTCGATGTTGTTGACGACTGGTTTAATAGTTCAAGTAGTCTTCGGGTGTTTTGCGTATCCAATTCCGCGCTAGCGTTAGGAAAAGGAGACATGAGTTTACCCAAGATATTATACTGCCAATAGCCCGCTTCTTCGCAGCGATCAGCCGTTGGATTCGCGTTACCGTCAGCAAAGACTCCATAACCGATCAGTGAAGGGGAGAAGTTGTGCAAAGGCTTGCCCTCTTGATCTTTGTAGAAGAAGGCCAGATCTACTTTTTTACCGTCTTTATGACTCAGATGTGGTAGCAAAGGAAAGCCATCAATAAAAGGGAAACAGGCGTCTAGATAGAGGAGATAACCGGGTTCAAAACGCTCATCAGTAGCAACCGATGATAGTAGCTCTTGCATCTCCTTATTCACATAGTGTCTATTCAAGATCCAAGTGTAATTCTTTGCTGGACGAATTGCCCCGTGCTTGGTAATGCTCAACGGAACGCGCCCGAAAGCAGAAGCGAGCGGGGGAATGATGGCGAGGGTGAAAAGAAAGTATAGGATGACAAACGATCCTGCCTTAATCAGTGATCGTTGGAGTTTGTGATGTCCTTGTGGAAGAAAGCGCTGAAGTGATAACCAGAGCAAATAAACGAGTCCACCAACCTGAGTTGTGGCAGTGAGCAAAAGCACGATGACGAATCGTTTCAATATGTTGAGCACTCGTTTCATTCTCATAGAACGCAACAACACAAAAAAAATGCGGACACTCGGCCCGCATTTTCAATTCGTATCGATTGACCAATTATTCGTTGGTCTCTGCTTCGTATAGTAATTCATCCATCGTGTTGTAAGCAACAGCGTGGTAGTTCGGACGAGCCTTTTCGTAGATAGCAAGCGCCATCTCCATTTTTCCTGTTTCCTTCATTACTCGGTAAAGAGGAGTGAGGAACTTACGACGACCAACGTTCACCAAGAACTCTTCAGCGCGGTCATAAGCTGGTTCGTAATCATGCTTAAGCGACTGCTCTAGCCATGCGAAAAGCACTTCGTTGTTTCCAGTAGCAGTGATGTTGTATGCAGCATCTAGTTCAGCCAAACGATCAGCAGACAGTTCGTTAGGAAGGTTGGTCAAGAAGCGGTAACGCTCTTGGTATGCCCAATCATTCCAAGGAAGATCGGCAGTAGACATTTCACCGTTGATCCAGGCAAGGTTCGCTTCGTCAACTTTCTGAATGCGATCAGATTCCACAGAAGGAATATTTGATGGCAATCCTGCTCCGTAAATCCAAGAATCGAGGTCTACCGTTTTGAGCTCTTCCTCTGAAAGCAGATTCGTAGACAAGTAGTCAACGAAACGCTCTGTATCCATCACCTTGAAGCTGTTTGAGGTGAAGTATTCCTTTAGGAACACATCCCAGCGCTCACGGCCTACTGTTTCTTCTAATAAGCGAAGGAAGAAGTAGCCTTTATCGTATGCGATTGCCGACATTCCTTCGTCTGGATCACGATCTTTCAAGTGAAGCTTGAGGTGAGTGTCATTTGGATTACGGTCCATAATCTCTTCAACCTCCATTGTCAGCCCTTGGTAGCTCAGTGTTGCAAGCATTTCAGAAGTCTCACGTCCGTAAACGGCTTCCATGATGCGTTGCTCGAAGTATACTGTGAAGCCTTCGTTCAGCCAGAAGTCGTCCCAAGTTGCGTTGGTTACCAAGTTTCCAGACCAGCTGTGTGCCAGCTCGTGAGCCACAAGAGCCGTCAAACTGCGGTCTCCAGCGATAATCGTTGGGGTAGCGAAAGTCAAGCGTGGGTTCTCCATTCCACCGAATGGGAAGGCAGCTGGTAGGATCAACAGATCGTAGCGCCCCCATGCGTAATCTCCGTAGAGTGCTTCCGCAGCGACAAGCATGTCATCCATTTCTTGGAATTCGTAGTGCGCAGCTTCGATCAAATCAGGAGTAGCGTAAACAGCAGTACGCTCACCAATTTCCGCGTAAGCGATATCACCCACAGCCAATGCCATCAAGTAAGAAGGAATAGGCTGCTCCATTTTGAATTCATAAACCCCTTCATCATTCAATGCCGTTGGGTTTTCAGCACTCATCAAAGCCAGTAGGCCTTGTGGAACCTGAACCTTTGCATTGTAGGTGAATCGAATACCTGGGCTATCTTGACAAGGGATCCACGTACGAGCCAGAATGGCTTGCGATTGTGTGAATAGGAATGGCTTTTCGCCCTCTACCCAAAGCAAAGCCGCCGCGTTCGGAGCGCTCTTGTAAGAGATAGAAACACGTGTGGTGTTCTCCGTGATTGGAATATGAAGAGGCTGCCCAAGGAAGTCTTTAGCCGGGCCAATTTCAAATTCAACCTTACCGCCATCGTCAGTCATGACGCTGTCGATTGTCAATTCACGGATATCAAAGATGATAGACGAGGCATCACCTTCACGCTTAATATCGTAGTGTGCAGTACCACTGATGACACGTGTTTCAAAGTCAACTGAAGCATCCCAATCAAGGTGGGTGACTACGGCGTCGTTTGGGCGTGCATACGTGTGGTGGTCTGTTGCGAGTTTCATCTCTGCGATCTTTTGCTTCGACTCGTCGCTTCGCTCTGGCGTTTCTTCTTGTGGTTCATTTCCACATCCAAAGAGCAGAAGAGTCGTAAGACTCAATAGAAAAAGCTTCTTCATTATTTGGTTGTTACGTGGCGCAAATCTAAGTATTCTGTATGTCAGGGTGTTTCGCTAGCGCGGAATTTTAGAGACTCTCTTGAAAAGAAACGCGGACTGGAACCTAAGATTGATTCGCGAGTCTTTTGGCTGTGCGGTGTAAACCGATAAACACAATGCCGCCAAAGGCCGTTTTCATGGCCAATCCAGGCATGAAAGCTTGCAGCTGAACTCCCCAGCTGAATTCTTCGTTCGTTACTCCCTGCAGCCAGTATAGTCCTACCACTAATAAGATGAACTGACCTAGCGCCAATAGAACCAAAGCGAAGAGGTTTTTCATCATGATATTCATCTCGGCAAGGAAGCCTACAATATTCGCAGCGATCAAAAACCCAATCAGGAATCCACCTGAAGAACCTAGAAAGAGGTCCCACCCGCTGTTATAATCAGCAAATACAGGCGCACCAAATCCTCCAAGGAGTAAATAGACGAGTACCGGAACAGAACCATTTAGCCAGCCAAACAGAACGCTGAAGAATACCACAAGTAGAGATTGCAAGGTTAGTGGTACCTCCATCCCGATATCAATGTTGAGAGGGGAGAGGATACAAAGAAGAACCGTAGCGATTCCGATTTTAATCAAGGAATCGATACGGTTCGAATCTGAAAGTCTTAAAGCGTCGTTCAGCATCTTATTGCTTCAGAATGAAGTCAACACCATCTTCCATATTAACGGTGTTATTTGAACGGTCAATGTCTGCCATTTTCTTTGATTCGTCGATAACAATCGAAGAAATGTCGTTGTATGAAGCGTTGATGTCAAGTACATAAGTCGGGTGCGTCCAAGGCCAGTCTTCTTCAAGAACCCAGTCTTTCGCATCTGCCTTCTCACCGCGCATAATACGTAGCGGAATGTAGTGCACTTCTTTGCGACCATCTTTGAAGTTCACCGTAACATCAAGAGGCATTGGCATAGCACCAATTTTCTCGAGAGTAACAGAGACTTTGCCGTCCATTCCGCGTACTTCTTGGATTCTGTAATCAATGGTGTGCGTTGAATTCATGAAGTATTCGAAGTACCAGTCAAGCTCTATTCCACTGGCTTTCTCCATCACACGTTTGAAATCATTTGGTGTTGGGTGCTTGAACTTCCACTCGTCGAAGTAAGTCAAGAGCGCTTGATCACGAACTTCATGTCCGATGATGTATCCAAGCTGTTCAAGCAATACTTGTCCTTTGCTGTATGCCGCTACCCCATAGGCACGGTTCGTTGTATAGTGATCAGCGTGTGTGACGAGAGCATTTTCTTTTCCATCGCGTACAATCCCATAGTATCCTTGATAAGCGTATACGTGAGGAACGCGTGTAGGGTCAGGGAAAAGTTCATTCATCGTCAACGATGTAGCGAATGATGTGAATCCTTCATCCATCCATTCGTACAGGGCTTCGTTTGTTGCTAGCACTCCGTGGTACCAGCTATGCGCTCCTTCGTGTACCGTAACACCAACGAGTGAACGCAGGTTTCTATGTCCGGTGATCAAGGTTGCCATTGGGTATTCCATACCTCCGTCACCACCTTGAATGATGCTGTATTGAGGGTATGGGTATTCACCAAAGTGTTCGCTCATATATTCAAAGGCCTTTACCGCATACTCTGGCAGCGCTTCCCAATTCTCATTGAACTCGGGGTTGTCTTGATACAAGAAGTGCATGGTAGGTCCGTTTTCTATCTGGACCTGCTTGTGGATATAGTCAGGATCAGCAGCCCAAACGAAATCGTGCACGTTTTCAGCTTCAAAGTGCCAAGTCAGTTTTCCATTGACCACTTTAGGACGAGCTTTCTCCGACCCATAACCGTGACCTACTTCGTCACCGTTAACTACAAGGCCAGTTCCACCAAGAACGTAGTCTTTATCGATGGTAATCTCTACATCAAAGTCTCCCCAAATCCCGTGGAACTCACGCCCTACGTA
The DNA here is from genome assembly GCF_030845195.1 of Sanyastnella coralliicola. Classification (GTDB taxonomy): domain Bacteria; phylum Bacteroidota; class Bacteroidia; order Flavobacteriales_D; family Sanyastnellaceae; genus Sanyastnella; species Sanyastnella coralliicola. Next base: position 1,269,190 of record NZ_CP132543.1, read on the forward strand.
CGGATTTGCGTGCCAGCCCATATGATCATACTCACTCATTTTAGGGTACCACTGAGACATAGAGAATTCGATACCTTCTTTGTTGTTCCAACCTGAACGACGAATCTGTAGCGGCACTTGTGCGTCCCATACCATTTCGAAGGTCACTTTCTTCCCAGGTTGAATAGGAGTTGGTAGGTCAACCTCCAAGATCGTTCCCACTTCAGTATAGCGTACAGGCTTTCCGTTCATCGTGAGCGACTTCACGCGGATCCATCCTTCCTCGTCAGGCTGTAGCTCTGAAATTCGGCTACCTACACGTGGATCAGGATCTTCAATGGTAAGTGAACGTGTGTCCATCATACTTCCAGGTTGGAAGGCATTGAAGTAGAGGTGGTAGAATACTTTGTCAAGAACGTCAGGAGAGTTGTTCGTGTATACCAGTTTCTGAGTTCCAGCATATTGGTGTTTCTCTGTATTGACGTCGATCTTCATTTCATATGAGACCTCTTGTTGCCAGTAATTCTTGTTCGCAAAAGAATGTAGGCTGCATGTCACAGCCAGAATCATGAAAAGCTTTTTCATTCGTATGGTTTTGTCGCTATCGCGGAAGCCGAAGATAACAGCTTCTATTTGAGTCAATAAAATAAATTCTACGACCTGTGATTGGTCGCTTCAAACGGTATTACTACAAGGTAATCGGTTACCTCACCATTCCTTCTATCAGGAATTGTTCCATTTCTCTTGACGCCTTCCAGTGATCAATGACTACGTCTAGGATTTGGTCAGTAAGAATGATGTCTGGTCGATGTTCAGACATGTAGTAGAACTGTTTGTTGGCGATTTCTGGAACCTCTTCAAGCATT